>JADHNM010000041.1 GCA_016779505.1 SAR86 cluster bacterium
TTAAAAAATCCTGAGTACTGTGAAAACAGTAATTTAGATGTTCCAAATTTTATACAAGAAAGGGCATGGACATCTCCTATATGGCTAGAAAACTCTTCAGATATTTGACATCGCCCAAAGAATTATGTTCCATTAGGGTATGAATAAATTAGCGCTACAATTATTTTTAGTCTTAGCTTTTATTCCTATAGCCATTTTATTAAGCTCAATAATCATCACGCTGGCTCCGCTGTATTGTTGGGGTCTTGCAATCAATGCATATCGTTTTGGCAATACGAAAGAGTTATATTTTTGGTTGGCAATGGGTGTGGTAGCTTTTTTCTTAGCATTATTTGTCTTAGGAGTCTTGTAAATGTTGAAGGCATGCATCCTCTTTTCTGCTGCATGCTTATTTGCAATAGGCTGCTATGTAATGTTTAAACCCGATCTCAGCGATTTGGGGTTTATTCCCGTCCTTGCGACAAACCCTGAGACTGCTTCTGAGTTTAGATCATTGTTTGCAGGGTCATTTTTAGCATACGCATATCTTTTACTGCGGTTTGCATTTTCCTACAATTCAATATCGATAGCTATAAGCATTGCCTACATAATGGGTTTCATAGCTTTTGGCCGAGTCGTAAGTTTTTTTTATGAGGGCTTTAATTCTTTTGGATTGATTGTATTCTTTGGCGAGATATTTTTAGCATCAATCCTTATTTTGGCCCATAAAAAAAGAAAAAATGAGATTCCTTATTTCTAACTCTTAGTGATTCAACAAAACTTCTTAACATTTCTCCATTCTGTAATATAATTCTTTTTCTTCTGGGGATGTGGTGGAACTGGTAGACACGCTTGGCTTAGAACCAAGTGCCGAAAGGCGTGGGGGTTCGACTCCCTCCATCCCTACCAAATTGGTGTATATTCAAGCCACCTTTGTTATTATTAAGCTATGAAAAACTTATCAATTTTGCTTTTACCCCTTTTCTTTATATTTTCATGTGCTGAAAATAATTCCTACAATTCGAGGGTTCTCAATGCTGACACTGAAAATGAATCCTGGCTATTGCATGGCAGAACTTATGATGAGTCAAGGTTTAGCCCACTAAATGATATTAACGATTCAAACGTAAATCAGCTTGGATTGTCATGGTCATTTGAAACAGGAACCAACAGAGGTCATGAAACCACACCTATCGTAGTTGATGGCATGATGTTTATTACTGCTCCTTGGAGTTTAGTTTTTGCATTGGATGCAAAAACAGGCAAAGAAATTTGGTCATTTGACCCTGAGGTTGATAAAGCTTGGGCAAGAAATGCTTGTTGTGATGTTGTGAATAGAGGTGTTGCTGTATGGGGAGATCAAGTAGTTTTTGCGACGATTGATGGTCGTTTAATATCCCTTGATAAAGCATCTGGAGCAGTGAACTGGGATGTTTTGACAATTGATAAATCAAAACCATACACAATCACAGGCGCACCAAGAATCATAGATGGGAAAATAATTATTGGAAATGGTGGCGGAGAGTTTGGAGTAAGAGGTTATATTTCTGCTTATGATGTCAAAGATGGCTCCATGTTATGGAGATTTTTTACTGTTCCTGGAAACCCTGATGAGCCTTTTGAATCAGAAGCATTAGCCAAAGCAGCAGATACGTGGTCAGGAGGCAAATGGTGGGAAGTAGGCGGAGGAGGAACAGTCTGGGACTCTATGGCCTATGACCCGGAATTAAATCTCTTGTATATAGGTACTGGCAATGGTTCACCCTGGAACAGATACGTACGCAGTCCAGGCGGTGGCGATAATTTATATCTTTCATCTATCGTTGCAATTAATCCAGATAATGGGGAATATGTTTGGCACTATCAAACTACTCCAGGAGATACCTGGGATTATACTGCCACCCAGCATATGATCCTTGCCAATATTGACATTGATGGCGAGCAAAGAAAAGTCATTATGCAGGCTCCTAAAAACGGTTTTTTCTATGTAATCGATAGAACATCTGGTGAGTTTATTTCAGCAAATAATTTTGTTCCAATGAATTGGGCTTCTCACGTTGACCCTGAAACTGGAAGGCCGGTAGAGATTAAAGAGACTAATCATGAATTGCAACCAGCACTAACCACGCCTGGACCACTTGGTGGTCACAATTGGCATCCAATGTCTTATAGCCCGAAAACTGGTTTGGTATATATTCCAGCCCAAGAGACAATATTTATCTACTCCACAGACACTGAATTTAAATACAATCCAAATACATGGAATTTAGCCAATCAGATAGAAATGAGCTATCTTCCAAAAGATCCTGATGAGTTAGCTATGGTTGATGCAGCAACGGTTGGATATTTATTGGCATGGGATCCTAAAGAACAAAAAGAAGTTTGGCGAGCTCAGTACAAAAGACCATGGAGCGGAGGCGTTCTTTCAACTGATGGAAATCTAGTTTTTCAAGGAACATCAGATGGAAGATTTGTAGCATATGCTGCAGATTCCGGTGAATTGCTCTGGAGCGTTGATACTGGGCAAGGGATTGTGGCACCTCCAATAACCTACAAGATTGACGGCAAACAATACATCGCAGTTCAAGTTGGTTATGGCGGAGCCTATGCGCTTACTGGCGGGCTAGAATCACCAAATGAAAATCCCTCTAGAGATGGCAGGATGATGATTTTTGAAATTGGTGGAACTCAACTTGAGAAGCCAGTTGCAACAATAGCTCAATTAAATCCTACTATTTTTGAATTAAATTCAGATGCCTTGGTAGTTGCCCGAGGTGAGTATGAGTACCATGAACATTGTCAATTTTGCCATGGAGCAGGTGTTATTGGTGGGGGAGTATTGCCTGACTTAAGGATGCTGGATGCACAAGGCCACGCTTCATTTTTAGGAAGTGTATTGGGTGGAATTCATGGAAGCGGTATGGCTTCATTTAAAGATGTTTTAAATGTAGAGCAGGCTCAACAAATTCATGAATACATAAAACATCAAACCGTTTTAACAGGCTTAGCAAGCGCAGCAGAACAATAAAAATCATCATTTCTACTTCATGGTTTATAATGAACCATGGATAATAAATACGATATAGCCAAAGACTGGCTACCTAGATACACAGGAATGCCTGTGGATGACTTTGGTGATTACATTCTTCTAACTAATTTTCAGGACTATGTTGAGCAGTTTGCAAAGAGGTTTAATTCTGATGTGCAAGGTGAAAATCGACCAATGTCCTCCTGCACTAATAATGAGGGTTTAAGCATTATTAATTTTGGCATAGGCTCACCCAATGCGGCAACAATTATGGATTTGCTGGTAGCAAGAAAACCAAAAGGCGTATTGTTTCTTGGAAAATGTGGCGGACTCAAAGATTCATCTGAAATTGGCAACCTTATCCTGCCTATAGCAGCTATTAGAGGGGATGGAACTTCCAATGATTATTTTCCTCCCGAGGTACCTGCTTTACCTTCTTTTAAATTACACAAGTTTGTTTCCGACAAAATATTAGATGCCGGTACTGATTATCGAACAGGAGTAATTTATACAACCAATAGAAGAGTTTGGGAGCATGATAAAACCTTTTTAAAGAAACTAAAAAAAACTACAGCTATTGGTATTGATATGGAAGTTGCCACAATATTTATAGTTGGTCATTATAACGAGATTCCTCGAGGAGCCTTGCTCTTAGTTTCAGATGTTCCTGTGACACCTGATGGGGTCAAAACTGAAAAATCAGATCAAGCAGTTACATCTAAATGGGCAAAGCAACACCTAGAGATAGGCATTCATGCAATGACAGATTTAAAAAATAGCAGAGACAAGATTAAGCATTTCCGCTATTAATTAAGTCTCAACAACAAATTCTTGTAAATAGTTAAAAATATCCTGAGTAGAAAGCTCTCGTGCTTTTCGCATGGTGTCATTTACATGCAAGTTGAGGGCCTCACCTTTTGTGTCCATGATAAATATTCTTGGTATGCCTTCTTGAATATTTTTATCAAAAAAACTAAACAATTCAGTATTCATTTCATAGTTCCCTACATCTATATACAAAATATTCGCATTTCTTACAAGAAAGCTTTTCACGGTAGTAAGCTGGATTACGCCTTCTAACAACCTTGCATCAGGACACCAATTAGCTCCAAAAATTACAATGGGTTGTTTGTTTGATTTGATGGTTTTTTGAATGAATTCTTGAATTTCTAGAATAGAAGTTTTAATTCCCATATAGGGCTCAGGATGAGGGACTCCAGGACATTCATTTACATCTAAAATTATATTCATATCTTTTCAAGCCCGCTAAAAATTTAATATTTTAATATTTAAGTGTATTCTAATAGATTGATGGACGGGTTGATTAAATATTCACTAATACTTGTTGCTTTGTATACAACATTGAGAGTATTTATTGGTTTATTTTTTTATGATCAGTTACCAATCGCATTTCTTGCAACTGAGTTTAATCAAGATCAAATGGATGAATACAGAGCCAGAGTCTTGATTCCAGCTTTTCTTCTTACCTTGAATTATTTTATCTTTAGATATTTTTCTGGTAAAAATCCAACTTCACCACTGTGGCCGATTTATGTGATTGGCATCTCCCTTACAATTACTCACATCATTGGCTTTATAACTTTCCTGCCTTTATCCAAGGATCCTATTATAATGTTTTTCATATGTTTATTTATTTCTTTTATTGCAAGAGCAGGTCACAATAAAAGAAAGAACGAAATTTTTTAGGAAATACAATGATTTGGATTATTAGACTGTTTCTGATGGCTTATGCGGTTTTATATTTTGGTATAGGTGCTTGGGCAATTATAGATCCGGTCAAAGATGCCCTTGAACTTAGTTATGACATCCCTTCATTCATGGATGCAGTTGGATTAAAAGTTTCAGCAGAGATAGGTTACTCAGAAGTTGCGGGTTTGTATGGTGGCATCAATATGATTGTTGGGCTTTTGTGCCTGCTTGGTCTGTTTAGCAGGGGCATTGCAATATATGTGTTATCACTGCTTGCATTCTTAACTTTTAGTATTGCGCTTGGTAGATATCTGTTTGCACTAATTCCAACCACACCCACTTTTTATAATGCTTTTTTTATCTTTGAAGTGGTTACGTTTGTTTTGTCGTTATCCTTTTTCTTGTATATGAAATTTTTATACAATCCCAGAAAGAGTGGCAATGTAGAGAGTGTAGCTGCTGACTAGAATTATTCCCGCGGCCACATATAAACTTTTACTGAATTTTAATTTGGTTAATGCAACTGCCAACAAGATAAAAGCCAAGCTTAAGATTGCAAGGATGTTGAAATCTCTCTCCATCACAACTGGACTAAGTTGAACAGATCCAAAAAATCCGATAATTGGAATAACAAATACTAAATTCAGAACGTTGGATCCAATAATATTGCCAACAACCATTTGATGTTTGCCCTTTTTTAGAGCTGCAACCGTAGCAGCTAACTCAGGCAAACTAGTTCCTAAGGCAATGATGGTAAGACCTATGATTAACTCTGATATACCTAATAATAAAGCTGTGCTCTCGGCATAGACGATAGAGATATTGGCACCAGCTATTAAACCAACTAGTCCTACCATTGATAAAAATAAACTTTTTGTAAACTCAGATGCTTCTGAGTCTTCCTCATCAGGGACGCCATCAGTTTTCATAAGGATATACATAAACAACATGAATAAACCCACGAAACCCATGCTTTCACTATAAGAGATCGTGCCATCAGCCAAAGTTAATCCAAGCAATAAAACTGTTAAGCCAAAAGGCATTAAATTCCATAAATGAGTTTTGGAAGCTGCATTCAAGTAGAGACAAGAGACGCCAAAAATAAGAGCAATATTTGAAATATTTGAACCAATAGCCGTTCCAAGAGCAATATCTTCATTCCCATTCAAAACAGCAGATATCCCAACAAATACCTCAGGTGCAGAAGTGCCAGCTGCGATAAGCGTTAGTCCAATGACAAGATCTCCAACACCTAAATGTTTTGCTATTACAGAGGCATGATCGACGAATTTATTTGCTCCCCAAACAAGAATTGTGATTCCCACCAACAGCAGAAGGATATTTAAAATTAACTCCATGACAGTATTCTAAAGGCAATACTATTGAATTCATAATGATTTCAAGAGAACATAAGCATTCAGCAAACTAATTAAGGATAAGTATGAAAATCACAGAACTTTTTAATGTTTCAGGAAAAGTAGCGATTGTTACCGGTGGTTCTAGGGGAATAGGTGAGATGATAGCGGCAGGCTTTTTGGCTAATGGGGTCAAGGTATATATTACTGCTAGAAAAGAGGCTGCTTTAATCGAAAAGGCTAATGAATTATCAGAGACTTATTCAGCTGAGTGCATTCCTGTACCCTGTGACTTGAGCACCATGGATGGAATGAGTGATTTTGTTGATTTCATTCAATCAAAAGAGGATCACATAGATTTTCTTATTAACAACGCAGGAGCTTCATGGGGAGAACCTTATGCAGAATATTCAGAAAAGGGCTGGGATAAAGTTATGGATTTGAATGTTAAAAGTATTTTTTATTTAACTCAAAAACTCACACCTATGCTAGCTAAACAAGCTTCTGCCGAAGATCCAGCTAGAGTTATTAATATTGGATCGATTGATGGTTTGAATGTACCTGCTTTAGAGAGTTATGCATATGGAACCTCCAAGGCAGCCGTTCATCATTTAACAAGAGTACAAGCAAAAAGGTTGGTTGGAAAGAATATCTTGGTCAATGCAATAGCTCCAGGCCCATATGAATCTATGATGTTAGGAGCTGCAGTAAATCATGACTATTCATTAATCGAGTCAAGAAATCCGAGAAAAAGAATTGGTTCCCCTGAAGATATGGCAGGGCTGGTACTTTTCTTGTGCTCAAGGGCGGGAGCTTATACAGTTGGCGCAGTAATACCCTCAGATGGGGGGTTAGTTGGCACAGCAGGCCATGATCTAAGCCAGTCATGAGCCTTTATGAGAATTATTTTTTACCTAAACTGTTGGATTGCTGTTGTGGCATGGAGGGTTTTCAAAATAAGAGAGCTCAAATCATTCCCAAGGCTCATGGAAGAGTTTTAGAAATTGGCATTGGGTCAGGTTTAAATTTTGATTTTTATGATTTTGATAAAGTATCTGAGATAGTGGGAGTTGATCCAGCCCTCAGTTCAGTGGCTATTGCAAAATCTAGGGCTGTAAATTTTAACTCTAAAATTTCTTTTGTTGAGGCAACAGCTGAATCCATTGATCTTGAGTCTGCAACATTTGATAGCGTGGTAATAGGGTTTAGTCTATGCACTATCCCAGATCCAATGCAGGCTTTGGCAGAGGCTCACAGACTGCTTAAGCCAGGTGGCTCATTATTTTTTATGGAGCACGGCCTAGCTCCCGAACCTAAAATTCAAAAATGGCAACACCGAATAACACCTCTTTGGAATAAAATTGCTGGTGGGTGCAATCTAAATAGAAATATTGAAGAGCTGATTCTTTCTGGAGGATTCCAGTTACAGGATTTAAAGAAGAAATATATTAAAGGGCCAAAGATAGCTTCTTTTTTGTATTATGGCGAAGCCTCTAAAGCCTAAAGCGAGCTTACTTCTTCAAAAGATTCAATAATAAGGTTTCGCATCCATATATGTGATCCGTCATTATCATCGCTGGAGTGCCAAATCAGATATTGCTCAAGAGGAGGAACATTGATAGGTATTTCAATGTAGCTAAGCCCATGTTTTTTTGCAAAAGTCTCAGAGCAGAGCAAACACAAATCAGTTGATCTAACTATCTCTGGAGTCACTTGATAATGCTGAGATCTCAGTGCAATTTCAGGCTGTAATTGCATTTTTTGCATTTCCATTTCTACAACGGAGGCGCCTCTTTTTCTATTTGAGATATTGATGTATTTTAATTTCAACATTTCATCCAAATTCATTTCTGAAAGTTTTGATACAGGATGATTGGCTCGGTGAGCTACAACAAATCGATCAGAAAACACTTTCATTGAATTTGTATCTTTTGAGTTGGGTATGAAAGGGTCTACAGCAAAACTTAATTCATTTGTTGCCAAAGCATGAGGCACCTGATCTCTGGAAGAGTAGTAGCATTCAAGTTTAATATTTGGAGCTTGTTTTTCCATTTTACCCATAAGAATTGCCAGAATTCGACCTTCATTAATATCTCCGAGAGAGATTCTAAAAGTTTTCTGACTGGTAGCTGGATCAAACTCATCAGGCTCATTGACACTTTTTTGCATTAGCTGCAGAGCATTTTGTATATCTTTAATGATATTTTCTGTTTTTTGAGTAGGCACCATGCCACTGCCAGTTCTTACAAAGAGTTCATCGTCAAATTTTTCTCTTAATCTTGAGAGTGCATTGGAGACAGCAGGTTGAGTAATACCTACCACTTCAGCTGCTTTGGTAAGACTGCCTTCGGTATAAATGGAGTTCATGATTACAAAAAGATTTAAATCAAAAGAACTTATTTTCATTTTTGTCTGATCCTATAGCTTTGCAACTTGCTTGCAGTTATCATGGGTATATACCAATTGAATACTAATAATAAAGTTATTTTATAACATTCACAATGCTTATATTATAAATAACAGCTATTAATAAGAGGAAAGTAATGAGAGATTTAAGGCCAGAAGTTCAAACATTTTTAGATAGAGTTCAAGCATTTATAGATACCGAAATTAGACCCAATGAAGCAACATATGCGCAGCAGGTTGAAGAGGGTGGTAGATGGTGCGTGCCTCCCATCATGGAGGAAATGAAGGCCAAGGCGAAGGCTGAAGGCTTATGGAATTTCTTCCTGCCAGGGTATGAGGGTGAGTTTGGAACTGGTTTAAGTAATTTTGAATATTCTCATCTTGCAGAAAAAATGGGTGCAGTGGGGATCGCCTCTGAAGTTTTTAATTGCTCTGCTCCTGATACAGGAAACATGGAAGTGCTTGAGAGATATGGTTCCGAAGAACATAAAGAGACTTGGTTGAAGCCTCTGTTAGCTGGAGAAATTAGGTCTGCTTTTGGCATGACGGAGCCTGGAGTGGCTTCTTCGGATGCAACCAACATGGCTGCTACCGCAGTTCTTGACGGTGACGAGTATGTGATTAACGGTGAAAAATGGTGGACATCTGGCGCTGGAGACCCTCGTTGTAAAATTATTGTGTTTATGTGTGTGACTGATCAAGATCCAGACTCTCCAAGACATAAAAGACATTCTCAAATACTTGTCCCCATGGACTCTGAAGGAATTGAAGTAAGAAAGATGATGGAAGTTTTTGGTTGGGATGATGCCCCACATGGTCATGCTCATCTAAAATTTACTAATGTAAGAGTTCCAAAAAGCAATATGATTCTTGGCGAGGGTCGAGGTTTTGAAATTGCCCAAGGTCGGCTCGGGCCTGGAAGAATTCATCATTGCATGCGAGCTGTTGGCTTAGGTGAAAGAGCACTGCAAATGATGTGTGAAAG
>JADHNM010000042.1 GCA_016779505.1 SAR86 cluster bacterium
TACTTCTGGCTATCATTCTTCTTCCGGCTTTGCCCTCTAATCTTTTAGCATCATCAGGGTTTGAAATAAAACCCGATTCAATGAGAACCGATGGGATATCTATTGATTTTAAGACTCTGAAATCTGCAAATTCTACGTTGGGTTTATGCATTTTGGTATAGGGATCTTTTTTTAATTGCTCCAATATTTTTTTTGCTAAAATGACGCTGTTATCTATTTTGGCTTCATACGCTATTTGATAAAGAGTCCTAGCTGCATCTTCATCAAAATCTCTTACATCCAACTTACCAATCTTTGAGTTTACCTCTGGACTGGAGGTTAATTTATTTTTTGAAAGGGTTTCAGCTGTAATTGAGGACGCTTCTTCTGACCAGACATATACAGATGCACCTTTAACAGATGTAAGTCTAAATCCATCAGCATGAACAGAAACAAACAAATCGGCACCCAGTTTTCTAGCATTTTGATATCTATCATCTAAATCTACATATCGATCATCGGGCCTGATCATGACTGGCTTATACCCATAAGTATTTTTTAAAGTACGCTCTAATTCTTTAGCAATTAAAAGTGTTACATCTTTTTCTAGTATGTTCTTCCCAACTGCTCCTGGATCTCTTCCACCATGACCTGCATCAATTGCCACAATAATATCTCTTAAATTTTTAGAGATTTTTTGATCTCTTTTAATTTCAAGTATTAAATCAATACGATCTTTGTGTTTTACTTGCCAAGGCTTTTTCCAATAAACAGACCCCTTTAAGTCAATCACAATGCGGACAGTATTTCCAACTTCACTGGCTCTTATCAATCTTACAGGATGAAATGATTCGGATTTTATTGGCTCTTTCAAAGAAGTTTCCTTGAGGTCAATTACTATTCTTGATGGATCATCTAAGGCATAAGAATTAATTAATGCAATCTTATCCAGATGAAATACTATTTTTAAATTTCCAGATTCAAGTTCAGAAATATTGCTGAAAGAGACTTTGTTAGAAGCTTCAGCTGTAAGGGTAAAAACACAGAAAATTCCAAGCAGAAATTTAAGATTAATTAGTTTCATAATAAGCTTTAATACTAGATTCAATCTCAATATGCTTGCATTTTATTGAGGCATGTCTTGCCATATGATCATGATCTAGATTGATTATAACGTCGACATCTCTATCTGTCTGAAGATTTTCTGGCCACTCAATAAAAATAATTTTTTGCATGTCAGTCTTTCTATCAAGGTTTAATACTTCTACATCTTCAAGGGAATTTATTCTATATAAATCAACATGCAATAAGAGCTTTCTATCTATTTCATACTCTTCACATAGGGTATATGAAGGACTGGTCACCACATCTGTCCAATTTAAATGCTGAAGAATACCTCTTACCAAAGTTGTTTTTCCAGCGCCTAAATTACCATTTAAATGAATTTCAAAATTTTTAAAATCATGATTTTTAATAGTATTCCCAATAGCTGAGCCCAAAAGCAATGTTCTGGATTCATTCTTTAATTTGAGTTTTAGCATTGAGGGTTAATTCAAGAATTTTCTTATATAAAATATCAGCTCACCAGCAGCCAGTCCTATTCTCCCAACATCTTTGACAAACTCTTTACCAGCAAGAGCATGAATTTCAACTCCAGTTTTTGCTGCATCAAATGGAGATAACCCCTGAGCAATTAATGACCCAATGACTCCAGAGAGAATATCACCAGAGCCTGCAACAGCTAATTCTGGCCCACCAGAGGAACAAAGGTAAACATCATTTTTGTTACAAACAATCGTTCCATTACCTTTAAGGACGATGATGCATCCATATTTTTCTTGCAGCGCTTTTGCTGATTTTATTCGATTTTTTTGAATTTCGTTGACCGAGATATTCAACATCTCAGCTGCCTCACCTGGATGAGGAGTGAGCACCGTTTCGCTAAGAAGCTTTATTTTAGAAAAAGCCTTATGGCTTAGTAATCTTAGAGCGCCAGCATCTAAAAGAGTGGGGATGTTGTTGTTAGCAACATGGACAAGTAGCTTATATAGTATTTGTTCCGACCAGAAGTTTTTAAACATTCCAGGTCCCGCAACAACTGCATCAGGCCAGTCTAAATTAGCTTCTATGTCTTGAGCATTGTCAGCCCCAAATACCATCACCTCAGGATTTCTTGCTAAGCTTGCAGAGACGTGAGACTTTCTAGTGAGCAGCTTTACAAGCCCAGCGCCAGTTTTCAGTCCAGACTCTGAAGACATGATTCCGGCACCCCCAAAGCCTTCATCCCCAGCAATTATCAAAAGTTTGCCATGATCTCCCTTATGAGAATTTTCTCTTCTTTTGGGAATATTCATCTTAATATCCTCAAAAGAGAGTTCGTTCACTGTTGGGCTTACATTTTCTTCCATACCAAGTCCGAGATCTTTTAATATTAGCTTGCCACAATAATTCTTACCTTCATTGATTCGCTGTCCAAGTTTATAACCGATAAAAGTAATTGTTTTATCTGCATTAAAACATGCTTGAGATATTTCTCCAGTATTACTCTCAAGTCCTGTTGGCACATCTATGGCTACTTTAGAATCAAACTTATTACAGTCAGATAAAATTTTCTCTAACTTGCTCCCCAAATCTATTCTTCCACCTATTCCAAATATCGCATCCACAACAACGGTGTTACTGGAAATATCTTTTAGCATTTTTGCATTAATAAATTCTGCACCTTTGGTCGCTTTAAATGCATGCTCGCACAAGGAAGATTTTCTTACATCATCTAGCACATCTAAAAATTTGACACGTTTTTTTAACTCAATTAAACCAATGCCAATGAAATATCCGTCACCACCATTATTGCCAGGCCCACATAAAATTAAAAATTCTGATGTTGGATAATCTTTGTTTAATATCTCAACAGATTGCTTAGCAGCCTCCATCATTGCATGCAGGTCATCACCTTCCTTGATAAAAGAATTTTTCTCAAAAGCTTTGACCTGTTCAGCAGTATAAATACTATTCACTAAGAAAAAGATTTCCTTCTGCTATTCTGTCTGAATGATATGAACCAATCCACAAGGACCCATCATGAGGCAAACCAACAGTTCCGACCCCCATATTTTTGCCCTTAAATTTATAGGACTCAACCAATGAAAGATCTAACAATGATAATTTGTTAACTGAAAAAGGAAGCGTGCAATTAACCGCCTCTCCACATCCTAACGATTCTGTAACAGAATGATCATGGTTGGTAACCCATGCAAAACCATCTTGAATAACTACATTATCAGGCGAATTGTGTTCATAGATTCCTAGTGGTTGTTTTGAATTTAAATCAAAAAGAATACTTTTATCCCCTAAGTTGTAATTCACTATTAGGTTATTATTTTTTTGATCTAATGCAATGCCATTTGGGAAAGATCCAGCCGTATACATAAGCTCTTCAAATTTATTATCCTGAGTCCATTTAACAGCCATTCCTGTATCTGACTTAGCAAACACATTCCACAATGCGCTGATCATAGAGAAGTCAGAGTCAAACATATGAGAAGCATAAAAGTTTCCAGATGCATCTAAGGACACGTCATTGAAATAATATTGGCCATCAACATCAATGCAGCCTTTCCACTCAAGTGCCCAGCCATCTTTTTTTATCAGCTCAAACATCTCTATGCTTTCATTGGGATAGTGACTGACAACTGCAAGTTGGAGCTTTCCATCCTCTCTTTGCACCAAATCAATGCCATGAGGGCCAAAGGGAACGTTCGGATCTCTGGAGCATTCATCGGAACCCCATTCATTTTCTCTAAAAGTAATCCTTGCGTTAGATTTGGTTTTATCTTTTATATTAAAAAAGCTTAATTTACCAGATGTCATCTCAACCAATGGCGCCATTCCACCAAACTCAGCAACGATTAAAAAATTTCCATCTGGGGTAAGAGCCAAATCCTCAGGATTCATAAAATTACAATAGACTTTAAGCTCCTCATTATCTTCGCATCCACTCAAGGGCTCGATTGTGTTTTCATTTACGGACCACAAAAGCGAAATGACACCCAATGTCAGTGCCCCCAAAATAACCATTGATATTTTTTTCATTCTTTTTCTATCCACGCTTCTAAATAATTATTTATATAAGAGATTAGCTCTAATGGAGAATCGAGCGGAACATGGTGAGCCGCATCTTCAATTACTTCGACTGTCATAGAGTCTTTAAAAGCCTCTTTAATATATTTCATTATTTTTGATTCTAATAATAGGCTTTTACCCCCAGCGATAAAAAGTGCAGGGCATTTAAATTTAAATTCATAATTATTAAGTCGTCTAAGAGTGGCAAAAAGCTTGTCATCAAACCTCCATCTCCAGCCTTCTTCAACATTTAAAATTGAGTGCTCTGCTATATATCTAAGATACCAACCGTTGTCACAGTTTTGAGGAGGCATCAGTCTAAATCTTTCTATGATTGAAACCTTATCTGGATAGTATTTGATTCTTCGAAGCGGACCAGTGCTTTGATGTTTATCATAGTCATAAGTCGGAGGGCGAATAGGAGAATCAATCATCACAACTCCATGAAATAGGTCTTGAAATTCACTTGCCATAAATCCTGCAACATGCCCGCCTAAAGAATGGCCTACTAGATAAACTTTTTGGTTACCGTGAACAATTTTTTCCTGATGAATAATTGCGATTAATGCATCGCTGAAGTCCTCAAAATTATATGCATTTCTATGATCAGACTCACCCATCCCAGGAAGATCTGGAGCAATTATAGAAAATTTGTTACATAAAAGTGGTGCAATTGGGTCCCACCATTGCTTATGAGCGCCTGTACCATGAATAAGAATAATAATGTCTTGAGCATCTTTCCTATCCCAGACTTGATAGGCAACATTACCAAGCGGATGATTGAGGTTTTCTTTTCTGGGGCTTTGAGATATAGCTGAATGGAACCAGTCTGGGGCATCTTTAATATCAGTTGCAAGCGAATCTGTGATTTCCATTAAGTTGTATTCTAAAGGATAATAAAACACCATACTATTGATATAAATTATGACAACACCCATTAAACCAGCAGCAACAGTTATTTTAATGCGAGAGGTTCAAGAAGGTGGTCTTGAAATATTTATGGTTAAGAGAAGCAGCAGACCACCCTTTGGAAGTTTGTACGTTTTTCCAGGCGGGAAATTAGACCCTGAAGACTCTGAATATGATTTATATCGACATTGTGAAGGAATGGAAGATGCAGAAGCCTCAAGATGGCTTGGGGTTGAGAAAAACGGGCTGGCTTTTTGGATTGCATGCATTAGAGAGTGCTTTGAGGAAGTCGGAGTGCTGCTTGCAAATCCCGAAAATTCTATTATGCAGGATGCACAAAGACTTGGTAAGTTAAGAAAAGAACTCAACAATAAAGACACTACTTTTAAAGATATCTGTGTGTCTGAATCTTTGAACTTAAGAGTTAAAAATATTGTGCCTTGCGCGCACTGGATTACTCCAGCAATTGAACCAAAAAGATTTGATACTAGATTTTTTCTTGCCAAGGTTAATGCCAAGCAATTAGCTAGCCATGATGGTTTTGAATTAACTGAGAGTTTTTGGGTTAAACCTATTGATGCTCTAAATAAATTAAAAAATGGAGAAATGAATATGATTCTTCCAACCATAAAAAATATTGAAAAATTAGCTGAATTTTCCTCTAGCGCAGAAGCCTTTAATTATTTTGAAAGCTTGGGAGACGAAGCAATTCCTCCAATACTTCCCAAATTTATTAAAAGAGATGGTGAGTGGGTTGGCTTTCTTCCTGGAGAGGAGGGATATGACAATGTCTAGAGCATTTATTGAAAGAGTTACAGCCTCTAATGGCAGTGTGTTTACTGGTCCAGGAACAAACAGTTATCTAATTGGCAATGAAGATATTACACTTGTAGATCCAGGACCAAAAATTGATGCGCACATAGAACACTTAATTAATCTTGGCCAGGGAAAAATTAAACGCATTTTAGTTACCCACACTCATCGAGATCATTCCCCTGCAGCTAAAGTTCTAGGAGAAATGCTTGAGGTTCCCTTGATGGGTCGATTGCTTGAAAAAGATGACTCCCTTCAAGATAGAACTTTTAAACCCGATCGTATTCTTGAGCATGGAGATTTAATTAAAACTGATGAATACACAATAGAGACGGTTCACACTCCTGGCCATGCCTCAAATCATTTATGCTATTTAATTCAAGAGGAAAAAGTGATGCTTACAGGAGATCATATTATGAATGGTTCCACGGTTGTCATTGCTCACCCCGATGGCTCTATGAAAGATTATTTGAGCTCTTTGGAGTTATTGCGGAATTATAATTTTAATAAAATAGGCCCTGGTCATGGTGATTTTCTGGAAGATCCAATGTCCGTAGTCGATTGGATCATTGACCATAGGCTAGAACGGGAAAGAAAAGTGATCTCCAAGCTAAAGTTATTTTCGACTGTTACTTCTGAAGATTTAGTAATCAGCGTCTATGATGATGTTGACCCAAAACTTCATCCTATTGCAATTTGGAGTCTGGAAGCTCACCTATACAAATTGCTTGAAGATGGAACAGCAGCTTTTAATTCATTAAATAAAACCTGGTCATTGAAATAGAATAAATGTTTGCTTTCATTCTCGGATGCTTGTATTTAATTTCAGCCCTCATCATTCTTTTTTTGATAAAAGAGAAGTTTAATATTTTTGGATTTATTTATAATCCAAACAACAGAAAGTTTTTAGTAATTTTTGATACCCCATTTTTGCTCCTAAGCTTTGCAGCAATTATTGAAGAAGCTCATTGGTTTGTTTTGGTAATATTTTTTATGCATGCGCTTAATACCATGACGCTCTTAATTAAACCTGATATTTTTTATAATTCGAAAGGAGAAATGCAGTTCATGGAAGAGGAATCCCTTAATAATTATTTGGTAATAATGACTTCTGTAGTTGGAATAGGGTGTTTATTAGTTAGCTATTTTTAAATTTACTTTATTAGCAATTAAATCCTCAACCACGCCCGGATCAGCTAAAGTCGAAGTATCACCAAGATCATTAAACTCACCATCAGCAACCTTCCTTAGAATCCTTCGCATGATTTTTCCGGATCTAGTCTTTGGCAGTCCTGGGGACCATTGAATAAGATCAGGTTTTGCAATTGGACTAATTTCTTTTGCAACAAAATTCTGTAACTCGACTATCAAGCTTTCTTTCTCTTCCTCTCCAACCATGAGTGTCACAAATGCATAAATGCCTTGCCCTTTTATTGGATGCTCAAAACCTACAATTGCTGCCTCAGCAACTTTCTCATGCAGCACCAAAGCGCTCTCTATTTCTGCCGTTCCCAGTCTGTGTCCAGATACGTTTAATACATCATCAACCCTACCAGTAATCCAAAAGTATCCATCGCTATCTCTTTTAGCGCCATCACCTGTAAAATAGGCATTCTCATAAGTCGAAAAATATGTATCAATCATTCTTTGATGATCTCCGTATACACTTCTGATCTGGCTTGGCCAAGATTGAGTGATGACCAAATTACCAGATTGCTCCCCCTCTAAAATAACCCCATCTTCATTAACAAGTTCAGGCTTTACCCCAAAAAATGGGAGAGTTGCTGATCCCGGTTTAACTGGTGTGATGCCAGCAATGGGAGAAATCAAGACAGAGCCCGTTTCTGTTTGCCACCAGGTATCAATAATATGACAGGCTTCATTGCCAACCACTTTAAAATACCATTCCCATGCTTCAGGGTTGATTGGTTCACCCACTGTTCCTAGAATACGAAGGCTTTGCCTGCTAGTTTTAAGTACATGCTTATCTCCTTGGGCCATTAAAGCTCTTAGAGCAGTGGGGGCTGTATAAAAAATGGAGATTTTGTGCTTATCACAAATTTCCCAGAATCTAGAGGGGCTGGGGTATGTTGGAATTCCCTCAAACATTAAGCTGGTGGCTCCATTAGATAAAGGCCCATAGAGGATATAGGTATGGCCGGTGATCCACCCAACATCTGCAGTGCACCAATATTTGTCATTAGCTTCATAGCCAAAAAGATATTTAAAGCTTATATGGGCCCCTAGCAAGTATCCTCCGGTGGTATGCATTACGCCTTTTGGTTTTCCTGTTGAACCAGACGTATACAATATAAATAATGGATCTTCTGAATCCATTGGCTCGCACTGGCATTCACTTGATGCCTCTGCAAACATTTCTTCATAATTTATATCTCTGTCTGCCACCCAATGAATCTTTCCATTAGTTCTTTTAATAACAATGCAGTGATTCACTCCTGGGCAATCTAACAAGGCAGTATCAACATTCTCTTTTAGAGAAATTTTTTTTCCACCTCTGATAGCCTCATCTGCTGTAATAACTATGCTGCAATCTGCATCTAAAATTCTGTCTTTCAATGATTCTGGAGAAAATCCTCCAAATACCACTGAGTGGATAGCGCCAATTCTTGCGCATGCCAACATTGCATAGGCTGCCTCTGGGATCATTGGCATATATATACATACCCTTGATCCTTTGCAGGCTCCTAAATTCTTTAAAATATTTCCAAATTTAGAGACATTAAGATATAAGTCAGCATAAGTAATTTCTTGAGATTGATTTGGGTCATCTCCCTCCCAGATAAGCGCAGTTTTGTCTGCATGAAATTTTAAATGCCTATCAATGCAGTTATAGGCAATATTGATTTTGCCACCTTCAAACCATTTTGAATCAACAAACTTATTATTATGAACGCTGGTAAACGGCTTTATCCAGGCTAAGTTTTCTTCAGCTTGCTCTCCAAAGAAAGTTTGGGGATCTTCTATGGATAGTTGATACATCGCATTGTATTCATCTAAATTTCTTATAAAGGGATTGCCGAGATTTTTAGGAGGCAGGTATTTTTTCTCAGCCATAAAATTAAATAAGTTTTTATAAAATAGAGGGCTGAGGATTGATGAAATTTTTACCTCTAGGATCAGACATAATTTTGCTAATTAGCATGTCATAATCAGAACCGTCGCTCTCAAGATCAATATCTGATGCATTAATAATTAAAAGAGGCGCATTTTCAAAATATAGAAAGAATTTTGAGTAGGCATCATTAAGTCTTTCTAAATAATCAATGGTTAGAAATTTTTCATCGGGATTGCCTCGTTTGTTTATCCTTTCTAATAAAACTTCTACGGGAGCTTGAAGATAAATAACCAAATCGGGTGAAGGCGCATCTAAGGTTAAATGTTCATAGACTTTGTCGTATAAACCCATTTCTTCCTCGGATAAAGTTACTTCGGCAAATAATCTGTCTTTTTGAATTAAGAAATCAGCAACACGCACAGGCTCAAACAATGACCTTTGTTTTAGATCCTCAATTTGCTGCATGCGTTGAAACAAGAAGAACAATTGAGTGGCTAGCGCAGACTGTTTTGGATTTCTATAAAAATTTTTAAGAAAAGGGTTTTCTGCTGGTT
>JADHNM010000003.1 GCA_016779505.1 SAR86 cluster bacterium
TGTCAGTCATGCACGTCGAGTGTAAATAGATTAAAATTATCGATTGATCAGAAGAATGGCTCCCTGACGTGGGATCGAACCACGGACCAATTGATTAACAGTCAACTGCTCTACCGCTGAGCTATCAGGGAACAAGTTGGGAATTATAAATTAAAATTCATAAAGTAAAACAAGATAATGACAAAAAATTTAACCGTTACATCTCCGTTTGAACCTGCAGGAAGTCAACCTCAAGCAATAGAAACTCTAGTTAATGGTTTAAATGATGGGTTATTGCATCAAGTTTTACTTGGTGTAACAGGTTCAGGCAAAACTTATACCATGGCTAAAATTATTGAATCAACTCAAAGGCCTGCGGTGGTTATGGCCCCTAACAAGACCTTAGCAGCTCAATTATATGGAGAGCTTAAAGATTTTTTTCCTCAAAACTCCGTCGAATACTTTGTTTCTTATTATGATTACTACCAGCCTGAAGCCTATGTACCTACTTCTGATACTTATATTGCTAAAGATGCATCCGTGAATGAACATATTGAGCAAATGCGTCTTTCTGCTACCAAGGCACTACTCGAAAGGAGCGATACGATTGTTGTTGCTACTGTATCAGCGATATATGGCTTAGGCGCTCCTGAAGCCTATCTGAATATGATCCTTCATTTAGATAGAGGTGAAACAATCGATCAAAGAACTATTTTGCGTCGCTTATCTTCGATGCAATATACCCGAAATGATATTGATTTTAGGCGTGCAACTTTTAGGGTAAGAGGTGATGTGATTGATATTTATCCCGCTGATTCAGAGAGAGATGCTCTGAGAATTGAATTATTTGGAGATGAAGTAGAGCGTCTATTATGGATTGATCCATTAACTGGAGAAGTCATTAATGAGACTCCTCGAGCGACGATTTATCCAAAAACACATTACGTGACACCAAAAGAGACGGTCCTAGACTGCCTTAAAACCGTTCGGGAGGAGTTGAAAGAAAGAATTAAATTCTTACAAGCAAACAATAAATTGGTTGAGGCTCAAAGATTGCAAGAGAGAACAACTTACGATTTAGAAATGATGCAAGAGCTTGGTTATTGTCAAGGCATCGAAAATTATTCACGTTATCTTTCAGGTCGCAATCCTGGTGAGCCACCCCCATGTCTTTTTGATTATTTACCTAAAAATGCAATAGTCTTTATGGATGAGTCTCATGTTTCAGTTCCTCAAATTGGAGGAATGTACAAAGGCGACCGATCACGAAAGGAAACACTGGTTGATTATGGATTTAGATTGCCATCCGCTTTAGATAACCGTCCACTCAGGTTTGAAGAATGGGAGGATGTAACGCCTCAAAAAATATATGTTTCTGCCACTCCTGGTAAGTATGAATTAGAGCATTGTGACAATATGGCAGAGCTATTGGTTAGACCAACTGGATTGATTGATCCAGAGATTGAAATTAGACCTGCAACCTCTCAAATTGATGATGTAATTGGTGAATGCAATGAAAGAGCTGCTCTGAAAGAAAGGGTTTTAATAACGACTTTAACCAAACGCATGGCCGAAGATTTAACAGACTATTTAGAAGAAAATGGAATTAGAACGCGCTACATGCATTCTGATGTAGATACGGTAGAGAGAACTGAAATTATCAGAGATCTAAGGTTGGGTCATTTTGATGTTTTAGTTGGAATTAATTTATTAAGGGAAGGTTTAGATATTCCCGAGGTTAGCTTGGTTGCAATCTTAGATGCCGATAAAGAGGGCTTTTTACGATCAGAGGTTACCCTTATTCAAACCGTTGGACGAGCGGCAAGAAATATTCGTGGAAAGGCAATTTTGTATGCTGATAAGATCACAGGCTCCATGCAAAGGGCCATGGATGAAATGTCTAGAAGAAGAGACATCCAAGTCAAATACAATAAAGAGAATGGCATCACCCCAACATCAATTGTTAAAGATATCAAAGATATCATGGAGGGGGCTAGAGTCACCAAGCAGGCAAAGAAAACAAAACCTCAGCACTTTGAAAAAGAGCTGCCCTTTAAAATTAATAGTGAAACTCCAGACAAGATATCAATATCAATTACCAAGCTAGAAGAGCAGATGTATATTTATGCAAAAGAAACTGAGTATGAAAAAGCTGCATTTTGCAGGGATCAAATTAAAAATCTTAAATGGCAGCTTCTTAATTCTTGATGCTAATTTTCTTCGCAATTTTGAGCCAACAAAAGATAATAATAATCTCTAACCCTTTCTACGAAATCAACGGTTTGTTGGCCTCTGGAATAATTCTCTGAATCCATTGAGGTCTTCAAATTAAGCAAATATTCCTCTAGATCTAACCAGGTCACCTCAACAGTTTTTTTATTTATCGCATCGATAGCATTCTTTACATTGGTGGTGCCTAAATTATATGAAGCTAATACAAAAGCAATTTTGTCACCAGAGGACGTTCCAAAGTTTGTGCTAGCTTCTAGATCTGAGAGGTATTGCGCGCCTCCATATATACTTTGAATCGGGTCCAGTCTATTTGTGACACCCACAGATGCCGCAGTAGGAAGTGTTAACATCATCATGCCTTTAACTTGTGTTGCTGAGCGTGCTTTTGGATTCCATTGCGATTCTTGAAATGCAACAGCAGCTAGGAGCTCCCATTCAATATCAAATGTTTGCGCAGCCTCAACAAAATCATCCTTAAATTTTAGAAATCTTGATTTTTTTAGCTCATCAAATTTATTTTTCTCAAAATCACTTAGCCTTGAGAAGGAATATAATTTTTCGTTAATAAGATTGCAGTAAACTGATACTGGTGTATTTATAGGCTCCTTTGTGCAAGCATAAAGACCAGATATAAGGATGAAAATTGTTAAGTTTTTTGCAAGGAATTGCATTGTTTTTATTTTTTTAATTTTAAACATCCTTATAATTAATTATTACAATATTTTACTAGAGAGCTAGTGTCAAAAAATCTTAACTTGCTACTTCAAGGTCCCTCTAGTTTTTCGCCGTCTAAAATTTCATCTCTCAGCGCTGATATCAAGCTCATTAATAATAATTCTTCTATTGAGCTGAATAGTTTTGAATTTTACTCAGTAGATGTAAATGAAGATTTTGA
Organism: SAR86 cluster bacterium; assembly: GCA_016779505.1. Lineage (GTDB taxonomy): Bacteria > Pseudomonadota > Gammaproteobacteria > Magnimaribacterales > D2472 > D2472. The sequence goes on from JADHNM010000003.1 coordinate 3,107, forward strand.
TGATCATGCGAAACTATTTGAGTTATTAAGAGCAGATGAGCCTCGTGGGTTTCCCAGTTTTTTTATTGGTCCAAGGTCTGGAACTCTTAGCCCATGGGCGTCTAAGACAAGCGAAATAATTACCAATGTTGGCATTGATGGAGTCCTTAGTCTTGAAAAGTATTTTGGCTATTTTGTTGATAAAAATATCCATGTCAAAGATTTAGATTTGTCATGTTTATTTGATCGAATGACTCAAGAGGTTTTTATGAGCAAAAAGGCTATTGCATCTCTTGGCCCCGCTCCAAAAAGAAAACCTTTAATACATATTGATATTTCTATATCCGCTAGTGATGCTTTGTTTAAAGCAAATCAGGATTTGGGTTTAGCATTGTCTCAAGAAGAAATTAACTACTTAGTAGATTTCTATTCATCGGCTGAGCGCAATCCCACTGACGCCGAGCTTATGATGTTTGCACAGGCTAACTCAGAGCATTGCAGACATAAAATATTTAACGCTGCTTGGGTATTAGGTTCTGCGGTTAAAGAAGAATCTTTATTTGATCTTATTAAAAAGACAAGCAAAGGTAATAAACCAGACTTGATCTCAGCCTATAAGGATAATGCTGCTGTTATTGCAGGAGTTGACGTAATGACGCTCAATAGAAATTTAAAAAATAATTACAGCTTTTCCTCTGAAAAAATAAACTCAACTTTAAAAGTTGAAACACATAATCATCCTACTGCCATTTCTCCATTTCCTGGAGCAGCCACTGGATCTGGGGGAGAGATAAGAGATGAGGGAGCCACAGGTTCTGGTGCAAAGCCTAAAATGGGATTGGTGGGATTTAATGTTTCCAACCTTAGATTAAAAGACTTCCCCCGTGCTTGGGAAGGGATTTCACATAAGCCTTCAAGAATTGCTTCACCACTCCAAATCATGACAGAAGGACCAATTGGTGCCGCTGCATTTAACAATGAATTTGGTCGACCAAGTACTGTCGGTTACTTCAGAGTCTTTGAACAGCCCTTTGTTCACAATCAGGCTTACGGATATCACAAGCCAATTATGCTGGCGGGTGGTATTGGAGAGGTAAAAGATAGAAATAGCATTAAAAATCCTATTGAAGCCAATGATTTGGTAGTTGTTTTGGGTGGTCCTTCAATGCTAATAGGATTAGGTGGTGGGGCTGCTTCATCTATGTCATCTGGGGAAAGTGATGAAGATTTAGATTTTGCTTCTGTGCAAAGAGAAAATGCTGAAATGGAAAGAAGATGCCAAGAAGTTATCAATCAATGCGCATTTGAATCTCCTAACCTTATTGAATTTATTCATGATGTTGGTGCTGGTGGACTTTCAAATGCAATTCCAGAATTAGCTAAAGATTGCAATTTAGGTGTTGCCATAGATTTGAGCAAGATACCTGTTGCTGACCTCAGCCTTTCCCCAATGGAAGTTTGGTCCAATGAGTCTCAAGAGCGATACGTTTTAGCAATTAAAAAATCTAATAAAGATATATTTGAAAATATATGTCGACGTGAGAGATGCCCAGTTGCTTTTGTTGGACAAACAACCTTATCTAATGCAGTAGAGGTTTATGACCCCGAGAGAGATGAATATCCTGTGCAAGTTCCTTTATCAATGTTATTTGGTGATTTACCTATTTCAAATATGGTCCTTGATAATCCAAAAATTAACCAAGCAACTGACTCTTACAATTATGATTTAGATTTACCTGAGTTAATTCAGAGAGTGCTGTCACATCCATCTGTAGCTTCAAAATCTTTTTTAATTACTATTGGTGACAGAACGGTTGGGGGGCTGGTTGCTCGAGATCAGTTGGTGGGCAGATATCAAGTGCCTACTTCAAATTATGCAATGTCTACTAAATCATTTCTTAGCAATGAAGGAGATGCTTTATCAATTGGAGAAAAGCCAACGCTAGCAGTTAAAAACCCAGCAGCCTCACTAAGAATGGCTTTGGCTGAAGCATTAATGAACTTATGCTCTGTTCCGATTAAGAGTTTGGATCTGGTAAGGTTGTCGGCAAATTGGATGGCTGCATGTGGAGACGAAGAGGATAATTATGCTTTACTTTTAGGGGTTGAGGCATTATCAAACATGTGTATTGAGCTCGATGTGGCTATACCGGTCGGCAAAGATTCTTTATCTATGAGAACCAAATGGAATGAAGGTGACGACGAGTATGAGGTTAAGAGCCCTTTGTCTGGTGTTATTACTGCCATGGCTCCAGTTGAAGATGTTTCATTAGGAGTAACCACTGAATTCAAAGAGAGCGGCTCAAAAAATTTATACCATTTATTTTTAAATAACCAATGTAGATTGGGTGGTTCAATCCTTGAAGAGGTTACCTCCTCAAGCATTCAAGACGTTCCTGATATTGACGATGTTGAATTATTCAACAATCTTTTCCATTCAATTCAAGAGTTGATTGTGCGAGGCTGGATCGTTGCATTGCATGATGTTTCTGATGGAGGATTATTTGCCACCATCACAGAACTATCTTTTACCAATAAGGTGGGGATAGAAATATTTATTCCAGAGAACTCTCAAAAGAAAAGCATGATTCAATATCTCTTCGCCGAAGAAACAGGGGCAGTCATTCAGTTTCATAATGAATTTGAAATTGACGCTCTTGAGTTTTTAAAACAAAACAATATTCGATATCGAAAATGCGCCACTCGAAGATCTGATGCCCAGGTGGTAATTTCATCAAACCATAATATTGAATTTTCTCAGTCAGCAGTCAATTTAGAGAAAATCTGGAGCGAAACTTCCTACTCAATTAAGTCCAATAGAGATAATCCAGTTAGCGCCAAAGAAGAACATGATTTAATTGAAAAGTTCGATGATCAGGGGTTGGTGGCTATAGATAATTTTCAATTTTCTGATCAATTGCCAGCATTCAATAAGAATTTTAGGCCCAAGGTAGCAATTTTTAGAGAGCAAGGAGTTAATGGTCAAAATGAAATGGCTGCTGCTTTCATATTAGCTGGGTTTGAGGCTGTAGATGTTCATATGCAAGATTTGCTTGATAATCCCAACTTGTTATTAGAATTTCAGGGTTTGGCAGCCTGCGGTGGCTTCTCTTACGGGGATGTACTTGGAGCTGGAGGCGGTTGGTCTTCAAGTATCAGCTATAACAATGCAGTTAGAGAATCATTTGAACACTTTTTTAATCGAGCTGAAACCTTTACCTTTGGTGTGTGCAATGGTTGTCAAATGTTATCCAATTTAAAGGATTTAATACCTGGCGCTGAAAATTGGCCTGAGTTTCTGTGGAATGAATCAGATCAATTTGAAGCACGTTTATCTCAAGTTACTATTACCCAATCTAAGTCAGTTTTATTGGATGGTATGGAAGGATGGCAAATTCCAGTGGCTGTTGCACATGGAGAGGGTCGAGCATCATTTAAAGAAGGAGCTTTACAGAGCCTGTCGAAACATAATCAGGTAGCCGTTCAATTTACTGATAACAAGGGAGCTGTGGCTTCATCGTATCCATTGAACCCAAATGGATCTCCTGAGGGTATTACAGGTCTTACATCTAGGGATGGTAGAGCAACCATCATGATGCCTCATCCAGAAAGAGTGTTTAGATCTCAGCAGTTATCTTGGAAGCCATCAGATTGGATGGAGTATTCTCCCTGGATGCAAATCTTTTTAAATGCCTATAAATTCACCCAAGAATCATAAATTTTTTCTTAATTACCAAAGTTTTAGGGCTTCCTCTCTAAAGGGGAAGTTATCCGAATGCATGTCATCAAAATAATATTTCAATGTCTTGGTGACTGTTGGAAATGCAATTTCATCCCAAGGAATTTCTTCTTGAGTAAATAGTTTTACTTCAGAGCTTTCTGCAGTAGGACCAAATTTTTCATCGCCCAATTGAGCTAAATAAAAAAAGTGGACTTGACTGATATGAGTCAAACTAAATGCCGTATATGGGGCAATGATTTTTGGTGTTGCCTGAGTTTCTTCTTTCGTTTCTCTGAGCGCTCCCTCCTGAAGGGTTTCTGCATTCTCCATAAAACCAGCAGGCAATGTCCAACGACCAAAGCGAGGTTCTATATTTCTTTTGCATAAAAGCACTTGCTCATCTTTAATGCATATGGTCCCGACAATGAGATTGGGATTAGTATAAAAAATTGAGTCACAGGCAGAGCAAACATACCGCTTTAAATTATCATCAGCTGGAACTTTAAAATCAATTTGATCGCTTCCGCATTTTGAACAATATCTCAAAAGTGCTCCTTTCCTAGAGAATTAAATGTCGTAAGAAGTTAAACTTACGCAATGATTGAAGACATCAAGTATAAACTAAATTTAAATAATTCTGAAAAGCCAAGCGGCAGACCTCAAGCCTCTGTATTAATAGCTATTTTAAATTATGGTGAATTTCTTAAATCCCCTGAATTAATTTATACACAACGCTCCAGTCATCTTTCAACTCATTCTGGTGAAGTGAGTTTCCCGGGAGGCAAAGCAGATAAAACAGATCCAAATCTTTTTGGAACAGCCTTGAGAGAATCTAATGAAGAAATAAGCCTGAATAGTGAGGACGTTACTGAATTGGGGAAATTAAATTATCTAATCTCTCGTCATAAGATAGAGGTTAATCCATTTGTGGCTTCAGTTGATCAACCTCAAGCCTTTAAGCCCAATGAGGAGATTCAAGAGATATTTACTGTTCCGCTAAATTTTTTGCTTGATTCAAGAAACATTCAAAGAGAAAGCATTGAAAGACATGGCAGTGTTTGGCAAGTGCCAACATGGAACATCAAGAATCAAAAAATATGGGGTCTAACTGCAATGATTACCGTAAACTTCTTAAATGTATGTTTTGATGCGAATATAGAGATTCTAGAGGGTTAATCGAAATGATAATTGATATTAATAATAAAAGTTTAAGCACTGAAAATGATGATTTTTGGGTAGCTCCAGATGCAACAGTTATTGGAGATGTGCAAATGGCAAAAGATTCAAGCGTTTGGTTCCATTGCACTCTTAGAGGAGATAATGAACCAATTATTTTGGGTGAAGGAACAAATATTCAGGATAATTCGGTAATACATACTGATCCAGGATTTGCATGCACAATAGGAAAATTTGTTACTGTTGGACATATGGCAATGCTTCATGGATGTGAAATTGGCGATGGCACTCTTATTGGTATTGGTGCAGTGATTCTTAATGGAGCAAAAATAGGAAAAAATTGCATCATAGGAGCAAAGGCATTGGTTACAGAGGGCATGGAAGTGCCTGATGGATCAATGGTATTGGGTGTTCCAGCTAAAATTAAAAAAGAGCTTAGTCCTGAAGAGCAAGCCATTCCCTCATTAAATGCTCATCATTACATTGAAAACTATAAAAGGTATAAGGCCGAGCTAGGTTAGATAAATGTCAGGAAGAATAGTAAATTATTTTGATGAATCAACCGAGTGTGAAGGATATCTCTCTATGCCCGAATCTTCTCAGCCTGTCCCTTTGGTTTTGGTTGCTCATACTTGGAAAGGCAGATCTGAGTTTGAAGATCACAAAGCGGTGGCGCTAAATAATTTAGGCTATGCAGCTTTATCAATCGATATTTTTGGCGGTGGCATTAACGGGACCAGTGTTGAGGAGAATCAATCTTTAATTGCGCCCTTTGTTCAAGATAGACAGTTATTTAGACAACGTCTAATTAGTGCTGTTGAGTTTGGCAAAACCATTGATGGCGTTGATGCTTCAAAAATAGCATTGATTGGTTTTTGTTTTGGTGGCCTCGCCGCCATAGAACTCGCTCGTTCAGGATATCAGCTATCAGGCTGCATAAGTTTTCATGGGCTTTTAAATCAATCCGATGAACCTTTTCAAAAGGTAAACACTAAATTATTGGTTTTGCATGGAGACAAAGATCCCATGGTATCCTCAGATCAAATACTGGCTTTGCAGAACGAAATGACAGAATCAGAGGCTGATTGGCAATTTATAAGCTATGGCAACACATACCATGCGTTTACCAATCCTGCTGCTAACGATATTGAAATGGGAACAGTTTATAATCATGATAGTGACATGAGATCGTGGACCGCAATGTCTAATTTTTTAATGGAAGTTTTTAGCAATGTTAACAAGTGAACTAAGAGCTAAGTTTTTAGAGTACTTCAGCAACAACGATCATGAAGTTGTTGAGTCTAGCCCATTGATACCAGCTAATGACGAGACGTTGTTATTTACAAATGCCGGAATGGTTCAATTTAAAGATGTCTTTTTGGGGTCTGATAAACGTTCTTATAAAAGAGCAACAACAACTCAACGATGCATTCGGGCAGGCGGGAAGCATAATGATTTGGAGAATGTAGGTTATACCCTCAGGCATCATACGTTCTTTGAGATGTTGGGCAACTTTAGCTTTGGAGATTATTTTAAAGAAGAAGCAATTCAACTGGCATGGAATTTTTTAACAAATGAATTAAATTTAGAAAAAGAAAAATTATGGATTTCTGTTTTTAGAGAAGATGATGAGGCGGCAGAAATATGGTCATCAAAGATTGGTATTGATCCAGAGAGAATCGTACGATTGGATGAAGAAGATAATTTCTGGTCTATGGGTGATACAGGTCCCTGTGGACCTTGTTCTGAAATTTACTATGATCATGGCGAGCAATATGAAGGTACACCTCCAGGATCACCCGGGGATGATGGAGATAGATTTGTAGAAATTTGGAATTTAGTCTTCATGCAATTTAATAGAGATGCTGCTGGTGAATTAACACCTTTACCTAAACCATCTGTTGATACCGGCATGGGCTTGGAGCGAGTTGCTGCAGTGATGCAAGGCGTAAATTCAAATTATGAAACAGATCTTTTCCTAAACCTTATTCAAGCCTCTGAAGATGCCATTCAGTCTCCTGGAGCACCATCTCATAAAGTAATTGCAGATCATATAAGAAGCGTTAGCTTTTTGATTGCCGATGGTATCACTCCTTCCAATGAAGGAAGAGGATATGTTCTCAGAAGAATCATGCGCAGAGCCATCCGTCATGGATACAAGCTTGGAGCCAAGGAACCATTTTTACATGCATTAGTGGATCCATTAGTAAAAGAAATGAACTCTGCGTTTCCAATGCTAGAATCTAATCAAAAACACATTGAGGAAACTATTCACAATGAAGAGAATAAGTTTCTTGAAACATTGGATAAAGGGATTGAAATTTTAGAAAAAGAAATTGCTGGCATGAGTTCAAAGATTATCCCTGGGGAAATTGTCTTTAAACTGCATGATACATTTGGCTTCCCTTTTGATCTAACTGCAGATATTGCTCGTGAACAAGATTTAGAGTTAGATCAAGCAGGTTTTAAAAAATGCATGGAAGAGCAAATTAAAAATTCAAAATCCGCAAGTAAATTTAAAGGTACTCAATTAGATCTATCTGCAATTGATGAAACTCAATTTTTAGGCTATGACCGATTAAATGCAGAGGGGAAAGTTTTAGGATTATGGGATGACGATCTGCAGGTAGATTCTGCAACTCCAGGAAAAGAATATATTCTTGCCTTGGACCAATCTCCATTTTATGCAGAGTCAGGGGGCCAGGTTGGGGATCAAGGAGAGTTTTCGGGTTCTAATGGAAGCGGGCAAGTGGTGGATTGTATTAAACAAGGAAAAATTTTTCTTCATAAGATTAATTTGGAAGAGGGCTCAATTAACTTACATGATACTTTGAAACTTTCAGTCGCACCTATGATGAGAAGTGATGCGGCTTCTAATCATTCTGCAACTCATTTGATGCATGCAGCCTTAAAGCATGTGCTTGGCCATCATGTTGAGCAAAAAGGATCCCTTGTAGATTCTTCAAAGTTACGTTTTGATTTTTCACATCCCAAGGCTGTAACCAAAGATGAGCTTAAACAAATAGAATTATTGGTTAATCAACAAACTCTAAGTAATGCTGAGGTAAAAACAGAATTAATGCAGCTTGATGATGCTATAGCGTCTGGTGCAGAGGCAATGTTTGGAGAAAAATATGAGGATGAGGTCAGGGTTTTATCCATGGGCGATGGTTTCTCGGTAGAGCTTTGCGGCGGGACCCATGTATCGAGAACTGGCGATATTGGGATGTTTACAATTTTAAGTGAATCCAGTGTTTCTTCCGGAGTGAGAAGGATTGAAGCCGTTACTGGCTTGAAAGCTGTGGAATTAATGCTAGACATTCGATCTCAACTTCAAGATGTCCAAGGAATATTAAATGTTGGAGCTCCTCAGGTTAGCTCTAAAGTTGAAGATTTAATCAAAGAAAATAAATCTCTCAAAAAAGGAAATAAAATCAAAGACCAATCTACTGTTGAGATTAAAGAAGTCATTCATAAAATTAATAACTTTGATTTAGTCCTCATTGAAGCAGATACGCAAAACATTCAAGATCTGAGACAGTTGGTTGATAGCTCCAAAAAAGGTCAATCTGAAAGATGTGTTTTAATTTTTAGCCACCATGACTCAAAATTGCTTATGGTCTGTGGGGTAACAGATGATATTCAAGAATCTCTTAGTGCCCATGATGTGATTCAAACAATAGCAAAAGCGACTAATGGAAAAGGGGGCGGACGTAAGGATTTTGCCCAAGGCGCAGGTGAGGCTGAAAATTTTAAAGAATTTGTTAATTCTATTCCTGATATCGTACAATCCATCGCTTAGTTAGTAAGCTTCTTAATTATGGAAACGATAGTATTAAAATTTGGCGGGACTTCTGTTGGGTCACCCGATAGGATCACTGCTGTTGCAAATTTAATTAAGTCAGCCACTGAAGAAGCATCACCTGTTGTGGTTGTTTCTGCCATGAGCGGAGAAACAAATCGTCTTATTGATTTAGCTAAATCCTTTGGTTCTGAGCCAAATAAAAGAGAATTCGATGCGCTTGTTTCAACTGGTGAGATGGTTAGCGCGTCATTGGTTGCAATTGCCTTAAATCAATTAGGCCTTAAGGCCAAATCATTATCAGCCGCTCAATTTGGAATGAAAACAACTTCTAATTTTTCACGTGCAAAGATCCTTGATCTTGATAAAAATATTATTTTTAAAACCATCGAAGATGGCTATATCCCAATCATTACTGGATTTCAGGGGGTTACCAACGAGGGAGATACTACTACCATGGGTAGAGGTGGCAGCGATACTACTGCAGTGGCAATAGCAGCCTCAATAAAATCTAAGCGCTGTGATATATACACCGATGTTGATGGCATCTATACAACTGATCCTAGAATAGTGCCTGATGCAAAAAAACTTGACTCAATAAGCATAGAGGAAATGTTGGAACTAGCAGGTCAGGGTGCTAAAGTTATGCAGATACGCGCTGTTGAATTTGCAAATAAATATAAAGTTTTAGTTAGAGTTTTATCAAGCTTTGAGCCAGGTTCAGGCACACTTATTTTACAGGAGGAAGATGGAATGGAAGATGCTGTTATTACAGGTATTGCTTCTCAAACAGATCAGACTAAGTTTACTCTTCATGGAGTGGTAGATACTCCAGGGATTGCCTCTGGTATTTTAAGCCCAGTCAGCGAAGCTGGCATTGAAGTAGATGTTATTGTTCAGAATGTTAGTGTCTCGGGAAAAACAGACTTTACATTTACCGTCGGAACTTCTGATAGGGTTGAAGTGGAATCTGTTTTAAAAGAAAAAATGCAAGGTATCTCGTTTGATGAGTTAATTATTGATGAAGGCATAGGCAAGGTTTCGTTGGTGGGTGTAGGGATGCGTTCCCATGCTGGAATAGCAAGCACAGCATTTAACGCCCTGGCTGATGCTGGTATTAACATTCAAATGATCAGCACCTCAGAGATCAAAATTACAATTGTAATTTCTAAAGAGCAATTAGAGGATGCAGTTAAGACTTTGCACGAAGCCTTTAATTTAGGAGACTAATGTACGATCTAATTTTAAAGAATGGAACCCTCGTAAATGAAGGGTCAATCTATGAATCTGATATTGCTATTAAAGGAGATCGAATTGAAAAAATTTCTTCTTCGATAGACGCAGAAGCAAAAAAAATAATAGACCTTGATGGCAAATATATTTTGCCAGGTTTAATCGATGATCAAGTCCACTTCAGAGAACCTGGCCTGACGCACAAAGGCAACATTCAATCTGAAAGCAGAGCAGGCTTAGCAGGAGGCGTGACTAGTTATTTTGAAATGCCTAATGTGAATCCAACTACAACCAATCGAAAGAATTTACAGGCTAAGTTTGATCTTGCAGCAACTAAATCGCATGCAAATTACTCCTTTTACATGGGGGCAAGCAATACAAACATTGATGAAATCAAACAATTAGACAATACCCTTGCTTGTGGGCTTAAAGTTTTCATGGGGGCTTCAACCGGAGACATGCTGGTCGATAACCAAGATACCCTTGAAGCCATATTCAGAGAAGCGCCTGTTAATATTGTTACGCATTGTGAAGACACTCCAACCATTATTGAAAATGAGAAGGCAATTATCGCTGAATATGGAGAAGACATTGATGCAAAGTTCCATCCCAGAATAAGAGATGCGGCATCGTGTCTAAAATCATCTCAATTGGCTTATGACTTAGCAACAAAACATGGCTCAAATCTTCATATCCTGCATTTAACCACTGCAGATGAGATGAAATTATTCACAGAGGGAGAAATAACAGGTAAAAAAATCACTGCTGAGGTTTGTGTGCATCACTTATTTTTTAGTGAAGCTGATTATGAAACGCGTGGAAATTTTATTAAATGCAATCCCAGCGTAAAATCAGAGCAAGACAGGTTAGCGCTGATTGATGCTGTGCAAAAAAATAAGATTGATATTATTGCAACAGACCATGCTCCTCATACACTTGAAGAAAAACAACAACCATATTTGCAAGCTCCAAGTGGACTACCTCTCAATCAACATTCATTGCTTGTTTTATTAGATTTTTATAACAAAGGAATATTTACTCTGGAACAAATTGTTCAGAAAACCAGTCATAACATTGCTGAGCGCTTCCAAATAAAAGATAGGGGTTATATAAGAGAGGGATCTTTTGCTGACCTTGCTATCGTAGACTTAAGTGCAAACACTTTGGTTACCAATGAAAATATTTTATATCATTGTGGTTGGTCTCCCTTCATAGACTACACTTTTCCTGCTGCTGTTGTTCATACAATAATCAATGGTGAGATTGTTTTTGAAGATGGGGTTTTGAAAGAGCAATTGCCTATTGGCAGTCGAATTGAATTTAATAGATAGTATTATTTTCTTCTTTTAAAGCGTTATAATTCCTGTCCAAAAAATCGGAGAGTTGGCTGAGTGGTCGAAAGCGCCTCCCTGCTAAGGAGGTATACGGGCAACTGTATCGAGGGTTCGAATCCCTCACTCTCCGCCAGTTTTATATATCCTTTTCCATTCTAACCATTGGAACAGTTTTGCCTGATTGTGTTTGATATAAGATCTCTTCTATCGGCTGATAGCCCTTAGCTTTATATAAAAATAAACCTGATTGTGTGGCCATTAATTCACATTTCTTAAAACCCAACTTTTTTGCCGCTTGCTCTCCTAAACTCATAACTAGAGAGCCAACTCCCATTCTTATCCAGTTGGGATGTGTATACATAGCTCTAATTCGAGCTGAATCTGTCGCCGGAATAAGAAACTTATCATCTCTATTGGGCGTATGATTGCCACCAAACAAAGTCTCTCTGTTACTCCATCCACCACATCCAACAAAATTTGTATCACTGAAGATCATAAAATAAGTTTGATCTTTGATAAGCTGATCATCCAGCCCCATGCTATCGAACGAAGCCTCTAATTGATCAGAATTAAGTAAGGGTCCCAAGAGTTGGGTGATTGATAGTTTCATCAACTTTTGGATAGCTGGAATATCATCAAGCTCGGCTATTCTATGAGTAAACTCATGCATATTTTTGTATTTTAATCTCCATGATTATTATAGTAACTGTTAAAATATTTTTATAAATTTCTCCTATTTTTTTATTGCATGAGCCCATCAAATTCAGAAAGTCCTGTATCTGCATTCGATAGAACTCTTGAAGATATCTTGGAATTGCTAAATGAGGATACTCAGCATTTTATTTATCTAACTGGCGCAGCGGGAACTGGTAAAACAACTCTGATAGAGAGAGTGAAAGATGAGTGTTTGCTTAAAAAAATGGTTGTCGCTCCCACTGGAGTTGCAGCATTAAATATTGGTGGGAGTACTATTAATTCAGCATTTAGAATTGGCTTTGATACCTTTCCGGTGATTCAAGAATCAAAGGATCCACGCTTTAAAAAATTATTAAAAAACCTTGAGTTACTCATTATCGATGAAATTTCTATGGTTAGAGCGCCCATGCTTGATGCCATTTCAGAAACCTTACAAATACATCGTAATTCATCCAAGCCCTTTGGCGGAATCCATGTTCTGGCATGTGGTGATTTGTTTCAGTTACCCCCGGTAGTTAAAGAGAATGAGGAAACTGCAATTTTTGAAAGATATCAATCAGTCTATTTTTTTAGTGCAGATAATTTTCAAGCCATTGAAAAGCCATCTTTTTTTGAATTGGTGAGCTCATTCAGGCAACAAGATGATAAAGAGTTTTATGATTTGTTGAATAATATTCGTCTTGGTAAGAACCTTGAAGCCTCGATCAAGAAAATTAATCAGACCTGTCATAATCCAGAATTTGATACTGAGTCATCACTTATTATTACCTCAAGAAAGTATCGAGCCGAACAAATCAATGAGGAGATGTTAAATTTGATAGATGGTCCAGCGACTGCTGCAAAATCAAAAGAGCAAGGTGAGCTCAATGAAAATGATTTACCAGCTCCAAGAGAACTGCGTGTTAAAGAGGATGCCAAGGTTATGTTTATTAAAAATGATCCTGATGGGAGATGGGTCAATGGAACTATTGGAGTCGTGATTGATTGTTCAGATAAAAACAAGAAAGTGATCAAGGTTAAAGTTGAAAAAGAGGTATTTAAAGTAAAAAGAGAAGAATGGAATAAAGTCAGGTATGTCTATGATGAATTTAATGATGAAATGGAAGAAGAGGTTGTCTCTTCTTTTAAACAATTTCCACTGAAACTAGGTTGGGCAGTTACCATTCATAAAGCCCAAGGTTTAACTCTTGAAAGTTGCTCTGTTGATCTTGGTGATGGAGCTTTTGCAACTGGTCAAGCATATGTTGCTCTTAGTCGATGCAAAACCTTAGACTCCTTAAATCTATATAGAGAACTTAAAGTCAGAGACGCTTTGGTTGATCCAGACATTCAAGATTTTCATGCAGAACACTTTGGATAGTTCTACAATGGAACTTTACTTTTTACAATTGAGTCCATGGAAAATCTGATATCTCACATTTCTGAATTTATTATTAAATTTTCTGATTTTGTTTGGGAGTGGAATGCTCCGTTTTTAGTTGGGGCAGGCATATACTTTCTTATTTTCTCAAAACTTACTCCTTTTAAATATATCCGTCATGCCTTCGACTTAATTAGAGGCAAGCATACAAAACAAGAAGACATTGGAGAGGTCACTCATTTCCAAGCTTTAACTACAGCATTATCAGGCACCATTGGTCTAGGAAATATTTCTGGTGTTGCCCTTGCTATTGGTTATGGCGGTCCAGGAGTAATTTTTTGGATGTGGGTGACTGCAATTGTAGGCATAGCAACTAAATTTTTTACTTGCACTTTATCTGTCATGTATCGAGATGTGGATGAAGATGGCACAGTCCGCAGCGGACCAATGTACATTATTAAAAACGCACTTCCAAAGTCTATGATGCCATTGGCATATTTTTTTGCAGCCGCCGGCTTAATTGGTGCTTTACCAGGATTTCAAAGCAATCAAATGGTTCAAATGCTTGAAACGATACCAATATTTGATTTCAAACATTTTAATTTAATAGCCGGAATAGTCTTGGCTGCAATCACTGGAGCTATAATTTTTGGCGGATTGGTGAGAATAGCAAAGGTTTCTCAGTGGCTTGTACCCTTTATGAGTATCTTATATTTTGGCTCTATCATGGTTGCGCTAATATTAAATTTTGATGCGGTTATTCCTGCATTTCAAATTATTATCAAAGATGCTTTTACAGGCTCTGCAGTTGCTGGGGGAAGTGTTATAGCTGTAATTATCATGGGTGTTAAAAGAAGCGCTCATTCCAATGAAGCAGGCATAGGAACAGAGTCACTTGTTCATGGTGCTGCAAAAACTTCAAATCCAGTTAAACAAGGCTTGGTTGCTATGCTAGGACCAATTTTTGATACTTTAATAATGTGCACATCTACTGCATTGTTAATTATTATTTCAGGTGTTTGGTTAAACATAGGCTCAGGTGTTGAGGGCGTTAAATTAACTGCCGAAGCATTTAGCGTTCTTCTTGGTCCTATGGGATATGCAATTTTGCTTATCTGTGTCGTCAGTTTTGGAGCAAGTACTATCTTTACTTACTCATTTTATGGCTCTGCTTGCGCCCAATTTTTATTTGGTAAAAAAGGAGTAAAAGTTTATCAGTGGGTCATTATTTTCTTTGTTATCGTCTTTGCAGTCATACCCGTGAAGACCGCCATTGCTGTTATTGATCTTTCATTTGCATTTATGGCAATACCAACATTAATTTCATCAGTTTGGTTGGCGCCGAAGGTGATTGAAAAGGCAAAAGATTATTTTGCAACTCTGGAGTCTAAAGCTTCTTCTGTTTAAGTTTATCCGTCTTTTAAAATTTCTCTAGCTGCATTTTTTCCAGGAAGGCCGGTAACACCGCCACCAGGATGAGTTCCTGAGCCACACATATACAAAGATTTTAGTGGTCCCCTGTAGTTTCCATAATTCATTAAGGGTCTTGCAGCCCACATTTGATCGAGAGACATTTGCCCATGCATAATATCTCCACCAATTAATCCAAATTTTTCCTCTAAGTCTAATGGCGACAAAATCATCATTCCTAAAATAGACCCCCTAAAATTTGGTGCATGCTTTGTCACAGTTTCTATAATTGTATCTGCAGCAGCCAATCGATGATCATGCCATGAGCTGCCATCTGGTAGAGTAGGAGAGAATTGCTGACAGAATAAAGATGCAACATGTTGACCTTCTGGAGCTAAAGTATCATCCATGGTTGAGGGAATTAACATTTCTACAATTGGTGCAGAAGACCAGCCATTAGACTTAGCATCGATATAAGCTTTGTCCATGTAATCTAGGGTAGGTGCTATAACAATACCGCTTTGATGATGCTCAGCTATTTCTTTGCCAGGTAGGGCAGAAAAATCTGGCAATTCAGAAAGAGCAACATTCATCCTAAAGGTGCCAGATCCACATTTATACCCATCCATGCTGCGATTAAACTCTGGATCTAAATCATCCTCAGAGATTAATTTTTTGTATAGGAGCTTGGGATTGAGATTTGAGATTATTTTTTTAGCTTTTCTTGTGCTTCCATCATCTAATTGAATTCCAATAGCGGCGCCATCCTCAACAATCACTTTATCCACCGATGCATTTGTAAAGATCTCAACTCCATTTTCCCTGCATGCCTTTTCCATAGCTTGAGTGATTGCACCCATGCCACCAATAGCATGTCCCCAGGCACCTTTTTCCCCATCAACCTCGCCAAATACATGATGCAATAAGACATATGCTGATCCGGGGGTATCCGGGCTAGCAAAATTACCAACTATTGAATCAAAACCAAAAGCAGCTTTTATGTGTTCATTTTCAAACCATGAATCAAGAAAGGATCGCGCACTTTTGGTAAAAAGATCATATACATCTCTATGCACTTGATTGCCTTTATTTGCTATTGGCCAAAGTTGCAAAGCAGCATTTAGTGCAGCCCTAATGCCTTGTTTTGGATTGGGCGGTGTTTTTATCGAAAGGCCTCTTAGCACATCGGCCACTGCCTCTATTCGCTCATAATATTCAGGCAATCTCTCAGCATCTTTTTTAGAGAATTTTTTAAATTCGTTTTGAGTTCTCTCTAAGCCACCGCCTAATTTTAAATAGGTCTTATTATCAATGGGAAGGAAATTTGAAATAGGGCGCTTTACAACTTTCAAGCCATATTCCTTTAGTTTCATATCTTTAATGATTTCTGGATTCAGCAAGCTAACCGTATAACTTGCAACTGAATTTCTAAATCCAGGATGAAATTCCTCAGTTACTGCTGCACCTCCTACAATAGATCTTCTTTCATAGATCTGAATTTTTAAGCCCTTTCTTGCTAAATAATAGGCGCATACCAAACCATTATGTCCGCCACCAATAATGATCGCATCTGATAAATTTTGAGAATTAGGCATACACCTATTATACCTTTCAATGAATCTTTCAAATAAATAATGTATATTTAATGGAGAAATATTTTCTTTTATTTGAGGTAATAAAAAATGAATACAAAATTTAAATTAGCTCTACTGTCTGTACCTTTTTTATTTGTTATTTCGTGCTCTCAGTCAAATGAGGTACAGGAATCTAAGCCAGCTTGGGATGCAACAAATTACACTATGTACAACGAGTTTATGCAATGCACAGCTGGAGCAGAATATAGTCAAGATGCTCTTAATAACATGATTGAATCATGGAGAGATCTTGGATTGTCTGAATCTTTGCTTGGAGGCTGGGGTTATGTGTCAGTATCTCCTGAACAAAGTGATTTTAACAATTATTGGGAATTAAGCTGGTCTTCAAAAGAAGAAGCTGATGCAGCTTGGGCGGAATGGATAGCCAATGAAGATGCTATGGCATGGAGTGAGGGGTCCTCTAAAATTCTTCAATGTGATGGTGAAAATAGAGATGGTTATGATTTTATTTTTCCATATGACCCTTATGCTTTTGGTGAAGCCCCAGAAGATGGTTCTTTTGCTGCAGCGTTTAGCCCTTGCACACTGAATGAGGGCATGGGGCAGGAAGACCTTAATCAAGCTTTGATTAGCTACAATGCTTGGCTTGATGCAATAGACCAATCTCAAGTAAGTGGTTTTTATGCATATGGACTTTATATTCCTGAAGATAAAACTCAAGCAGAAGATTTCTGGTTTGGGAATTTTCATGAAAATCTTGCAACCATGACTGAAGGCAATGAGTTATGGGAGGCTACTGGAGGTGATGCAAAGATTGAGCTCGAGTCTGTTAGTACATGTGGCGAACCTGAAGTATCTAATGGCCAGGTATTTTTTGATCCAGCTAAGCCAGATTTCTCTTAGTCTTTACATCTTAGAAAAAAGAGTTGCACATGCAGCTCTTTTTTTATGGAGAGACAGGTTTTAAATTTTTAAAAATCTCGATTTCTTCAAATTGCTCGAGCATGCTTTGAGAGATTGAAACCAATGATTGGTGTTGGCCATTTGCACTCATCTTCTCTTCCAAGATACAACCTGAATCAAATAACTTCGAGCGTACAGATGCTTGTACGGGGGAGAAATGAACCCATCCAGATAATAACCCTCCAAATAACATCTCAGAAACTATATTTTTTAACTCTTCAAGACCTTCGCCTGTCTCGCTTGATATTTTAATTTCAGGATGTAAATTATTTGCAGGCCATATATCTTCGTTTGTAATTAAATCAATTTTATTTAATGCTCTAATTTGTGGCATAGAAGTAACCCCCAAATCATCAAGAATTAAATCCACTTCTTTAATTTTATAATCTCTATTCGTATCTGCAGCGTCAATAACATGAATCAAAAGATCGGCAGAGGCCAAATCATCCAATGTTGCTTTGAAGGATTCAATCAATTTGGTTGGAAGGTTAGATATAAACCCTACAGTGTCAGAAAAAAGAACTGTTTCAAGCGTTTTGAATTTAAACTCAGTACGTCTGGTGGTTGTATCTAATGTAGCAAATAATTTATCTTCAGCTTCAAGACCACCTTTTGTAAGCATGTTAAATAATGAGGTTTTGCCAGCATTTGTATAGCCAACCAAAGCGACTAATTTATTACTACTTTTTCTTCTTGAGTACCTATTTAAATTCTTTTGATTGTGTTGTTTGTCTAATTTTTTTTTGAGTTGTTTAATTCGATTACCAATTAATCTTCGATCAGTTTCAAGCTGAGTTTCTCCTGGACCTCGTAAGCCAATTCCGCCTTTTTGCCTTTCGAGATGACTCCACCCTCTGACTAATCGAGTTGATAAAAAACTGAGCTGAGCAAGCTCAACCTGCAGTTTTCCAATATCACTTTGAGCTCTAGCAGCAAAAATATCTAAGATTAGACCTGTTCTATCCAGCACTCTTGCGCATAATAATTTTTCTAAATTTCTTTCTTGAGAGGGAGAAAGCTCGCAATCTAAAACTATTAACTTAATATTCTCTGATTCAACGATATTTTTGAGCTCATCAGCCTTGCCTTTGGTAAGAAAGTGGCTAGCAGATACAAAGTTTTGTTTTGAAAAAATATGATGTTCAACTGTCAGTCCAGATGATCTAGCAAGCTCAATGAATTCATTAGAGTTAAATTGTTCAAGATCATCTTGATTCGATCTCAGCAAATCAATTGAAACAATTATTGCTCTTCTATCTTCTGGGGCTGAAGTTTTTTCCAAATTTTAAAGTTACATTATATTTTTTGAAGACTTCCATTGTACGAAATTACATTGCAAAAACATACTTTAAGATTTGCAAATCTGCTTTGATTTCTCCACAATCCATTCTTTTCATTAATAATAAAAAATATGTATGACTTATACCCATATGTAGGTAAAACAGTGACAGTCACTAAAGACATGTGTGATTTTAATGGCCACATGAATGTTAACTATATTAAAGAGGTCTTTGAGCAAGCCTGGGAGTTTGCAAATGAAGAATTTGGTTTAAATGAAGAATATTTAGCAAGTGGTTTTTCAAGCTTTACTCTCGAAGACAACTACAGATTTCAAAAAGAATTTCTATTGGGAGATAAGATTTTTCCTAGATTTAGATTATTTAATGTTAATGAAAAACTTTTTCATATGATTGGAGTTTTGTTTGATAAGAATGGGATAATTTCAGCCATGTATGAAACAGTAGAGGGCCATATCGATATGAAACAAAGAAAAATTGCGCCCATGGACCCACAAAGACTTGCAAAGGTTTTGGCAATCAAAGAAGCACACGATCTAACTGGTAAAGTTCCTTATGACATCAGACTCAAAATTAGAGATTTATAAACCATCGGCAGGAGATTTTATGAATAAAAAATATGCATTAATTACAGGAGGAACTGCTGGAATAGGTCTTGATATTGCTAGAGAGCTTGCCAGGCAGGGATATAATATTCTTCTAACAGCAAGACGAGAGGAAAGACTAATAGAAATATCTGCTTCCTTAGCAGAAGAATTTAACATTGATTGTAATTATATTGCTGCAGATTTAGCTCAAGTTTCAGCACCAGAAATCATCTATAACTTTTGCTCTGAAAATGATTTTGTAGTTGAAATATTGGTTAACAATGCTGGGTATAGCATTAATAAGAAGTTTCATGAAACTGATGAAGAGGAAGAGGAGAAATTTCTAAGAGTATTAGGTATAGCAGTTGTGGCTCTTACGAAAAAATTTATTCCAAGTATGCTCGAGCACAAACATGGCAAAATTATGATGGTTTCCTCTCTTGCTTCTTTTGCACCTCCATCATCTGGCTGGGGCGCCCTTTATGGACCTGTCAAAACTTTTGTTAATCGATTTGGAGATGCAATAAATATTAACTATCGTTCAAAAGGAATCACTTCTACAAATGTATGCCCTGGATTCACTGTAACTGAATTTCATACAGCTAGCGGAATGCAAGATGCTATGGATAAAGTTCCAGCTTTTATGAAAAAGGACTCAAAGACTGTTGCAGTTGGGGCAGTTAAAGCAATGATGAAAGGAAGAAGTGTATGGGTGCCTGGAATATTAAATAAAATACTGGCATTTTTATGCAATATATTGCCGACAAGCATTGTAATTAAAATGAGCTCTAGCTTAGCCGGGGGTCGCTATGAATGAGATCGTTAATATCTCAGAAAAAAGAATTCTACCAACTTTTTTGCTTTTTATTGTCTTGTCTTGGCCGCTAGGAGCACATAGATTTTTTTTGAGACGTTATGCCTCTGCTATTTTATTTATTATCACAATTGGTGGTTGCGGCATTTGGTGGATAGTAGATTTTATTCTGATAGTCACCGGTTCCATGAAAGATGATCAGGGAAAATTATTGAAGCTATGGGTAGACTAGGCTGGGTTTAAGATTGAGTCAGCTACAAAAGCATTATCTTTTCTCTCTTGCCCAAATGTAGAAACTGGCCCATGGCCTGAAATAAATAAAATCTCCTCTCCAAGAGGCCAAAGTTTTTGAGTTATTGAGTCCAATAAATCTTGATGGTTACCTCTAGGCAAATCGGTTCTTCCAATTGACCCGCGAAATAACACATCTCCAACAGCAGCTAGTTTTGATTCAGGATGGTAAAAAACAATATGTCCCGGTGTGTGTCCTGGACAAAAAATAACTTTAAGGGTTTCATGACCTAGCTGTACCTCATCTCCATCATCAAGCCATCTATCTGGAGTGCAGTTCTGAGCTTGCATTCCAAACATTTTTCCTTGAGATTCCAGCGACTCAAGAAGAAATAAGTCTTCTCGATGGGGCCCCTCAATCTCTAAGGACAGGATGTTTGCTAGCTCATTGGCCGCACCAGCATGATCAGCATGACCATGAGTGAGAAAAATCTTTTCTGGAATTAAACCGTTGTCTTTTGCAGCTCCCAAAAGAATATCTATGTCACCACCCGGATCAATAAAGGCACATTTTTTTGATTCTTCGCAATATAAAATAGGCGCATTTTGCTGAAATGGCGTGACCGGATGAATTAATGCTTTAATCAGAGACATTTGACTATTTTATAGAATTTATACATAACAATGGATACTTTTATGCTTTTCATGATAGTTCGTAATTAATAGACGAATAATTATGTATAAATAAATTGAATGATAGAATTAATAATGAAAACATAAGATATTAATTAATTTTTTTATTTAAGGAGCGACATGAAAATACAATCTTTAAGTTACCTGCTAATCGAAACAACAGATCTTCAGGAATGGGCTGATTATGCAAAAGATGTCGTTGGTTTAATGAAAAATGATTCTCTCAGCGATGAGTATAATCTTTATCTTCGTATGGATGAAAAATCTTTCAGATTTCATGTGATGACTGGTGATTCAAAACGATATCTTGCTGCCGGTTTATCTTTATCAGACAAATCTGCATTTGAAGATGCAAAAAATGAATTGGAGAAAGCAAACATTCCTTTTGAATATTTAGGTGATGAGATAGCAAAATTAAGGTGTGTTGAGGAGTGTATTGGATTAAATGATCCTGCAGGCAACAGACTAGAGCTATCTTATGGGAGCAAGAATTCCTCTGAGCCTTTTGTCTCAACTCAGAACATCAAAGGGTTTATTACTAAAGGACTTGGTTTTGGCCATGTGGTTTTTGCTGCGCCTGATTTAGAGACTACGCACAGGTTTTACATAGATGTTTTGGGTTTTGGAGATTCTGATTATATGAATTTTCCAATGGGACCAGCTCCAGATGCACCCGAAGTTAAATTAAACTTTATGCATTGTGACAACCCAAGACATCACACGGTTGCCTTGTATGAATCCCCAATTCCACCGTCAGGACTTATACATACCATGGTAGAGGTAAACGACATTGATGAAGTTGGTTATGGGCTTGATAGAGCCATACAAAATAATATTCATATCTCTTCTTCCCTAGGCAGGCACTCTAATGACATGATGGTTTCATTTTATATGCAGACACCATCAGGTTTTGATTTGGAATTTGGTTACGATGGATGGCAGGTAGATTGGGATAACTTTGAGACTCAAAAGAGCAAGATTCCAAGTTTTTGGGGTCATACTTTCTCACCACCAGAAAATTAGCAATGAACAAAATAGTTACTTACAAAGACATAATCGATCAGATGTCCGATGGAATGACTATCGGGGTTGGGGGTTGGGGTGCCCGTAGAAAACCTATGTCTTTAATAAGAGAGATTTGCAAATCAGATTTAAAGGATTTAACTGTTGTTAGTTATGGGGGCCCTGATGTTGGGTTATTGTGTGCTCATAAAAAAGTTAAAAAATTAATTTTTGGCTTTGTTTCATTGGATATGATCCCACTGGAAGCACACTTTCGCCAAGCTCGTCAAAAAAATGAAATTGAAGTTATGGAGCTTGATGAGGGAATGGTGCAATGGGGTCTTCGAGCTGCTGCGATGCATTTACCGTTTTTACCTACTAGGGTGGGCTTGGGAACAGATGTTTTAACGCATAATCCAGAATTAAAATTTGTTAGTTCACCATACCCTGATGCTGAAAAACTTGTTGCGATGCCTGCTCTGAATCTTGATGTTGCCTTACTTCATGTAAATAAATCAGATGAAAAGGGCAATACTCAGATCGTTGGACCCGATCCATTTTTTGATGAACTCTTTGCAAGAGCTGCTAGTAAAACTTTTGTTTCAACAGAAGAGGTTGTAACAACAGAAGAGTTAGGAGGTAAAGATGGAGCAATGTTCAATAGGTTTGAAAGAAGCCTAGTTACTGGGGTATTACATTCACCCTATGGAGCTCATCCAACTTCGTGCGCACCTAATTATGGTTTTGATATGCAGCATTTAAAAGAGTATTCAGATGCAGCAAAATCTTTTGATGAATACAGTTCTAAATATCTTAATAAGACACATGAAGACTATATCGACTCTGTTGGGGGGTCCGAAGTAATTCAAAAAATACCTTTACCGCAATTTTAACATGTCAGACTCACCTTCATTAGCAGAAATTTGTATTAGCGCATCTTCAAAGGCATGGCATGGAGATGGAGAAATTCTTGCTACGGGCATTGGTTTAATTCCAAGGATAGCAGCAGGATTGGCAAAGTTAACACATAACCCAGATTTGATGATGACTGATGGTGAAACCTATCTTATTTCTAGGCCGGTCCCTATGGGTAAAAGGGATGTTTCCAATGATCAGGTTGAAGGATACATGAGCTACAGTCGTGTATTTGAGAATTTATGGGGAGGTAAGAGACACGCCATGGTTACCCCAACGCAAATAGACTCTTTTGGGCAAACTAATATAAGCGCCATTGGTGATTACAATTCTCCAAAAGTTCAACTTCTTGGTGTAAGAGGTTTTCCAGGAAACTTTATTAATCATAAAAACTCTATTTTTATACCCAATCATTCTGTAAAGACCTTTGTCGAAGGAGAGGTAGATATGGTTTCAGGAATGGGTTTTAAGAATAAAGATTTGTCAAACGGAAAGTTTGAAATCAAGCTCGTAGTTACAAACCTTGGTGTGTTTGATTTCAGTGGAGAGAACAATAATCTTCAATTACTGAGCCTGCATCCAGGTGTTAATGTTGATGATGTAGTTACAAATACTGGCTTTGATGTACTCATTAAATCAGATGAAATTACCTCAATGCCCTCTAATGAAGAACTAACTTTAATAAGAGAAGTTCTTGACCCTCAAGGCTTTCGCAATTCAATTTTTGGAGAATAAAAACATGCCTAGAAGTAAACCTACAATTACCTATAAAAAGAAAGATCAAATTGCAATCATTTCTATGAATAGGCCTGAATACAATAATGCTCAAAATGGCAAGATGACTTATGACCTAGACAAGGCTTTTAAAAGAGCGATTGATGATGATGAGATTAAGGTTATTGTATTAAAAGGCAATGGCAAGCATTTTTCAGCAGGCCATGACATTGGAACACCTGGAAGAGATGTTGATGTTGAATATGATCGAAAATCAATGTGGTATGACCATACAAACAAACCTGGCGGCGAGTTTTGGTATGTGAGAGAGCAAGAAGTTTACTTGAATATGTGTAGACGCTGGAGAGATATGCCTAAACCAACAATTGCTATGGTGCATGGAGCTTGTGTTGCAGGTGGCTGCATGTTGGCTTGGGTATGCGATCTTATTATTGCTTCCGAGGATGCTTTTTTTGCTGATCCTGTTGTGCGCATGGGAATTCCAGGGGTGGAGTACTTTGCTCATCCATATGAGTTGAACCCCAGAATTGCAAAAGAATTTTTATTTTTAGGAGAGAGAATGTCCTCATCAAGAGCCTATGAAATGGGCATGGTTAATAAGGTTGTTCCAATTGAGAATCTTGAGTCAACCGTTATGGAGATGGCCAAAAAAATATCTGCAATGCCAAGACTAGGTTTAACTTTAACAAAACAGGCTATTAATCACGTAGAAGACCTTCAAGGCAAAAGGAATGGAATGGAAGCTGCATTTGCATGGCATCATTTTGCTCATGCTCATAATGACCTAACTACTGGGAATATTTTATCTGGATTTGATGCCAAAAAAATGGCTAAATCTCAGCGAACTGCATCTAAAAAAACTTCTGCAAAAAAGCCTGCAACTAATGCAGCTAAAAAACCTGATTTAAAGAAGAAAAAAAAATAGAAGAGACACATTATCAATAAATTAACTGACATTTTGGGTTGCGATTACCCCATTATTCAAACTGCAATGGGTTGGGTTGCTTTGCCTGAGCTCGTGGCTGCTACTTCAAATGCGGGCGCTTTTGGTTTCTTAGCATTAGCAACCGCTGGACCAAAAGAGGCAATTGAAATGATGGATCAAACTTTGAGCCTGACTGATAAACCGTTTGGCGTAAATTTTCATATGTTCCAACCTGGAGCTGATGAGATTGTCCAAGCTATCTTAGATAGAAAGATTAAAGCTGTAAGCTATTCAAGATCCCCAACACCAGATTACATTAAAGCTTTCAAGCAACAAGGAATTGTATGCATACCTACAGTGGGCGCGCTTAAACATGCGATTAAAGCTGAGCAGCTTGGTGCCGACGCATTAGTTATTCAAGGTTCAGAAGGAGGGGGACACACAGGATCAACGCCAACAACCCTGTTGCTTAGTTCTGTCCTTGAGAATGTAGAAATTCCAGTAGTTGCTGCAGGCGGATTTCGAGATGGATCTGGTCTAGCTGCTTCTCTTGCATGGGGTGCATGCGGTATTGCAATGGGAACTCGCTTTATGATGACTGAAGAAAGTCCTGTTCCCAGTAAAACTAAAGAGGCCTATCTATCAGCGCAAGTAGAAGAAATTAAAATAACCAAAAAATTTGATGGTTTGTCTCATCGTTTAATTTTCAACAAGTACATACAAAAAATAGATCGCTCAAATCCCATATCTTTATTCATCATGTCGGTGTCTTCAGCATGGAAATACAAACAAATTACCAAGGCTTCTTTTAGCGATCTTTTTAAATCTTTTGTTGCGATGCTCAAGGGAGATGATTTAACTATCTCGCAATCAATTATGTCCGCTAACAGCCCTGCAATTATTCAAAAAGCAATGGTAGAGGGTTCACCTCATGAAGGCGCCATGCCATCAGGTCAAGTTGCTGGAATTATATCCAATCTTCCTTCATGCCAAGATTTAATTGATCAAATCATGGATGAGTTTGGAGTTGCAGCGGATAATTTTAAAAAGATTCAGGATAAATTATGAGTGTTGAAACTTCTATTAATGAGGGTGTTGCTGAAATTATTTTAGATTGCCCTCCTGTAAATGCTTTAACCTCAACAGAATGGCTAGATTTAGCAATAAATATTGATCATCTTGCTCACAATAATGAAGTAAGGGTTATCGTAATATCTGCTAAAGGAAAAGGTTTTTGTGCTGGCGCTGATATCAAAGAACTGCAAGAGGACCCCACTAAAATTACAGATGTTAATGATGGTTGCTGGAAAACCGCGAGAGCAATTCATGTTTCAAATGTTCCTGTAATTTCAGCTTGTCATGGATTCATACTCGGTGGTGGTATTTTACTAGCAGGCGCTTCTGATATTGTTCTAGCGACAGAGGATTCTTATTTTGGCTTGCCTGAAATTGATAGAGGCGCTCTAGGTGGAGGCGCTCATTTAAGCCGTCTTTTTCCCTTGCAGGCAGTTCGAAAAATGATGTTTACTGGCAAACCTATTTCTGCCCAACGAGCGTATGAATATGGTTCCATTGAGTCGCTGCATCCAGATTTAGATTCTGTCCGTGAAGCTTCATTAGTTATTGCTCATGACATAGCTTCTAAGAGCCCTATAGCGATGAACTTAGCTAAAAAAGCCTTGAATGAAATTGAGAATGGTAATGTTGATGAAAATTACAAGTCTGAGCAAACGTTTACTTTAGAGCTTTATAAATCTAAAGATTCTCAAGAAGCTCGAGATGCATTCGTAGAAAAAAGAGATGCAGATTTTAAAGATGAAGATTAAGTTCACTAAAGAAGAGAATACTTTTAGGAGAGAAGTGCGATCTTGGTTGGAGAGCCATGTTCCAAAAAAACCACTTTTATCATTAGATACAAAAGAGGGCTTTGAACAACACAGAGAGTGGGAGAGAACCCTGAATCAAGGAAATTGGGCAATGGTTACTTGGCCAAAAGAGTACGGAGGCAGAGGTTTGGATTTAATCCAATGGTTAATCTTTGAGGAGGAGTATTATCGAGCTGAAGCTCCCACAAGGGTGAATCAAAATGGAGTTTTTTTACTTGGTCCAACCTTGATGGAATTTGGAACCCATGAGCAGAAATCTAAATTTTTAAATGCCATGGCTACCGGTGATCATATATGGGCTCAAGGCTGGTCTGAGCCAGGCGCAGGAAGTGATATGGCCGCTATTAGAACAACTGCAGTGTTAGAAGGCGATCATTATAAAATTAATGGGCAAAAAACTTGGTCCTCAAGGGCAACATATGCTGATTGGACCTTTGGATTGTTCAGAACGGATTTAGAGTCCGAAAGACACAGAGGATTATCTTTTATTTTAGTTCCATTAGATCTTCCTGGCATTACTGTCAGGCCTATTCCTCAGCTGGATGGTGAACCAGGCTTTGCTGAAATATATTTTGATGATGTAGAAGTTCCTGTAGAAAATCTTCTTGGCGGTGACGGGGACGGCTGGAAAATTGCAATGGCAACTGCAGGTTTTGAAAGAGGTCTAATGTTAAGAAGCCCTGCTCGTTTTCAACAAACAGCTGCAAAATTAATGGAGCTTTATCTTGCCAAACAAGATCATTGTTCCCCAATGATCCAAGCTAAGATTGTTGAAGCATGGGCTCAATCAGAATCATATGCTTTAAGCATTTACCATACGGCATCAAAAATGCTTGCTGGAGGCTCTATTGGCTCAGAATCAAGTTTAGGTAAGATTTTTTGGTCTGAGCTTGATCATATGATGCACCAAACAGCATTGAAAATCTTAGGAGCCAGCGCAGAACTTTCTCAAGAATCACAAGATGATGCAGCAAAATGGATCAAAGGCTTTATGTTTTCTTATGCTGGGCCAATCTATGCAGGCACAAATGAAATTCAAAAAAATATTATTGCAGAGAGGTTATTAGGGCTGCCCAAATAAAAGATGAACTTTATTTTTACTGAAGAACAAATGCAATTTAAGGATGCTATCAAGTCTTTTTTGATAGATGAATGCTCTCCGAAATCCATTAGAGAGGGCTGGGATACAAAAAAATCTTTCAATCCAGACAGATGGAAAGGTTTATTTGAGCTAGGTGTTTTAAATTCTAATCTTCCGGAAGATAAAGGTGGTTTAGGCATGGACCAAGTGACGCTAGCATTGATGGTTGAAGAGATGGGTTACGCTGGTCTGCCTGAGCCAGTGGCTGAACAAACTTTTTTAGTAAATGATTTGATTTCGCTTCTGCCCAAAGATATAGGTAAAGCCATTGAAGAGACTTATGATGCTGGAGCAAAATATATATCACTCGCTCACCCATTGGCTCCCAATCCGTTATTTATTGCTGATTCAGCTGGACTTATTTTATTTGATGATTCCCAGTGTAAGTTCATAGCTAAAGAGGATTTGAATTTTGAAATCATTGCATCCAATGATCCATCAAGGGAGATTTATAAGATAAATTCAACCAATAATGTAATTTCTTCGGCTGAAAATTTTGAAGAATTGAATTCTGCGGTTTCTGCAAGAGGAGCATTAATGACAGCAGCTTTGTTAATTGGATTGGCTCAAAAAATGATAGATTTAAGCTCAGCCTATGTCTTAGATAGAACTCAATTTGGCAAGCCAATTGGATCCTTTCAGGCTGTTAAGCATATGTTGGCTGATGTGGCAGTTAAAATTGAGTTTGCAAAACCTGCTGTTTACAGAGCAGCTTATTCTTTGTCTGAAAATAATCCGAAATCTGCTTTACATTGTGCTCACGCAAAACTTATGTGTGCTCAAGCTGCTGAACTCGCATGTAAAAATAGTATTCAGGCTCATGGAGCAATGGGCTATACCTGGGAGATGGATCTTCATATATACATGAGAAAAGCCTGGTCGATGATGGCTTGTTGGGGCAATGAGGACAGGCAACAAGATATAATTTTTAAGACACTGTCTTCCACTAGTGAAGAGCTTGGTGTTTTATATACTTTTTAGGGGGACATAGGTATGCGAGATGCATTCATAGTTAGCGCGTTGAGAACACCAATAGGAAAAAAGAAAGGCACTTTATCAAATATGCACCCTGCTGATTTAGGGGCTGTAGTTCTTTCTGCAACCTTTGATCAAGTAGATTTAGACTCAGGGTTAGTTGAGGATGTAATTTTTGGTTGCGTTGATACAGTTGGACCTCAAGCTGGTGACATAGCAAGGACCTGTTGGTTGGCTGCAGGTCTTCCTGAGCATGTTCCAGGGACAACCGTTGACCGTCAATGTGGCTCATCTCAGCAAGCCGTTCATTTTGCCGCTCAAGCTATTATGTCAGGTACTTCTGATGTAGTTATTGCTGGAGGCGTTCAAAACATGAATATGATTCCTATATCTTATGCCATGATTGCTGGACAAGCGCTAGGTTTTGCAGATCCATTCTCTGGATCAAAAGGCTGGGTTAATCGCTATGGTAATAAAGAAGTAAGTCAGTTTAATTCAGCACAGATGATTGCAGAAAAATGGAATATATCCAGATTAGAGATGGAAAACTATGCATACCAAAGCCATCAAAAAGCCATGAGCGCTATTGAAAAAGGCTTGTTTAAAGATGAAATTGTTTCAGTTCAAGATTTTGATACTGATGAGACTCCAAGAGCGGAAACTTCATTGGAAAAAATGGCTTCCTTGAATCCATTGATTGAGGGCCATGATATTACAGCCGCTATTTCTTCGCAAAATGCAGATGCATCTTCAGCTATTTTGATTGTTTCAGAAAAAATTCTTAAAGAGCATAACCTTACCCCCTTAGCAAGAATAGCGCATATAAGTGTTAGAGCCGATGACCCAATCTGGATGCTTACCGCGCCTATGCCTGCAACAGAATATGCAGTCAAAAAGTCAGGCATCCAATTACATGAAATTGGTTTGGTTGAGATAAATGAAGCGTTTGCATCTGTTGCTATGGCTTGGCAAAAAGAAATGGAGTACCCAATGGATCAAATTAATATAAGCGGGGGAGCAATTGCTCTTGGCCATCCACTCGGAGCAACCGGCGCCCGATTGATGACTACCATGGTTCATAATATGAAAAGAAATAATATTAAATATGGTTTGCAAACAATGTGTGAAGGCGGAGGCCAGGCAAACGTTACAATTTTAGAGAATTGCTCATGAACAATTTAATGAATCCAAAATATCCTGAGGGAAGAAATCTTTTTCAAGATAAGAATATCTTAATAACTGCTGCTGCTGGGTCTGGAATTGGTTTTTCAACAGCTAAGCGATTTCTTGAGGAGGGAGCAAATATTTTTATTTCTGATGTTCACCAGGGCAGATTAGATGAGGCAATAGAAAGTTTACGAAAATTGAAGATGGGTGAAGTTCAGGGTTGTCTTTGTAATGTCACGAGTGATGAAGAAATTGAAGCAATGTTCAAAGAGGCTATTGCTTGCTATTCATCTTTAAATGGAGTGATTAATAACGCTGGGCTTGGGGGAGAGTCCTTGTTAGAAAATATGACCAACGATGCTTGGGATCTAGTAATGGACGTTACCCTTAATGGTGCGATGAAAATTATGAGAGCCGCCATTCCAGTGCTTAAAGACACACAAGGCGTAATTGTTAACAATGCATCTGTATTAGGCTGGAGAGCGCAAGCAGGTCAATCTCACTATGCTGCCGCAAAGGCTGGAGTGATGGCTTTAACAAGGTGTGTTGCATTAGAAACCGTAGATCATGGAATTAGAATAAATGCAGTAGCTCCGAGCCTTGCAATGAATCCACATCTGTCCAAGACTAGCTCAAATGAATTGATTGCTGAATTAGAATCTAAAGAAGCTTTTGGAAGAGGGGCAGAGCCATGGGAGATTGCGAATATTATTTTATTTTTAGCATCAGATCTTTCTTCATATATGACTGGTGAGGTAATATCTGCATCATCTCAAAGGGCATAGATGGAAAAGCTAGCCTATCAACTTTGGAAAAAAGATGATGATAGTCTAGAAACTTTTAAAGAATTACTTCTAAAAAACCTCAGTAAAGATATAGGAAAGTTAGTTTCAGAATTGCAAATCAATATTGCTGATGCTGATGTTTTGCCAGCAAATAATTTAGCGCAATCAAACTATCCACCCGCGCCAAATGCAGTAATATTCATAAAAGTAAAAAGTTATTTTTTAGCAGATACACTCGAAAGTCATTTAGAAAAAATTACAAATAAAATTTATGGCTTTGTTGTCAGTGAATCAATTATTTTAGATAACTTAAAAAAGAGTCCTTTGGGCTCAAGATCAGAAGGGTTTTCACAAGTTGTTTTTTTAGAGAAGCCAGAATCAATGTCTACATATGACTGGTTTAATCACTGGACCAATCACCACACAAACATCGCCATTCAAACCCAATCTAATTTTATTTATGTTCAAAATACAGTTGTTAGACCTTTGCAGAAAGCATCTCCT
Source organism: SAR86 cluster bacterium (assembly GCA_016779505.1). Classification (GTDB taxonomy): domain Bacteria; phylum Pseudomonadota; class Gammaproteobacteria; order Magnimaribacterales; family D2472; genus D2472. The sequence continues at coordinate 34,034 of JADHNM010000003.1, forward strand.
TCATTTATTGCAATTGTCGAGGAGTGCTTTCCATCTGAGGCCATGACAGATCCAGAGGTTTTTTATGATGCCAAAAATAATCCAGAGCAATTGGCAAAACATGCTCAGATTATGATGGATAGTTGCGAGAAATTTATAGACTTTAATAAAATTGAGGTAATTCCTACAAGTAGGTATAGAATAATTTAAGCGTATAAAGAAATTAAGAGAGAGGAGAAGACAATATGAATGATTTAAAAGTTGCATTGGTTACAGGAGCTGCAAGTGGGATGGGCAGAATTTCCTCTAAAAAGCTAGCTGCTGAAGGTGTGCATGTTGCAGCTGTAGATGTAAATGAAGAAGGATTAAATGAGCTCAAACAAGAATCAAATAACATTTCTATTTTTCCATGTGATTTATCGGATTCAAATGCCGTCAAGACTATGGTTCAGCAGGTTCAATCAGAGGTAGGTTCAATTGATAGAGTTACCCAAGCAGGCGCAGTAATGCCAATGGCAAGAATTCAAGATTTAGACGCATCTTCAATAAATAATTTAATGAGAATTAATTATGAGGGTACTGTAAACATTGTGAGTAATGTTTTGCCATCAATGCTTGAAAAAAATAATGGGCAAATAATACTTTTTGGTTCCATTGCAGGAATGTGCCCTCTCGAAAAAATGTCCGCTTATTGTGCTTCTAAAGCAGCCGTAAATATTTTTGGCGAAATCTTGGCTAAAGAGGTTAAAGATACAAATATTAGAGTTATGGTAGTTTGTCCAGCTCAAACCGATACTCCTTTGATGAGATTTGTTGATGAGACTGATGCGCCTGATGCAATTAATACTGCAGTGAAAAAAGGAATGCTTTGCGATCCAGAGGAAGTGGTTAATCAAATCGAAAAAGACTTACTGACTGATAAAATTATTTGTTATCCTTCAAAAGAAGCTGTATATGCCACCAGGATAAGAAGATTTTTCCCAAATTATTGGTGGAAATTAGTTCAAAAAAACTCATAATAAAATAGACCATGGAATATATTAATAAATTACCTCCTGATAATAGAGATCTTTCTATGTTCCCGGGGCAATATGGCTGGCCTTTTCTTGGCAAGACAGTCGAGCTAGTTAAAGATACCTTGGCAATGTGCAACAAGCACTATGATAGATATGGTCCTGTTTCTAGGTTAGACATGGTTCGTAATCAAAGAGTTTTAATGTGTCTAGGTCCAGAATTTAATGAGGCAGCTTTATTTGATCCCAATGGTAATTTTAGTGTTGCTGGTGGTTATGCAAGTTCGCTAGGCACCTTATACCCTGAGGGTATGTTGCTTAGGGATGACAAAAAACATAAAAAAACAAGAAGGGCATCCCAACCAGCTTTCAAGACTGATGCACTTAAATCCTATGTGGATATGTTAATTCCTATTCAAGAGCGTCGCATTCAGGCGCTTCCCGTTGAAGAGGAGTTTGTATTCTATGACAATATTCAAGAAACATTAATGGATGTCGCTGCAAGAGTGTTCATAGGCTTAGATGAAAAAAGTCCAGAAGCACAAAGATTGAGTTACCTTTTTTCAACAATTAATGAGGGCCTGGTAACTCCCTTGCCCTATGATCTGCCATTTTTAAAATTTAGAAAATCTATGCAGGCTCGCGAAGAGCTTAGAGAATTTTTTATTTCAAATATTCCTAAAAGAAGGGGCTCTGATGCTCAAGATATGTTTACAAGATATTGCAATGCTCAAGATGAGGATGGTGAGTATCTAGAAGATGTCGATATTGATGGGCATATGGCATTTTTATTATTTGCAGCATTTGATACCACAACAAGTGCACTGACAAATATCCTTTATTACCTAGGTAAAAATCCTCAATGGCAGGAAAAGGTTCGGAATGAAATTTTTAGTGTCAGCAATGAAATGCCTACATTTGAAGACATGGCGGAGATGACTATGACCGAATATGTTTTTCAAGAGACGTTGAGATTCTATCCATCAGTTATGATTTTAAATAGGCGTACTACCAGAGATGTAAATGTTGCTGGATATGACATACCTGCAAATACTGTTGTTATGCTTAGCCCACCATTTACTCACCGTATGGAAGAATGGTGGTCAAACCCTTTAGAGTTTGATCCTATGAGATTTTCTCCAGAAAGAGCCGAACATAAAAAACATGGTTTTAGTTATGTGCCATTTGGTGGCGGTGCGCATAAATGTATTGGTATGCATTTTGCAATGATGAATGCAAAACTTTATTTATTTAGATTGCTTAAAAATTATAAAGTGAATCTTAGATCTAATTACGATCCTGCATTCATGCATGTGCATCTGCCAAGGCCAATAGATGGCTTGCCATTAACTTTAACTAGGATTTAGTTCGATGATTCCTCAAGGCTCCTATTTAGAAGTCGAGAATGACTTTAATTTTCATTATTATGACGAGGGAGATGGGGATGTTGTGGTTTTATTGCATGGCAGTGGAACTGGTGCATCCGGGCATACAAATTTTAAAAATAATTTTATAGCTTTGAAAGAAGCAGGATATAGAGTAATTTTGCCTGACCTTCCTGGGTATGGTTTCTCAAGCAAGCCAGAGGATGAAACCTATTCACTGGAATATTTTAATACTAAAATACTCCAGCTCCTCGATGCACTAAAAGTTGAATCATTCTCGTTAATTGGAAATAGTTTAGGTGGGGCACTGGCCTTAGGTCTTGCTTTGAGTCATCCCAAAAGAGTAGAGAAATTAATTCTTATGGCTCCTGGCGGTGTTGAAGACCAAGATACTTATAACAAAATGCCAGGCATACAGAAACTTCTTGCTGATTTCTTGGGTGGAGAGATGAATCAAGAAAAAATAGAGGGCTTGCTTTCGCTTTTTCCATATGACTCTTCAATTATTTCTGATGAAATGGTGTCAGATAGAATGGAAATACTTCCATTGATGAATTCGCAAGTTTTAGCTTCAATGACGATACCAAATATGGAAAAAGATCTTTTTAAGATTCAACATCCTATTCTTGCTTTTTGGGGCATCAATGATCAGTTTATTCCCGTATCAGGCTCGATGAAGATTGGTGAAAAATGTCCAAATGCTCAGATCATGCTTTTTAGCCAATGTGGACATTGGGTTATGATTGAGAAAGAGCAAATTTTTAATGAGGCCTGCATTAATTTCTTATCAGCTTAAATATGAATTTAAACACTATAAATGATATAGCTTCAGAGCTGTTTTTGGCTTTAAAAAACCAAGAAACAGTTCAGCCACTTTCTGACAAATATGATGAGATAGATATTAATGATGCTTATCAAATTTCTCGAAAGTTTCTTTCCTTAAGAGAAGACCAAGGTGAAAAGGTTATTGGAAAGAAAATCGGTGTTACAAGTCCAGTTGTTCAAGAAATGCTTGGGGTCAACCAACCAGATTTTGGTTTTTTAACAGACAATATGCAAGTTAAAAATAAATCGAATTTCTCAATAAAAAATTCTTTGATTCAACCTAGAGCAGAAGCTGAAATTGCTTTTATTTTAAAAGAAGATATTTCAGGACCTGGAATTTCAAAGGAAGATGTCATTCTCGCAACTGATAAAATTGTTCCATGTTTTGAAATTGTTGACTCAAGAATTGATGATTGGAAAATTAAAATTCAAGATACTATTGCTGATAATGCATCATGTGGAATTTTTGTTTTAGGAGAAGGATCATCTTCCCCTGAAAAGTTTCCAATGGATGAGTTGGAGGTAATTGTTCATAAGAATGGAGAATTTTTGTCATCAGGCTTTGGTTCTGCGGTTCAAGGTCATCCAGCAGAAGCAGTTGCGTGGCTTGCTAATACTTTGGGTGAATATGACATCCCATTACTCAAAGGTGAGTTTATTTTATCAGGATCTCTGGTTCCTCTAGAGCCAGCAATTGCTGGCGATAGTTTTTCATTAGAGCTCAAGGGTGTTGGAACCTGCGAAATTAATTTTATCTAATTATGAGCAAAGTCAAATGTGCAATTATTGGATCTGGAAATATCGGCACAGATCTGATGTTAAAAATTATTAAAACCTCTCAATCATTATCTTTAAATGGAGTGATTGGCATTGACCCTGAGTCTGAAGGTCTAGCAATGGCAAAATCTCATAATATTGCGATTTCATCAACCGGCTTGCAGGGCTTTATGGAAATGGATGAGTATCGAGATACTGAAATATTTTTTGATGCAACTTCTGCTGGTGCCCATAAAAATCATCATGATTTAATTATTAATGATGGCAAGCAGATGATAGACCTTACCCCAGCAGCAATAGGCCCATATTGCGTCCCAGTTGTTAATTTAACGGAACATTTAAAAGAAAAGAATGTAAACATGGTGACCTGCGGAGGCCAAGCTACCATCCCAATGGTTGCAGCGGTTAATCAAGTTTCTAGCGTTAAATATGCTGAGATAGTTGCATCTGTTTCTTCAAAGTCTGCTGGACCAGGAACAAGGGCGAACATTGATGAATTTACTCAAACAACTAAGCTAGGGCTTGAAAAAGTTGGAGGGGCAGACAGAGCTAAAGCAATCATAGTGCTTAATCCTGCTGAGCCCCCTTTATTAATGAGAAATACTGTTTTTACTTTATGTGATCCTGTTGATCAAGAGTTAGTTAAAGATAGCATTGAGGCAATGGTAGACCGTGTTCAGTCTTATGTACCTGGCTATAGATTAAAGCAAGAAGTTCAATTTGAAAGATTTGGCTCTAATAATCCATGCCTTATTCCTGGCTATGGTGAGTTTGAGGGACTAAAAGCATCGATTTTCTTAGAAGTGGAGGGTGCTGGACACTATTTGCCTACTTATGCAGGGAATCTAGATATTATGACCTCTGCTGCTATGGGAACCGCACAGGAATTAATTAAACTTAACTCATGAGTAAGCTTTATATACAAGATGTCACGTTGAGAGATGGTATGCACGCAATAAGACATCAATATGGTTTAGATCATGTAATTGAGATTGCAAAGGCATTAGATGAAGCTAAAGTTGATGCCATTGAGGTCGCTCATGGAGATGGTTTGTCTGGGTCTTCTTTTAATTATGGTTTTGGAGCTCATACAGATAAAGAATGGATTGGAGCAGTTGCTGAGAAATTAAATTATGCAAAACTTACAACTCTTATTTTGCCTGGAATTGCAATTAAAGAAGATCTTAAGTGGGCATGGGATCTTGGGGTTAGATCGGTCAGAGTTGCAACTCACTGCACCGAGGCAGATGTTTCAAAGCAGCACATAGAGTTTGCAAGAGAATTAGGTATGGATACCATTGGTTTTTTGATGATGTCACATATGACCTCACCATCCAACTTAGCAGAACAGGCCAAATTGATGGAGTCCTATGGAGCTGAATGTGTATATGTTGTTGATTCGGGCGGCGCATTGAGCATGGAAGATGTAGCAGATAGATTTAAAGCTTTTAAAGATACCTTGGATTCTTCAACCCAAACAGGCATGCATGCGCATCATAATTTATCTTTAGGAGTTGCTAATTCAATTGTTGCTGTTGAAAATGGAGCAAATCGAGTTGATGCAAGTCTTGCGGGTATGGGGGCTGGAGCAGGAAATGCCCCTCTTGAAGTTTTTATTGCTGCAATTGATAGATTGGGGTGGGAACATGGAACAGATCTCTTTAAATTAATGGATGCTGCTGAAGAGCTGGTTCGCCCATTGCAGGATAGGCCCGTAAGAGTCGATAGAGAAACATTAACATTGGGTTATGCTGGCGTTTACTCATCCTTCCTCAGGCATGCTGAATCAGCTGCTGAAACTTATGATCTTGATACAAGAGAAATTCTTGTTGAGCTAGGAAAGAGAAAGATGGTTGGCGGTCAAGAAGATATGATTGTCGATGTAGCCTTGGATTTATTAAAAAAGAAATCTCAATCATGAAAATTGGCATGACCCTTCCGGTCATGGAGCCTGATTTATCCAGGCAAGACTTAGAGGATTGGACGTTGAGAATAGATGCTGGTCCATGGTCGCATATTGCCTTGGGAGAAAGAATTTTATTTCCCAACCCTGAATTCATCTCTACTTTAAGTGCAGTCGCTGCCTGGACCAAGCGTGTGGAGATCATTGCAACCATATCTGTTTTGACAATGCATAACCCAATATTGAGCGCTAAACAGTTTGCAACAATTGATATGATCTCAGAGGGTAGGTTTACCCTTGGTGTAGGGGTTGGGGGTAGAGAAGAAGACTATAATGCTATTGGCTCCACATGGTCTGATAGAAGGTGGGCTACACTTTCTGATCGTGTTAAAACCATGCAATCAGTTTGGTCAAAGGAATATCATCCTAGTTTAGGGCCAACACCCTTTTCTATGAATGGACCTCAAATATTGGCAGGCGCAGTAGGTCCTAAGGCCATGGAAATGTCGGCTGATTTTGCAGATGGCTTGGCTGGATTTTCATTTAATGCAGATATTGAAGAAATCAAAGATTCATTTAATCGAGTGCAAAAAGCATTTGAAGAAAAAAATAAATCTCCTAGGTTGGTCACCAGTTTCTGGTTTGGGCTAGGTAAATCTGCTCGATCAGACATTCAAACCCACCTTGAAAGGTATTTAAGTTGGATGGGAGATGATCTTGCAAGAGATTTAGCAAAAACAGCAGGTTTTTCAGGTAGTCAAAGTGATTTGAACGATTTTCTCTTATTGGTCAAGGCTGCTGGCGCAACAGATGTAATTTTGGTGCCTACATCAAAAAACATTGAACAATTAATCTTGGCAGAAGAGGTGATTGCTGGATTTGGCTAAAAAATAATTATTTTTATAAAAATTGACAAATTAAATCCATCTGTTACTCGTTGATTATTTAATGTATTTATATAATAGTTATTA
>JADHNM010000043.1 GCA_016779505.1 SAR86 cluster bacterium
ATTGATTCTATTTTGGGTATTACCAAGGCATATACAACTCGCGTTGGCGAAGGGCCTTTTCTAACTGAGTTATTTGATTCTAATGCAGAGCAGTTGGCAAAGGTTGGGCATGAGTTTGGGGCAACAACTGGTCGTCCAAGGAGATGTGGCTGGCTAGATTTAAAAGCTTTAGAAACCATTGTTTTTATTAACTCTGTTACCAATCTTTGTATTACTAAATTAGACGTTCTAGATGACTTTGATGAGATTCAAGTTTGCATTGATTATGATGAGAATCAACAGCCAATTTATCAAACCTTCTCTGGCTGGAAAGAGGACACATCAAATGCTAGGACTTTTGACGATTTACCTAAAGCTGCTCAGGACTATATACTATTTATTGAAGAGACTTTAGATTGTCCAGTTGGCATAGTTTCAGTTGGACCATCAAGAGATCAAACAATTTATAGGGATTAGTTTTATCAATTCGGGAGAGATATGAGAAACCTTCTAACTTCACTCGTTCTGCTTTTTATTTTTACTGTAGCTATTTTTTTTGGAGGCGCAGTCCTTAAGGTTTTTGGAACATTGGATGGCCCTGGTTTCATAGAGGGAAAAGCTTTACCAGGCAAAGCACTTGAAGATAGAGTCAACAGAGTCAATGCCGTTAAATCTGAATTAGAAGTTTTGGATGAAAAGCAAATTTTGTTTGGCGATCTCCATGTTCATACAACTTACTCAACAGATGCATTTATGTGGTCTTTGCCTTTTATGAATGGCAAGGGAGCATCACCATTGGCAGATGCGTGCGATTATGCAAGATTTTGCTCAGCTTTAGATTTCTGGTCTATTAATGACCATGCTGAAGCCAGCACCCCTAGAAAATGGTTGGATACCAAGCAAAGCATTCAGCAATGTAATAATTTATCAGAAGGGACAGATGACTTGGTAAGCTTTTTAGGCTGGGAATGGACCCAAGTTGATCCTACTCCCGATAATCATTATGGGCATAAAAATGTTATTTTTTTAGAAACTGATGAGGCTTTGGTTCCCCCAAGAGCTATTGGTTCTGGAGGGGTTGCTCCTTTGGTTATGAGATTGGGTTTACCATGGACCATGTCTGCCTTGCCGGCAACCTTAGATTTAAAAAATAGAGATAGGTTTTTTGCATTTGATAAATTCTTTGAAGAAATCAAGGCCACGCCTATATGTCCTGAAGGGGTTAATACGAGAGATCTGCCTGTCAATTGTTATGAAGAGGCAAGCAATCCAAACCTATTGTTTCAGAAACTAAAAGATTGGGAAACGCCTTACATGGTCATTCCTCATGGGACAACTTGGGGATTTTATACACCCCCAACATCAGATTGGAAAAAGCAGCTTACAGATTTTCAAGATGATGAGTCTCAATTTTTGTTTGAAATTTATTCAGGTCATGGCAATTCTGAAGAATACAGAATATGGAATGATTCAAATATTAATTCACAAGCGGAGATATTTTGCCCTGAGCAAACCGAAGATTTTTTACCAACCTGTCAACAGGCAGGCAATATTATGGCTCAAAGATGCGAAGACTCTGGGATGGATGAACAGACTTGTAAGTATCTTGTAAACCAAACAAAATTATTTTCTGCACAAATGGGCTCAACAGGATATGCGGCTGTTAATGAAACTGATCCAGATGATTTTTTAAATGCAGGACAATGCAATGACTGTTTTTTACCATCTTTTAACTACAGACCGCTAGGTTCAGCGCAGTATGTTTTAGCTTTAAGTGATTTTACCGACAAAGAAAATCCAAAACGCTTTAAGTTTGGGTTCATTGGTTCAAGTGATAATCACGGCGCTCGACCAGGGACCGGTTATAAAGAAATTGATCGACTTTATAATACTGAAGCAAACGGCTTTAATGATCCCTTGTTTGAAAAGTTGAGTTCCCTTAGACGCCCCAAGGGAAAATTAGAACCTTCCTATGTAAATCTAGGCAATACATCTTTAACCAGTATCTTAGATTTAAATATTGCAACAGACGCTGAAAGGCAAAGTGCTTATTTCATGTCAGGTGGCTTGGTTGCTGCCCACTCATCATCTAGAAACAGGCAATCAATTTGGAATGCCTTGGAAAGAAAAGAGGTTTATGCAACTTCAGGCCCAAGAATTCTTTTATGGTTTGATGCAGAAGTTCAATCTCAATCTTTAGCAATGGGAGCTGAAGTTAATAGCAGCCAATCGCCAGTATTCACTGTAAAAGCCGCAGGTTCTCTTAAGCAAAAACCTGGGTGCCCTGATTATAGTAATAATGGATTGAGTAAAGAGCGTTTAGAAAAGATATGTAACTCTGAATGTTATAACCCAAGCAATGAAAGAAGAGTTATTACTAGAATTGAGGTGATTAAAATTTTACCTCAACAATATGAAAATGAACCTGTTGAAGGTTTAGTGGAAGATGTTTGGAAGACATTCCCGTGTAATAGCACTAGTTGCCAGATCTCATTTGAAGATGAGCAATTCTCAATTGGACGAAGAGATGCTGTTTATTATGTTCGAGCCATTGAGGAGCCTTCGCCAACTTTATCGGCAGATCCACTAGGGTGTGAATTTAACGAAAATGGTGAATGTATCAAAACTGAAATATGCAGGGTAGGGGTTAATGAAAATAGAGATGGGTGTGTTGCACCCGCTGAGCATCGAGCTTGGTCTAGCCCAATATATGTTAATTACTCTTCTTGAGCCAGGCTGCTTGGTTTGTCTTGAGCCACTCGTCTAGTTTTGCATTTACAAATTTATAAGAATTTGGATTTGAGAATTTCTTTGCTAAACGAATACACTCATCAATGACTACAGGATGAGGTAGTTCATTTGCACGTATTTCTACTATTCCAAGCCACAAAATAGCTTCATCTATTATTTCAAGATGTTCGCCCTCGTTGTTCTTGAGATCTCTCGTAATTTCTTTTAAGTCGTCTGATTGTTCAAAAATATTTTCTAATCTTTGTGTAAAGTAATTAAAGTTTATTTTTTTTGGAGTATTTTCTTTTAGGAATTGCTCTATTAGAGAATTTAAATTTGATGCATGAAATATATATTGATAGATAGCCTGCACTAAGCATTCTCGGGTTTGAAGCTCTTGTTTATGTTTTCCGAGATTTTTAGACATCATCAATGAGCATTTCTACAAGTGATTGAGCTATTTCTTTACCTTTATTCAGTTTTGATGCATTGGTTCGTTCATGAGCTTGAGATACATTCTCAGCAGCAATCAAACCAAAGCCAATGGGTTTATTTGCAGCAATACTTACCTGCATCAATCCTTGGGCTGATGATTCAGAAATGAGCTCATAATGGGTTGTTTCTCCTCTAATCACTACTCCATAAGCAATGACCCCATCTGCGTGAGCTAACTCTTTCTGAGCTGCATGGACTAATTCCCAAGCACCTGGAACATATACAATTTTTAAGTCAGTGAATCCAAGAGACTCTAAATGCATTCTTCCAGATTCTACTAATTCATTAACAAGCTCAGCATTCCACTTAGACGCCACAATAGTAATTTTCTTGCTAACATCAATTTTATTTGATGTGTATGAGAATCCATCCTTGCTCATTGTTCAAATCCAGTTACTTCAAGATCAAACCCAGATAAGGACGGGTATTTCACAGGAGTTCCAAGCAATTTAATTTTTCGCAATCCAAGTTCTTTAAGAATTTGCGATCCTATGCCCACAGTCTTTGTTTCTGGTTTCACTTGTGATTTTGTTCCCATGAGATCATGCATCACCTCATCGGCATCTTGATAATTTCCAATCAAAAGCAAAACACCACATTCTTCTTTGCCAATTCTTTTAAGGGCATTTTCTAGGTTGAGCCTTTTACCAAATCCCTCAACACCAATTAAGTCATGCAACGTATTGGGAATATGAACTCGAACAAGCGGGGAATCAGATGAGCTAAGATCACCTTTAGTAAAGGTTAAATGGAGATTATCAAAGATACTATCTCTCCATGCAGAAAGCTCAAATTCCAAACCATCAATTTCAACAGATTTTGAGTATTCGAGATGAACAGATTTTTCCTTAAGAGCACGGTAATGAATCAAATCAGCTATTGTCCCAATTTTCATTTCATGGGTTGAAGCAAATTTTATCAAATCATCTCTTCGGGCCATGCTCCCATCTTCGTTCATAATTTCGCATATAACCCCAGCTTCCTCAAGACCTGCCAGTCTAGCCAAATCACATGCAGCTTCTGTGTGGCCCGCACGACTCAAGACTCCACCTTCAAAGGCTCTTAGGGGAAAAATATGTCCGGGTTGAACTATATCTTCTGGTTTGGCATTCTTTTTTGCTGCTGCAATTATAGTTCTAGCTCTATCTTCAGCAGAGATGCCTGTGGAGATTCCTTCAGCTGCTTCAATTGAAACAGTAAAACCGGTTCCATGTTTTGCTCGGTTATTATTAGTCATCATGGGAAGATTGAGCTGATCACATTTTTGAGGAGACAGAGGCAAACAAACCAAACCTTTTGCTTTACTAATCATGAAATTGATTTTTTTATCATTTACAAGCTCTGCAGCGCAAACTAAATCGCCTTCATTTTCTCTATCCTCATCGTCTAGCAAAATAACCATTTTGCCAGCTGCGATATCCTGAATAATTTCTTCGGTTGTATTGAATTCCATTTTTCTTATATAGGCATTAAATGCTCAAACACAATTAAATATCCTTGTTGTAGTAGGTTGTTTTGACGTCATCTTTAAATCTTTCTACTCTCATCATTTTTAATTTCACTGATGTCTTTATCTTGTCGGGCGCTTTAACGCTGATGGCATCCTGGCTTTCCTTGCCTAAAAACATGGGTGCAGTATATAGCACCAATTCATCAAATAAATTATTAACGAGAAAAGCATTTAAAGTTTTTTGACCCCCTTCAACTAAAATACTGGAAATATTTCTATCTAGAAGATCTTGCAAAAATTCTTTTAGGAAATTCTTCTGTTCGTATTTTAAATATTCTATATTTTTAGATTTTTTAGATAATTTCGCAGAGCCAACAATAACTTTTGAATTACCAGCAAAAATTTTACTAACTTTTTTTGATCTCTCGAGGTTACCAAGAATAATTTTTACTGGCTGCTGTATTGTTTCACCCTTTCCCAAACCTAATTCATTTTTAGTCAAGCGGACTGTAAGGGATGGATTATCTAACTCAGCTGTATTTCTTCCAATTAAAATCCCTTTTACTTTTGATCGAATGTGATGGCTGTCTTTGCGTGATTCAGGATTTGAAATCCAGTTACTTTCTCCATTGTTAAGTGCGATTTTGCCATCAAGTGATTGGGCACTTTTCAGGATGATGTAAGGGCGAAATTTTTTTTGATTCGTGAAAAAAATTCGATTTAATTCTTTGCACTCATTTTTAAGAAGCCCAACGCTTATTTTAATCCCTGCTTTCTTGAGCTGCGTGATTCCTCGTCCATTAATTTTTGGATTGGGATCAAGGGTTCCGCAGAATAACTTTTTAATCTGATATTTTATTAATGCATTCGAGCATGGCGGGGTGTTTTTTTCAATCGAGCATGGCTCAAGGTTTACATAGACAGTTGATCCGGCAATTAATTTAAGAGCTTTTTTTGCTCCAAAATTTTTCTTACAGTTATTTATCGCATTTATTTCCGCATGCTCTTTGCCATATTCCTTGTGCCAACCTTCACCAATTATTTTATTATTTTTTACAATCACACAACCAACCATGGGGTTTGGTTGAACTTTTAGTCGACCTCTTGCTGCAAGCTCAATGGCTCTAGCCATAAAGTCGAGGTCTTTCATTTTTTCTTTTTAGTTCTTTTTAACTTTTCTTTGGACAAGGAGGATATCTCTTCGGCAAACTCTTTGATATCTTGGAAGTCACGATAGACAGATGCAAATCTTACATAGGCAACCTGATCAACTCTTTTAAGATGACGCATCACAATCTCGCCAAGCTGCCGCGAGGCTATTTCTCTTTCACCTAGTTGACGAATTTCAGTCAAAATACTTCCAAAAACTCCTTCAACCTCTTCAGTAGATAATGGCCTTTTTTCAAGGGCTCTAAGCATTCCACCTTTTAATTTAACACCATTAAAGGGCTGCCTTTCACCATCGCTTTTCACGATCCTTGGTAGAGCAAGATCGGCAGTCTCAAAGGTTGTAAACCTTGCATGACAGACTTCACATTCTCTTCTTCTTCTAATCTGCGAGCCATCACCCACGAGCCTTGAGTCAATCACTTTAGTATCTTGGGCTTGGCAAAAAGGACAAAACATTTTTATTTATACACTGGAAACCTTTTACACATTTCAACTACTTGATCTTTAGTAGAATTAATTTTATCAGCATTACCAAGGTCAAGAACCACATCACAAATCCAATTAGTTAAAATTTCCACTTCTTCGTTTTTAAAACCCCTTGTAGTAACAGCAGGTGTGCCCAATCGAATGCCTGAAGTTACAAATGGCGATTGGGGGTCATTGGGAACGGCGTTTTTATTTACTGTTATATTTGCTTGCCCTAAAGCTAGTTCGCAATCTTTACCGGTCAATCCTTTGCTTCTTAAATCCATCAAAACAATGTGGTTATCAGTTTTACCAGATACAACATCAATGCCACGGCCCTGAATAACTTTACACATCAACTTTGCATTATCAATTACTTGTTGCACGTATAGCTTGAATTCTGGCTCAAGAGCCTCTTTAAAACATACAGCTTTTGCTGCAATCACATGCATTAGAGGGCCACCTTGAGATCCTGGAAATACAGCTGAGTTTAATTTTTTTTCTAAGGCCTCATTTGATTTTGCAATGATAATGCCTGATCTTGGACCTCTCAAAGTTTTATGAGTTGTAGAAGTCACCACATCAGCATAGGGGACTGGCGAAGGGTATAGGCCAGCCGCTACAAGTCCGGATACATGAGCCATGTCCACTAAAAAATACGAACCGGTCTCATCGGCAATATCTCTAAAAATTTTCCAATCTATAGTCCCAGAGAAGGCTGAAAAGCCTGCGATAATCATTCTTGGATTGTGTTTTTTAGCCAAATCCCTGACTTGATCATAATCAATGTCATGCGTTTGAGGATGAAGGCCATATTGAAAAGCAGTATAGTTTTTTCCTGAAAAATTAACTTTTGCTCCATGAGTTAAATGACCTCCTTGATCAAGGCTCATCCCTAGGATCGTATCATTGGGTTCAAGCATTGCTAGAAATGCAGCTGCGTTTGCTGATGATCCTGAGTGAGGCTGAACATTTGCATAATCTGCCTTGAAGAGCTCTTTTGCTCTATTGATTGCCAATTCTTCTGCAATATCTACATGTTCACAACCACCGTAGTATCTTTTGTGAGGATAACCCTCTGCGTATTTATTTGTCAGCACTCCTCCTTGCGCCTCCATAACCCTTTTACTCGCATAATTTTCTGACGCTATAAGTTCGATGTGCTCTTCTTGACGAGTAGACTCTTGATCAAGAGCCCGCCATAGTTCAGCATCATATGTTTCTATTTTTTGTGAATTAGCAAAGATTGAATCAGCTTGAGATTCCATTGATTACTCCAAAAGTATAAATAATTTTTATTAAAAAGCTTGAGATTGTTATTCTAAATTATCTAAGGCTTCTTGTGGGAAAAAGGGCGTGATCTTTTAGGAAAAGTTGCTTTGCAAATTTTACATGTAATTCCATGGCATTGCTGTGCCTGACAAAATTCCCTTCCCCAGAATATGATTTGTAGGTGAAGTTTGTTCCAGGAATCTTTTGGAAAGACTTTTTTTAAATCCTTTTCAGTTTGCTGAACATTTTTTCCTTTGGTTAGACCCCACCTCTGAGCCAGTCGGTGAATATGAGTATCTACGGGAAATGCTGGATGTCCAAAACCCTGACTTATTACTACTGATGCTGTTTTGTGACCAACTCCAGGAAGTTTCTCTAGCGCCTTTATATCTTCAGGAACTTCTCCGTTATATGAATCACATAAAATATTAGAGAGAGCATGTATAGCTTTTGACTTTTGGGGCCCCAAACCGCATGGTTTTATAATTTTATATATTTCATCCGGACTCTTAGTGCGCATGAGTGTTGGATTATCTGCCATCTGAAAAAGTTTCGGAGTTACTTTGTTCACTCTTTCATCAGTGCATTGAGCCGACAACAAGACAGCAACCAATAATGTAAAATTATCTTGATGATCTAATGGCACAGGAGTTTCAGGATAATATTCCTCTAAAATTTCTTGCACAATAGAGGCTCGTTCTACTTTTCTCATCTTTTAAACAGCGATATCATTTTTTTATTCTTATAATTCAAATTCTCTAACATTAGTTATGTTAATAGTCATTGATTTGGGAAGTTAAGACCTTTAATATCTTTACACAAAGCTTCATTTTTACAAACCATCAAGAGTTAATTTACTATAAATCTAATGCAAGACTACAAAACAGAACATCCTTTCGATCTTACCCTGTCTGAAGAACAGCAAATGACCTGGGACATGCTAAGAAAATTTGCTGAGACCGAACTTCGACCTCAAGCAAGAAAAGCTGAGAGTGATGGAAGACCTAGCGATGAACTGCTTGAGAAAATTAAATCTTTAGATCTTATTTCTCTTATTATTCCTGAGGTATATGGTGGCATGGGATTAAAACAAGACTCAGTATCAAATGCTTTGACCCTTGAAGCGCTTGCCTACGGCGATTTATCGCTAGCAATGTCTGTGTCTGTTCCTTTGCTGACTGCTCAGATTATTGCAGAGCATGGAAGTGAAGAGCAGCAAGCTGAACTCTTGCCTGAGCTTGCCAATGGGTCAATTTTTCATGTTGGACTAGGCATCAACAATGC
>JADHNM010000044.1 GCA_016779505.1 SAR86 cluster bacterium
AACAGACTGCAGCTGAAAGATTGGCCAGTAGCCTCCAGACATTTAGCTCAGCCAAACGAGCATTAGACAAAGCCTTGGCAAACCCCACATGGAGTGCCTTGCCCGGCCAAAATGTTAAGGACAAAAAAACAGCAATCATAGTCGATATAGATGAGACAGTTTTGGATAACACTGCTTATGAAGCTCGAATGATTCTAGATGGCACCAAGTATCCCGAAGGCTGGGTCAGTTGGGGCAAGGAAGAAGCTGCCACTGAGGTTCCAGGAGCAAAAGATTTTCTTAATTATGCAGCCTCAAAAGGCGTAACAATTTTTTATATCACCAACCGAGTGGTTGAATTAAAAGAAGCCACCCAAAATAATCTGACTAAGCTTGGCATACCCTGGAGTCAAACTAAAAAGACAATTTTAATGCGTGGAGAAAATAATTGGGGTTCTGACAAAGGCTCAAGAAGAGCATTGGTTGCTCAAGAATACAGAGTCCTGCTGATGGCAGGAGATAACTTGGGTGACTTTGTAGACGCTAAAGATAACAATTTGAGCCCGCAACAGAGAAAAACCATTGTCGAAGAATATGCAGACTATTGGGGCGAAAAGTGGTTCATGCTTCAAAACATAGCCTACGGCGATTGGGAAGGCGCCCTTTATGATTTTGATTATTCACTGTCACCTGATGAGGTGCATAATACTCGCCTAGAGTCATTGGAACCCATTAGGTAAGATCATGAAAAAACCCTTGCTCATTGTTAGCGCCTGCATGCTCTTTGCTTGTGGGTCTGGAGATAATATAGAGTTGGTCGCCATCGGCTCTGACACAAACCCATCTACGACTCTTGAAAGAGCCTCAAAATCAAAAGCAAAAAATGTTATTTTGTTTATTGGAGATGGCATGGGTCCCAACCAAGTCGCTTTAGCAAAATTTGCAACCGGCGGCCCTGATCATAGACTGTCTTTTGAAAATTTCCCTATCACCGGCATTGTTTACAATCATTCTGCGGATAGGCTTGATACTGATTCAGCTGCGTCTGCTACAACATGGGCTACTGGGGTTAAAACAATCAATCGATATTTATCAGTTGATGCTGAGAAAAAATTTCTACCCACCATCCCCGAGCTTTTAAGCACAAAAGGTTTTAAATCTGGTCTGGTTGCAACCTCATCCATTACTCACGCAACACCCGCAGCTTTTTATGCGCACATTGATAGTCGCTACAAAGAAAAAGAAATTGCAAAAATGCTCCTGGATTCTGATATAGATATCGCACTGGGCGGTGGCCAAGAATTTTTTAATGTCGCACCATCAGCAGATAGCCCTTTCATGATTTATGACAAGAAGCTCTTAGATACAGATTTACTTAATTCAAAAGACCAAGTCATAGGGCTTTTTGCCGAAGACGGGCTTGATAGAAGACTGGGAGCTCCTAGTCAGCTTGAAATGACACAAGTTGCTCTGAATTTTCTTGAAAATAAATCTCAAAATTGTGCTGGATTCTTTTTAATGTCTGAAGGTAGTCAAATCGATTGGGCGGGGCATGATAACAATGCTCAATACATGTTGGTTGAATTTGCTGACTTTGATGCAACCGTTCAGGCTGCAACAGACTTTGCCATTGAAAATCAAGACACCCTGATTCTTGTGACTGCAGATCATGCTACTGGAGGCTTAGTTTTGCAGCGCCCGAAGGGTTCAAATGTGAAAGCACAATGGACCACTGGGAGTCATGACCTGTCACCGATAAATATCTATGCTTATGGCCCAGGCTCGGAGCTTTTCAGTGGAGTAATGGATAACACGGAAATCTTTGAGCGTATTTTGCAGGCTCTCGATTATCAGAATCTAGATTCAAGTAATTGCAGCAACTAAGTCGTTAAGATTAGGAAATGTTTCAATACCATTTTGTAAAATTCTATTTTTGCCAGGTGTGATCCAGATCACTTGTTTGATTCCTGCTTTAACTGCAGCTGTGACCACCTTAAAATCATCATCAATAAATATTGCATCTTCAAAATCCAGACTTAAATTATGTCTTGCTAAAGTCCAGAATTCTTTTTGTTCTTTGGGGTAACCGGCATGCATGCTGTAAAAGATTGAGTCAAAAAATTTTAGAAAATCTTGAATTTCAGCTTTATATTCCTGCGCCCTTGGATCTCCATTGGTCAGAATGTGCTTAGGGTTTTTTAAAACAGATAATTTTTGTAGAGCTTCATGCGATCCTGCTAAATACGAACACTTCTCTTCCTTTCCTTTAATAATTTGCATGCAGTCCACATCAAGCAAATCATCCCAGTAATTTAGATCATAAAAATTTAGAGTCCCTCTTTGTGCATCTATTTCTGCTTGAATTTTTTCTTGAGCTTCCTCTATGCTTTGATTGGTTTGATCTGCTACATGTTCTGGCAGCCATAACTCCCAAAACTTTATATCGTAACCAAGATCTAAGATAACTCCATCAAGATCTAGGAGAATTGCAGTGGTAGAATTAAGCTTTACCATTAATGAAATGTTATCTAAAAATTTAGAACCTATTATCCCTCAATTAGAGGAGTTAACGCGCAGTTTATTTCCTGAGATTCTAAAAATTTATCAGAATCCAAGGTCTAGCGCTCAAGACAAAAAAGATGGATCTCCGGTGACAGCTGCAGATATGTATGCCCATAAAGTTATCGTTAAGTTTTTGAAGAAACACTTTCCTGATATTCCAGTTGTTTCAGAAGAGAGTTTCAAGCCAGAAAATTACAAGCCAGCAAAAGAGTTTTGGATAATTGACCCTATCGATGGAACTAAAGAGTTTGTTAATAAATCAGATGAGTTCACAACCAATATTGCGCTGATTCAAAATGGTAAACCTGTGCTGGGAGTGGTCGGTGCGCCGGCTTTTGATCAAGTTTGGTCAGGTATAGCAAATCAAACAAGCAAGAAAATTCAAGCTGATACTAAAAAAGGATCAACCCTTCGGGTAGTTACCAGCAGAAGTCATAGAACGGTTGTAGATACTGCTTTTTTAAATTTTTTAGATAAAAAAGGAAAAAGATTAAAAATTATTTCTAAAGGCAGTTCTCTCAAAATTTGTGCCTTGGCAGATAATAAAGCTGATATTTATCCACGATTTGGTCCAACTTCTGAATGGGACATAGCCGCAGCTGATGCTGTGCTTCGATCTAGAGGGGGAGGGATTTTTCAAATAGATAGTCATCAACCCCTTGAATATGGCAAAAAAGATAGCATATTAAATCCTATGTTCATCGCAATTAGTAATTTGAACGAAAAAAAGACAATTTTGTCTCTAATAGGTGGTTTTAGTAAAAATTTGCTATAATTATCTGTTGCTAATAACCATGAGTTATAATTAGTTATTAGTAAAACATATATATGGGTACAGACTTACAAACAATTACGCTATCAACTCCAGGCAAGGATATAGAATCCTATTTGTCTTGTGTGCATGCTATTCCTATTTTAACTGCTGAACAGGAACAAGAGTTAGCGCAAAAGCTATTTGAGAACAACGATCTTGAAGCCGCTCGTCAACTTGTTTTGTCACATTTACGGTTTGTGGTGCATATCGCAAGATCTTACCAAGGCTATGGTTTGCCTCTGGCTGACATTATTCAAGAAGGTAATGTTGGGCTGATGAAGGCTGTTGATCGATTTGATCCCAACAGAGGAGTCAAGGTTGTATCTTTTGCTGTGCATTGGATCAAAGCTGAAATCCATGAATACATTCTTAAAAATTGGAGAATGGTAAAAATTGCGACAACCAAAGCCCAAAGAAAACTTTTCTTTAACCTCAGAAGCAAGAAAAAAACATTGGATTGGTTAACACAAGAAGAGGCTGAAAAAATTGCAAAAGATTTGAACGTAGAAGTGAAAGATGTGCTCCACATGGAAAATCGATTGACCTCTCATGATTCGTCATTTGATGCGCCAGTCGGCAGCGATGATGAAGGCGATATTCTTTCTCCATCGCAATATCTTGAAGATAGATCATCCAGCCCAGAAATTCTCGTCGAGGCACAAGAAGTTTCTGAGCATAATGCGCAAGAGCTTTCTATGGCCTTATCTAGCCTAGATGAACGCAGCAAAGATATTATTGCAAGAAGATATCTTGCAGATGAAAAAGAAACTCTTCATGACTTAGCCGATGAGTACAATGTTTCTGCAGAAAGAATTAGACAGATTGAAAATGGAGCATTGAAAAAACTCAAAGCGGCCATGTCTAACGCAGCCTAATCAAGGCACCACCTTATTAATCAAGATAAGCCCTACCTAACGAGTTTTGTAAAAAGACTTGGTCGAATCACCGCTTCCCAAAAAAGCGCATTAGAGTCTTTGGAACACCATCATCTATCAGGAGCCGATGAGCTTTCTGAATTAGCTCAGGGTTATGAAAAAATTATTTTAGAGATAGGTTTTGGCAATGGAGAAAACACAGCTTTCTTAGCGGCCAAAAACCCCAAAGCACTAGTCGTTGCATCAGAGGTATATCTATCAGGAATAGGCAGCCTTCTTAATAGCATCGCTCAGAATTCCCTAAACAATATAAAAATTTATGATGATGATGTTCGTGAACTGCTTTTAAAAATTCCAAATGAGATTTTTGATGAAATTTATATTATTTGCCCTGATCCATGGCCAAAAGCGAGACATCATAAACGCAGATTAATTAAGTACGACTTTTTAAAAGTTTTGGGAAATGTTTTAAGGGAAGAGGGGACGGTATATATCTCAACGGATTGGGAAAATTATGCTGAGTCCATTGAAGAAGAGGCAGAAAAATCTAAAGAAAATTTCTTATTCAAGAAAATTTCTAATGAAGGCATGCCCATTACTCGCTTCCAACAGAGGGCAATAAATGAGGGCAGATCAATACATACTTTTTTATTAAGTGTGCTAAAAAAATAGTTGAATAGTCTCATTAAGGAATTGATATCCCTTTTGAGTAGCCCCAATCTTATCTTTTAACAGCAAGCCTTCATCAACACCCCTTTGATATTTTTTTAAGAAACTTTCAGGCAGATCAATCGCTAAGTCTTGATGTTGCAAACCATCTTTAATTCTTAGCAGATTCATTGCAAGATCCATATCAAGCTCATTGCCTGCAATTGTTTTTAAATCAGCTGACTTTTGGTTTTGAATGTAACCTTCTAGGGGTTTAATTTTTCTGTATCTGATAATTTCTTGCTTATTTGATATTTTGCTGTGTGATCCTGGTCCTACTCCTAAAAAATCACCAAACTGCCAATAATTTAAATTATGCTGACTTTCATGTCCTGGTTTAGACCATGAAGAAACCTCATATTGCTGAAAACCATTTTTTTCAAGAAGATCTTTTGCAATGACTTCCATTTTCTCAATCGCTTCTTCACCAGGCAGCACCAACTCTTTTTTATAAAAAATAGTATTTGGTTCAATTGTTAATTGGTACAAAGACAAGTGGTTTACATTTGAATTGATAATTGTTTCTAAGTTTTCAGTGAACGACTCAGGCGTTTGCTTTTCAATGCCATAGATTAAATCAATGGTTGAATTGATGTCTTTGAGTTTTTTGGTAGCTTGAATCGCAGACTTACGATCATGATTGCGCCCCAAAGCTTGCAATTCTTGATCACTGTAACTTTGGATGCCAAGTGATATTCGATTGATACCCACTCCTAATAACCCCTCTACTTTTTTTTCAGAAACATCGTTTGGATTCATCTCTAAAGTTATTTCAGTTTCAGAGGACTCAAGTCTATCTCTAACAGAATCTAATATCTGTTTGATTGATTGAGTTGAAGCCAGCGAAGGAGTGCCACCACCAAAATAAACACTTTTAAATTTTCTACCAGCAATAAAATCACTGGAATGTTTAATGTCTTTGACGATTGCTTCTGCTAGCCTTGCATCGTTGCCATCTACAGGTTCAGTGGTTATAGAAAAATCACAATAGGGGCATTGTGTTTCGCACCAAGGCAGATGAACATAAAGGCTGAGAGGTATTTTATTCAGAAGCAAACCCTTCAATCTTTCTTTTTAACACTTGGATAGCTTTTCCTCGATGACTAAGCAAAGCTTTTTGCTCTGCATTCATTTCCCCCAAAGATAAATTGCTATCCTTTGGGTAGAACATAGGATCATAACCAAATCCATTGGCTCCTTGCATTGTTGTTTTTACAGAGCCTTCCAGCAGCCCTGTTGCAATCAACGGGAAGGGATCTGCAGAAGCTTGTACCAAAACTAAAACGCAAACAAAGTATGCCTGGGTTTGATCTAAATCTAGCGCCTCAAGCTCTTTTCTTAGATGTTGCCTATTTTCTTCGTCCGTTGCATTCTCATGCGCATACCTGGCGGAGCGCAACCCCGGCAAATTATTTAAGGCTGGTACTATCAGACCTGAATCATCTCCTAGGGAGACCATGCCAGAAGCATTATTTGCTACTCGAGCTTTTTGGAGGCTATTTTCAAAGAACGTCTCACCAAGCTCTTCCTCTGGTGTAATACTCAAAGAGCTTTGTGAAATTATTTTAAAGTTGGGCATCAGCAGGGCAAATTCTTTTAATTTACCTAGATTATTAGTTGCAACAACAATGGTTGGTTTGTCACCCAATGAGATAAACTGCCTCAGCAGCAAATAAGTTAGGGAAAGTATTAGCCAGCCATGAGGAACTCCCTCGACTATTTAAGTAGACCTTTTTTTTAATTTCAAATAATTCTTCTGTACATAATTCTTCGAAATCTGCAATTGTACAAAGATGAAGATTTTTTGTTTCATACCATTTAGCAGGAAGTTGAGCCGAAGACGGCATTTTGCCTTTCAATAACCCTAGCCTGAGTTCCCAGTTTCCAAAATTAGGCAAAGTGATCACGCACTCATTAGCAACCTGCAAGATATTTTGCATGGCATTTCTTGGTCTTCTTAGGCATTGAATGGAGCTAGCCATAATCGCAACATCAAAGCCCATCCCTTTGTAGTTTTGGATGCCAGCATCAATATCTTGTTGGATCACAGAGACGCCATTAGCAATACACGCATTAATTTTTTCTTTATCGATCTCGACCCCATAACTGGTTACAGATTTTTTTTCGGCCAATATTTTAAGAAGAGTTCCATCTCCACAACCAAAATCTATGATCTTAGAGTGGTTCGGTATCCAATCTAGGACAATTGATTGCAGCTGATTATTCATTTGAATTTAAAAAGTGTTTAAGAGCGGCAGAATAACGATCAGAATAAAAGAGAAAGCTATCATGACCATAATCGCCCTCTAGCTCTATATAGCTGCTATTGATGCCAGCCTTAATGGCAGACATTTGGATTTCTAATCCATACTCTTTTGGAAACAGCCAATCCGAATCAAAAGATGCAATGAGTAATTTGGCCTGAACATTTTGGAGGCATGTCACCAAATCATCATCAAAATCTTTGGCCGGATCAAAGCTATCCATTGCCTTGGTCATCAGGATATAGCTGTTCGCATCGAAGGTTTTAGCAAATTGCTCACCTTTGTATTGAAGATAGTTTTCTACTTCGTAGTTTATGTCTCCATCCATTTTATTTTCTGGATTTTGCAGCTTCCTGCCAAATCTTTTACTCATATTAGACTCAGATAAATAAGTAATGTGACCAAGCATCCTTGCAGCTTTCAATCCCTTTTTAGGCGATTCACCTTTAGCGAGGTAGTCACCGTTATGAAAATTTTCATCCTTTTTGATAATTTCTCTGGCCACCTCATTTAATGCAATATTCTGCGTGCTTATCTTTGAAGAAGCAGCAATAATTGCAGCTTTTTTGATTCTAGAAGGATATGAGACCGCCCATTGAAGTGCCTGCATTCCACCCAAGCTTCCACCGGCAACCATTTCCCAGCAATCAATCCCAAAATGATCAGCCAATAGTTTTTGAGTCTCAACCCAATCACTTACCGATACCTCGGGAAAACTTGCGCCATAAGGCTGGTCAGACTCACCATCAATGGAAGTGGGTCCAGAGGAGCCATGACAGCCACCAAGATTATTCAGAGAGACAACAAAATATTTTTTTGTATCAATTGTCTTGCCATCTCCAATGATTTCATCCCACCAACCAGGCTTTT
>JADHNM010000045.1 GCA_016779505.1 SAR86 cluster bacterium
GAGGATTTTCTCGAGGCTCTATTTATACAAAATCAGGAAAATTAATTGCATCAACAGCCCAAGAAGGATTAATGCGTATTTGGGATTAGCCACTTGATACTGATTTTTTTTACAAAAGTTGTATTGAAGTCTTTTCTCCACAAGGCGCTTATTTGACAATCTTCATGTGAGATCTATAAGTATAATTTCTCAACCTAGGCTCTAGCTAAATTTACAAAAATGTTGGTATAGTTATTTTTTAAATTACTTATCTTTATATATGTTATCTATTTTCAAAAAAAAATTATTTGCTGACATCTCAGGAAATGCTGAAGACATGCCGCCTCATGTTTCTGCTGTTTTATGCTTGATGATTGAGATTGCTCGAATGGATGGAAAAATAGACGACATTGAAATTGATGAGATTAAAAATTTCTATTTAGACCTTTATCCAAACGGTGATTTTACTCAGGCATTTGAAGAGCTCAAAGATTGGACAAGCCATAAAGAATCCTTCAACCCCTTTATTAACATTATTAATAGTAATTGCACCAAAAGAATGAAAATAGAAATCCTATCAAATATCTGGGATGTAATTCTGTCTGATGGAAAGGTCGATCAATATGAAAATTCTCTCTTTATGCAGATTGGCGAAATGTTGCTAATTGATAAAGAAGAGCTTGCAAACATTCAAAGTTAGTTCAACAGGCAAGCTGCAAATGGTCTAACAGATCCTTTTCAAACTGAATCAGAATTTCGGGCTCAATTAAGTGCCTCATTTCATCAATGATTTTTAGTTTGCTATGCGGTATTAATTTGTGCATTTTATAAGCATTCTTGAGTTGAATCATTGGATCTTGTTTGCCATGAATAATTAAAGTTGGAGCCTTAATCTTTTGTATTTTTTTTAGCCTATCTTTTGAAGCTAAGATTGATAATAATTGTCTTGCATATCCAGAACCATCTTGAGCGCGATTTAAATTTTTAATAGTTTCTTCTCTAAATTCTGGAGTATCTACAACTCGACCCTCCATACCGATGAGGGAGACAATTTTAATTTCTCTTTCAATTACTTCCTCTTCAGATGCATTTGGATTTTTAGATCTTTCCATCATGAGCTCTCTTACAGGTTTTGAAGGAGCATTCATTGGGCTTGGCGTTGAAGCAGTTGAGGCAATCAAAGTAAATGATTTAACTTTCTGAGGATATTGAGCGCTGATAATCTGAGCAATCATCCCGCCCATTGAGGTGCCTAAAATATGAGCTTGATGTATGTTCAATGTCTCTAGAAGTTTTATGCCATCATCGGCCATATCATCGATGGTATATTCAGCTTTAATGGGCAGCCTCAAAAAGTATTTAATATAATCCAATACAAAGGATGGAGTTCCTATAAATCGTGAGGATAAACCAACATCTCTATTATCATAAGTAATGGGTCGGAAATTATTGGCTTGCAAGAAATGAATTAAATGAGGAGGCCAATGAACTAGTTGGGCCCCCAAACCATGCACCATGAGAATCGGATCTCCATCTACTGGACCGTAGTCTCGGTAAAAAATTTTTACTCCGTTATTTTCAGCAAAACCTTCTGAATATTGCTCATTTGCATTCATAAACTATCAAGTACTTTTCTTTGATTATATTTTTATACTAATGCACTCTTGAAATATTACCAACCGCAGACAAGACTGTTATAGTCAATGAATATTTATGATCTCAAGCACAGTATCAAATAAAGTTAGAGCAGCATACGGCATAGGGGATTATGCAATTTGCCTATATTGGAGTGGAGTCGGTTTATACCTTCTTTATTTTTATACTGATGTGGTTGGAATAACTCCTTTGCTAGCAGGATGGATATATGCTCTTGGTATAGCCTGGGATGCAATCACAGACCCATTTATGGGATATCTTGCAGAAAGAACTAGGACTAAAATGGGCAGCTACCGACCCTATATTTTTTATGGTGCAATTCCATTAGCCCTCTCTTTTGTATTACTTTTTTGGGTTCCTCCCTTTGAAGGCATAACATTATTTATTTTTTTATTAACAGTTAATTTGCTTCATAGAACATGTTTTACCATTGTTAGCGTTCCATATTCTTCTCTTACCGCAAGAATTACTGATGACAGTGATGAGCGAACTAAGCTTACCACCGCAAGAATGATAGGCGCGTCTTTTGGCACTCTTTCAGTTTCAGCGCTAGGTTTCCCAATTGTCTTGTGGTTTGGAGGCGGCGATGAAGCAATAGGTTTTATCTTTCTTGGCATGGTTTGTGGTCTGACAGCTATTCTTATTTTAAGCATCACCGTCAGATTTGTTAAAGAAAGAGAGTTTAATTTTAGCTCAGCGCAGATCCCAAGTTTTTCGAAGGTCTCAAGATCAGTTGCACAAAATTACCCATTTTGGATTGTGTTTGGATCTATTTTAATTCTGGGCTCGACCTCTATTATGTTTAATAACAATTTAATTTATTACGTTAAGTATTCTCTTGATCTTCATGAGTACCAAGGATTAATTTTAGGAGTGAGCAGTGGGGCGGCTCTTTTAGCA
The DNA here is from genome assembly GCA_016779505.1 of SAR86 cluster bacterium. Lineage (GTDB taxonomy): Bacteria > Pseudomonadota > Gammaproteobacteria > Magnimaribacterales > D2472 > D2472. Next base: position 2,536 of record JADHNM010000045.1, read on the forward strand.
ATACCTTTTTGGGCATATGCAGCTCTAAAAATTGGGAAAAGAAATTCTTGGATGGCTGCAATGGTATTGCTATTGGTAGGATTCTTGATTTTTTATTTTTATCCGATTACTTCTCTTAATGAGCTACTGCTTGTGCTGGGGTTCATAGGAATCGGTAATGGCGCTACGGGAGTACTATTTTGGTCAATGCTTCCAGATACAATCGAATATGGAGAATGGAAAACAAAAGTTAGAACAGAGTCTTCTTTATATGGCTTCATGACTTTTGCTCAAAAGGGTGCAATAGCTTTTGCAGCAATTCTATTGGGGATGGCATTAACCCAAATCGGTTTTCAGCCAAATGAAGTTCAGTCAGAGGAAACATTGTCCGGATTAAAATTTATTATGACCTGGATACCTTTAACAGGAATTTTTATTAGCTTTATTTTAGTTTCCTTTTATCCCATAGATAAAAGCTTTCATCAAAAGCTAATTAATGAAATTGAGGCAAGAAAACTAGGTAATGCGTCAAATTAATTGGGGGATCATTGGGCCTGGTTCTATTGCTACAGCATTTTCTTATTCAATTAAGGGGACTACAAATTCTAAATTAATCAGTGTCTTTGGAAGAAATCCCCAAAAAACATATAGTTTTGCTAGCAAGTTTCATCTGGAGGCGCATCATCGATTGAGTGATTTTATCTCCTCCAAAGAAATAGATGCTATCTATATAGCAACTCCTCACAGTGAACATTTTTTTTATGCATTAGAGGCAATTAAAAATGGTAAGCATGTTCTTTGCGAAAAGCCGCTTACAATGAATTCTTATGAGAGCATGGTGTTATTAGATCTTGCTAATTCAAAAAAAGTATTCTTGATGGAGGCTTTTATGTATAGAAGTCATCCGCAAACAAGGAACATCTTAAAAAATTTAAGCTTTCTACCTGATGCAAAAGAAAAAATTTTGATTGAAGCTTCTTTTGGGTTTAAAGCAGACGTTCCAGAGGTTCATAGATTAAGAAATCCCGATCTAGGCGGCGGAGCTATATTGGATGTAGGATGTTATCCACTGACAATGGCTAAATTAATAGCGGGTCATTTGCAGGGTCTATCTTTCGCAGAGCCAAAAAGCATATCTGCAACAGGCCAAATAGATGAGACAGGCGTTGATCTTCAGTCACATGCACATATAGTTTTTAGTGATTCAATTGAAGCAAAAATAAGTTGCGCCATTAATGAAAATTTTTCAAACAATCTTATTATCTCTAGTGGTCAATATTCTATTTCAGCTGCAGATCCATGGCATTGTGGGCAGTTCAATGAAGGTAACTCCTCTATTCATCTTTTAAATCAAGGTGTTAGCAGCCAAGAGATTAAGTGCATCGATAATGAGGGCTTATTTACCAGAGAGATAGAGCATGCTTCTGGTTGCATCTTGGAGCAGAGAATTGAATCAGATCTTATTTCTCATACAGAAACTCAAAGTAATATGTTTTGGTTAGACATGTGGCGACAAGAAATAAAGATCAACTGCCCAAAGAGCCGGATAAATAATTCACCAATTTTGCAATCCCAAGCATATTTATTTCAAGAAACTCAACTTAAAAGCACTGACCTACCTGGACTAAATAAGATGGGCTCAAGGTTAGCAATGGGGTGCGATAATCAAATTTCAGATCTGCATGCATATACGATGTTTGATCATTTCTATGGATCTGGAGGCAGAATTTTTGACACCGCTTTTATTTACAACCATGGCATGGGAGACAAGTATCTTGGTGACTGGATTAAGACTAGGAAAGTTGAAGAGGATGTCATAGTTTTAGGAAAGGCTGCTCATACACCAGAATGCGAGCCTAAATATATTCGCCCTCAAGTACTAGAGTCATTGGAGCGGCTGCAGATTTCAAAACTTGATATATTTTGTTTGCATAGAGATAACACAGACATTCCTGTGGACGAATTTATTGATGCGCTGGTAGAAATTAAGAATGAGGGATTAATTAATTTAATAGGTGCATCAAATTGGGAGATGGGTAGGTTTTCTGATGCACGCGATTATGCAATTAAAAATTCTAAAGAGCCTTTTACTATTCTCAGCAATAATTTTAGCTTGGCTGAGATGATTGAGCCTGTATGGCCTGGTTGTGTTGGTGTAAATGATCGTTATTTAGACTATCTAATTGAGGAGGGAGTAATGTTATTTCCTTGGTCCTCTCAAGCTAGAGGATTTTTTATTAAGAAAAAAGAAGTCATGTCTAATGAGCATTTCTCTAATCCCACTCTCGATGAGGAAATGAGGGTGTGGCATTATGAAAAAAATTTAAAAAGAAGACAGGTTTGCTTTGACATAGCAGAGGAAAGGAATGTGCAGCCCATTCAAATCGCTTTAGCATACGTATTGCACAAATCAGATTTAATTTTTCCGTTGATTGGACCAAGAACGATTTTTGAATCCAACAGCTCCATTCAAGCTACTCAAATTGAATTAACAATTAAAGAACTTCAAGCGCTTGGTCAAGATTAATACTGGCCTCTAAAAAGATATTCTCTGAAGAGGACCCAATATGAATTCTGTATGACCCTTTTCTTATTTGCCAAGTATTTGCTTCTACTGACCAATAGGAAAAATTTCTAGCATTAAGTATGATTTCTATCTTTTGAATCTGATTTGCTCCTATTTCCTCTTTTGCAAAACCTTGTAAAGTTTTGCATGGATCATCTTGCTGAGCTTCTGCAGAGCTCACGTAACATTGAGCTATTTCTAATCCAGAAATATCTCCAACGTTTTGAACTTCAAATTTACATGAGACTGAAAAATCATCATTGACTGTTACTTCTAGGTTTTGATATTGAAAATTCGTATAAGATAGTCCATGACCAAAACTAAACAATGGCTTAATTGATTGTTTTTCATACCATCTATGGCCAACCAAAAGTTTTTCATCATAGTTCATTTGTAAATCATTTCCTGGATAGATTTTGTATGCAGGTGTATCTTCTATTTTTGCCGGGAAGGTTGTTGGTAACTTGCCAGATGGATTAACCTCTCCAGATAAAATATCAACCAAAGCATTTCCAAATTCTTGACCAGCAAACCATGTTTGCACTATGGCTTTAGCTTTATTTGCCCAAGGCATATGAACCGGAGAACCAGTATTAATTATTAAGGTCGTATTTTGATTAGCCTCTAATATCGCTTCAATTAATTTATTTTGATTGGAAGGTAAATTAAAATCAGCCCTATCATTTCCTTCTGTTTCCCAATCTGAATTGGTTCCAACAACCAATATCACTTCATCTGCATTGGCAGCTGTCTCAACTGCTTCTTTAAAAATATCTACTTGATCAGGAGCTTGGCAACCTATATACAATGCTGGAAAACTGCCTTCAAAGTGATACTGGACCTCAATTCTATAGGTTTCTCCTTTCTTAAAATCTGCAACTCCTTTTCTTGAGGCAGAACTAAAAGTAAAAAAGGCCTCACCTTGATCTGAGCTGGTCCAATTATCAATCAGCTCATTATCGTCAATTAGTAAGCGGCATTGCCCAATGCCAAAAATTTCAAATTCATGTAAACCAGAGATATCTGGTGAATATTCACATGAAAATTTTACAGAGATATTTGGTCTATCTTCATTCGAGATTATATCCTTAGCAAAGCCTTCAAAAACCCAAAACTTGCTCCCTATAAGTCGCTCTTCTGAGATTAAGTTTTCATTAAATGTATTTCCATTAAAATATTCAACCAAGAAGCCGTTCTTGTTGTTCATGAGTTTTTCATTTATTTTCGGAAGGTATTTGTGTGTATGACAGCCCTTTGAGTAAAGAATTTCTGTTTCATGCCCTAATCTTTTCTGTATGGCTTCGAGTGGATGAATTTGATAATGTGGTTTCAAGCTTGCACTACCACCACCAATAATTTGAGCTTCTTTAGCATTGGGGCCAATAACTGCTAATTTTTTAATATCCTTTTTAAGAGGCAATAAGCCTTCATTTTTTAGTAGAACCATCCCATCAGCCGCTGCTTTCCTTAACAGCGATCTATGTTCTGGTCGATCAATAGCTTCTTCATCTTTGATTTCAGGTTCTTGAAAGCGATTTGAGAATTCAGCAACTGTTAAAATTCTTTTCACCTTATCGTCAATCAATTCTTCTGAAACTTTCTTAGCTTCAATGGCATCAATTAATGTTTTGCCCCAAACATTACTAGGCCCAGGCATTTCAAGGTCTAAGCCACCATTAGCATTTTCTATTGTTTCCAGCGCAGCTCCCCAATCACTGACAACATATCCACCAAAACCCCATTCTTCTTTTAAAATATTAATCAGTAATTCTTGATGAGAACTGCAAAATATATTATTTAATTTGTTATACGCACTCATCACAACTTTTGCATTACCTTCTTTGATGCCCATTTCAAATGGGAGCAAATAAACCTCTCTTAGAGTTTGCGCATCTATGTTTGAGCTGATTGCATGACGTTCATATTCAGTATCATTCCCAACAAAATGCTTTAAACATGCTGCGACGTTTTTAGATTGAACGCCTTGAACATAATTGGTTGCAATTTTTCCAGTTAAAAATGGATCTTCAGAAAAACTTTCAAAGTGTCTCCCACCTAAAGGATGCCTATGAATATTTATAGTTGGACCCAACAGAACATCTACATCTTTTGCTTGCGCTTCTTCGCCCAAAGCAACACCAATATTTTTAATTAACTCAAGATCCCATGTGGAACCCAAGGATATTGCGCATGGAAAACAGGCTGAAGTCTTACCAGAATTTGAGTCACCTCTAACCCCATTAGGACCATCTGACATTTTAATACTAGGAATATTTTTATTATCAATCTTTTTGGTATACCAAGAATTAAAACCGCTTAGCAGGGAAACTTTTTCATCTAAAGTTAAGGTATTAATTAGCTGATCTATATTTGTCATGTGTTAATCTTAATTCCTTTATAGTTAAAACACACTCCTATATGACCCTAGAATTTAAAAGTTTTTTGCTGACTTGGGCAGTGATGGGTTTTTTTTCTGATTCCAGTCCAAGTGCATTAGATAAAAAATATTCGTACAATCAAATAAATAATAAATGGATAGTTCTATGAAGCTAGTGTTAGGTCTTTTTGGTTTGGAAAACTTTTATGGAGGAGATATTTCATCTTATATTGAAATTTCTCAAATGGGTGAAGAGTTAGGCTTTGACTCTGTGAGTGTTACAGATCATGTGGTAATGGGAAAAAACCTTCATAAATATCCATTTGGAAAATTCCCCCTGCCATCTGAAGCCCCATGGTATGAGCCCTTATCATTGCTAACCATGATTGCTTCCCACACAACTAAAATTAAATTGGCAACTGCAATTTTAATTGCACCATT
>JADHNM010000046.1 GCA_016779505.1 SAR86 cluster bacterium
GATTAACCTTGGCTTTGTATTTGCCATATTGCTCTAAATACTTATCTTCAATACCTAATTTAGCAGCAATGATTTCAATTGCCGTGATTTCTGCTTCTCTGGCTATATCTATATCTGTTTTCACAAAAAATGTTACCTCAGTGCCATTATAATGATGCAAGAAACAATCTTTAACACTTAATAGTTACACAAATAACATTTCTATGCACTCGTTGTTTTCACAAATATAAAAGCGTATTAATTATCAATAGAAAGTAATTTCAACTAAGCAATAGCTAATTTTAAAATTTATTAATTTTTATGATAAATTCATAATCGCGTATGAGCTTTTTTCAAAATCTACTTTCATCAATAATGGAGCGGTCGTTGCTTAAAAGTAGCTATTTTCGCTCAAAGGATTTTGGCATTCTCCATGAAGATATCAATAAAGCTTTAGAGTCTGTTATGTCCAAAAGTGGAGAGATCTCATCTTTGGTATTTGCAGAACATCTATCAAGTTTGATAGAAGCTCTCAATGATGAGGAATTTATCGAGTTCTTTGAAACTCTTCATGCAAAATATGATTTAGATGCAGAGGCTTTGCTTCGAGCATCAAATGAGTATTCCAAAAATAAAACTCAAGAAAACTTAGAACTCATTTTTCAAGCCTCTGAGCCCCAATGGGTGAAGCTATTTAAAAGACTAAATACAGTCTCAGAAGGAACTCTCAGATTGGTTCGGCTGAGAGAAAGAATTAGATCTTTGAAGCAAGCAAGCCCAAGTCTTGAATTCTTCGATAGAAGTCTCTTAAAACTATTTAAACATTGGTTCAATCCCTCATTTTTAGTCCTAGAAAGCATAGACTGGTCCACGCCTGCCAATATCTTAGAAAAAATCATTGCTTATGAAGCTGTCCATGAAATTAACTCATGGGATGATCTCAGAGCAAGGCTGGCACCAGAAGACAGAAGATGCTTCGCTTTTTTTCATCCTCTTATGCCTAATGAGCCTTTGATTTTTGTTGAAGTAGCTCTCTGCAACAAAATACCAAATACCATCAATGAAATTATCACCATTGATAGAAGTGTTACTCTTAACCAAGACATTAATACGGCAGTTTTCTACTCTATTTCAAATTGCCAAGAGGGTCTTTCAGGCATTTCATTTGGTAATTTTTTAATTAAGCAGGTTGCGCATAAACTTAAACAAGAAAACGATGGCTTGGATAAATTTGTAACGCTTTCACCTGCTCCGAGCTTTGTTCGGTGGCTTGAAGAAAACTCAATAAACTTAGACTCAGATGAAGACATGCTGCTTAAGCAAGCTCTAATTTATCTGACCGCTTCTGACCGAGAAGATGGGCTGCCTAATGACCCTGTAGCGAAATTTCATTTGGGCAACGGAGCTATTTTACAAAGGATAAATTTAAATGCTGATCTATCCTCCAAAGGGTTAATGCAATCAAAAGGAGTCATGGTCAATTATTTATATAACCTAGATGCTTTAGAAGAAAACCACGAATTATTTTTTAAAACAAAAGAAGTAAAGCAATCAGACGCAATTAAAAGTTTAAGAAAAAAGCTTCAAATATAATTATTAAGGAACTTAATTAATCTCTATTTTCTCTGCGCCAAGTTTCAGGCTCTTGAAATTCTCCACCCCACATTCCAGCCTTAACTTTTTTAGCAAAGTTTTGCTCTTGTTCATATCTATCTGAATATCTTAAATAGGCTACTGCCATACCAGATTTCACCATTTCAGCTTGCAAGTCCATTTCTCCTACATAACAGATCCCCAATGTTCTGCCATACCTGTCTTTGCCCTCATCAGTACATCTGACTGTTTGATTATTAATTAGCTGCTTAAGTTTCTCTGTTGCTGCATTGCCACATTCCCACTCTTGACCCGCGCCATCTATGCAAGTTTGAGTTTTACCAAAAAAATAACTTTCTGGGGCATCACTTCCAGTGAATCTAATTCTAATATCATCTATTACGATAGTATCTCCATCAGTAATTTTTGGTTTTCCAATAATGTCAGTGCTTTTACTAAAGGCAAGCTCGCTAACAATTCCAAATGAGTAAGTTGAAAGAAGAATTAGAGGAAGGAGGATACTTTTCATAGCTATAAATATACAATAATTTTAAATACATATTATGAAGAGAAGATGACAAAAAATGAACAGCTAGTGCGCGATGCCATGCAAATAATATGGAATGAGTGCGATGTCTCTAGGGTCAATGAATTCTATTCTGATAATTTTGAGGCTGACTATCCTCACACAGACTGGGGTAACGGTTTGGAGGGTCTATGTAATCTGGCAACTCAGGTTCACAGCGATCTTCCAGGTTACACAGAAAATATTGACCAACTGATAGATGCTGGAGATAAAATTATTGTTATTTTATCAATTAGTGGCTCACACCCGGTAAGCGGTGATGAAATTAGCTTTAGAGATGTAACTGTTCTCACAATAAAAGATGGCAAGATTGTAAATCAACGAGGGGTTGGAGATCTATTAACTCTGTATGAAAAGCTTAATATGATAACTCTTACTTCGAATACTCAATAATGAAAAATTTTAAAGAAAAAGTAGCGGTAATTACTGGAGCCGGTTCTGGCATGGGGAGATATTTAGCTGTGCTCCTTGCAAAAGATGGGGCTGATGTCTGTGTCTGCGATGTAAATGAAGAAACATTGAACGAAACGGTGGCTATGCTCAGAAAATACAATGTTTCAGTTTCATCTCACCTTTTAGATGTTTCCGATAAAGAGTCAATTGAAGCATTGCCTCAAAAAGTCATAGATCAACATGGAAAAGTAGACTTAGTTTTTAATAATGCAGGTGTTACAACTGGCGCTCATTTTAAAGACATGGATGAAAATAACTGGGATTGGGTCATGGGCATTAATTTTGATGGAGTTGTTAACAGCACAAGGGCTTTTATACCTCATATGATAAATAACTCTGAGGCAGCTATTGTGAATACATCATCAATATTTGGGATGGTGGCTGTGCCCGGACAAACTGTCTATCATGCTACTAAGTTTGCTGTGAGAGGATTTACAGAAAGTCTTGCGCTAGAGATGGCGCAGACAAACCCTAATTTGCAAATACACTGTGTTCACCCAGGGCATATTGGAACTAACATTGCTGCAACTGCAAGAATGAGTGATGAGGATTTTAATGATAATGAAACCAGGCCATCTATCTTTTCTAAGAATGCACCAAAAACTCAACAAGAAATGGGAGAGCTTTTTAGAGAAGGTGGGATGCATCCAAGCAAAGCTGCAAAAATAATTCTTGATGGAGTGAAAAAGAATAAAAGCAGAATCTTTATTGGATTAGACGCAAGGCTATTGGATCTTTCTCAAAGATTATTCCCTAAACACTATCACAAAACATGGTTGTTCTTTATTCCATTATTGACAATGTTTAGAAACAAGAAGCCTTTAAAATCAATTGAGTAAATTTTTATATGCTCAATAAATTCATATACATTTTAATTTTTTTAACCACCCTTCCTGTTGAAGCGGGACCAAGGTCTGAGTTTAGTCAAACCAGCTTAGATAAGTACGCTCATCAAACGGACGAATCATTTAGTTATGACGTGGAAGAAACTGAGGAATATGAAAATTATTTTATACACAAGATTAAAATAATTTCGCAAAAGTATCTTTCCACCCAAGAAGTTAATCGCCCCGCATGGTCGCATTGGCTAAAAGTTATTGAGCCCAAGACGCTTAAAGTAAATACATCTCTACTTGTCATTGGGGCTGGAGATACAGACGATTCTCCTCCAATCTCTTCAGATCAATTAATAAAACTGGCACTCATCTCTGGTTCAATTGTCAGTGAATTAAGTGCTGTTCCAAATCAGCCATTAGCATTTAAAGATGAAGATTTTGAAAGAACAGAGGATGGAATTATTGCATATACATGGAAAAAGTTTTTTTTAACGGGTGATCCGAAATGGCCGGCAAGAATGGCAATGACCAAAAGCGCTATAGCTGCAATGGATGTTATTCAGGATATTTTTAATAAACCCCAAGTAAAAGAATTTGTTATTACCGGCGCCTCTAAAAGAGGCTGGGCAACTTGGACTACTGCTGCTGTAGATAGTAGAGTAAAAGCAATTATGCCTCTGGTAATTGATATGCTTAATATCAAACCCTCATTTGAACATCATTGGGAGGTTTATGGGTTTTGGGCACCTGCAATTCAAGACTATGTAGATCTTAAGGTGATGGATTGGTGGGGATCACCTGAAGCTGATGAATTATTTAAGTTAGTTGACCCCTTCAGTTACAAAAATAGATATGAAATTCCTAAATACATTATAAATGCTGCTGGAGACGAATTTTTTATCCCAACTTCATCTCAATTTTATTACGACGAACTACCGGGAGAAAAACATCTTCGATATGTTCCAAATGTTGGTCACGGATTAAATGGGACTTATATCATGGAGCCTCTTTTTTCTTTCTACCTCAGCATTATTAATAATCAGCCTAGGCCAAGTTATAAATGGAAGTTCCTTGATGATGGTCAGATTCAATTTGAATCGAAAACTGTTCCTGACGATATCAAGATTTGGTGGGCCGATAATAAAAACAAAAGAGATTTCAGGGTAGATCAAATTGGTAAAACATGGCAAGCCAAAACAATGACAGCAAGATCAGATGGAAGTTATGTCTCTTCAATTAAAAGGCCAAAAATCGGCTGGAGGGCATATTTCATTGAGGCAACTTTCTCTCAGTCAAGCGAATTACCAATGATAGTTACAAGCGGAGTTAGGGTTGCTCCAGATTCACTGCCTTATGAATATAAGTCACCAGTAAACCCAAAAGGTTTTTTAACTCAAGAATAACAACCTCTCGTTGGCTTGTTGCCAAAAATAAACCCTGCAAGGATACAATCAAACGATGATTCAAGCAGATACATTAAAGTGATGAGAAACCCTATAAAAGAGCTTCTCAAGGGAGTCAAAACCTAAAATAATTACAACTTTCTTATTTTAATATGTCTAAAAGAAACCTCATTGCCATGATCTTGCAACACTATATGACCATAAAGAGATGAACCAAAGTTTTTCAATGATTTAAATTTACTTTTACTAACAGCTTTATTCCAGCTATTTGAGCCAATAGATACGCTATTGATAAGTTGGCTGTTAAGAAAAAATTTAATTGAATTATCGAAAGCTATTATTCTTACTTTGTTCCATTCGCCAAAAGGCTTGGTCGCGTTGGTTAAATTTGGATACAGGCTATAAACAGATCCCGCAGATGTTAAAGTATTGGTACCATCAGGATGATTAAAATCGTCAAGAATTTGCATCTCAATACCACTCATAAAAGAGTACTGCTCTCTTTCATTTGCTCGAAGAATAATTCCACTGTTACCGCCCTTTGATATATTCCATTCAAGCTCTAGAATAAAATTTTTAAATTTTTCTTTTGTGATTAAATCTCTTGCCGGACCTTTGCGAACCAGTTCATTGTTTACAATAATCCATCCATCGGTTGTGCAATTACATTGATAAGTTCTCCATTGATCTAGGTTGCTGCCATCAAATAAGTTTAGCCATTTTGACTGAGCTGCAGAAATTTCGCTCACTAAAATAAAACTTAATAATAAAGTTGTTTTAAGCATGCCTAATAATCTTCTACTAGATAAAAATTATTAATCTTTCTTAATGATTCAATTAACTGCATCTTTTGACTGGTGCTGCCTGTTATTTGAACAAGTTCAGCATTGATACAAAGTAACTCTAGATGTTTCATCATTTGTTTGTCTAGGTCTTTGTTTATAAGTTTATTTCTATAATCACTTATGTGTTCTATGTTTTTCATAACTATAAATATACCTCAGGATTCATTAGCTTGTGGCTGCCCATAGAAAAAATAACAGTAATTCTATCTCACCCATTTATGTACTAGATTCCCTCCTCTATAGATATGGAATTATTCTTGGACTCATTGCGTAATTTTTTTCTAGATCAAGTAAAATTAAATCAAACCTATTTTTAAGGAGAGATTATGCATTGGATAACTATAGTTGGAGCGCTCTTGACTATCCTATGTGGTGTCATAGGTTTTGTTGATGGCGTTATAAAAAAGGGTAAATTTAAAACAACTTGTGCCTATTTAACCTTCTTCTTTGCGGCATTCACAATTAGCTTTGTATACAATTCAGGTTCTATTTAGGCGCTTTCTAAAAAAACCTATGAATCTTACTACCTACGTTATTGGCAATGTTGCTTTAATCATATTGCTCTACTTAGTGGTGAAGAATAAACAATGAAAAAACTATTAGCGAAATACGGAAAACATTTTTGGATAATTTCACTGGCTATTACTATTTTTGCCACCTATGATTTTTTTTATAACGAAGGAAGTTTCTTCGATATATTGATGTTGTCTGCATTAACTTTATTATTTTATTGGCAAGGGCAAGGGAAATTAGAAGAAGAATGAAGAAGCTACTAACCCTATTACTACTATCTCCTTTGGCATTTGCTGAAGATGCTTCCGAGCACCAAAGAATTACTCCAAAAGAATTAAAGATTCAAAACAATCTTGAGAGAACAATTCTAGATTACTCAACCAGTGATGAATTAGGTATGAATCAGATGTTAGCTCCGGTAGGTTGGACTGAACCTATTGTGTCACTTGAGTTTGAGCTTAGGGGTATTGTAATCGCTGGAGTTCTTGGTCTTGAATTTAAAGAAGAAACAGTAAAGTTTAATGTCAATGAAGGATTTGTGATTCCTAAAAATACCAAAGTAAGAATCCACAATGCTGGGAATGCTCCATTACATCTTGTTGAGATACTCAGACCCGGCTACAAAGAATCGCTAGTAAAGGAGTATGAGAGTTTTGAGTAAGAATATCCTCTGTGGACCCACTGCCAAAAAAAAGAACCCTATAAACGTTATATCTATAGGGCTCTCAAAGAAATTGGCATCCCGTAGGGGAAATATTAGCAATTTCCTCTCATCCCTTTAGGCAAGGGATTCCCTCTTCCATGGCTACAAAAAAGCAATGTATATGGCTACATGGTGGCTACATTTGTTTTTTTTGATGCCCTTTAAGAAAAAAATTGTAAATTATCTTTTGCATGATTTGCTTTAGTGCTTTCTGAATAAGAATAAGGGAGCTAAAAAAGCCCCCTTATTTAATATGAGCCTTAGGGTAGAATAAACCAGTTTTGGGGAGAACATGATTATCTAACTCATATGTTGATTATTTAATACTTTGCTTGAATCAATTGAATTACAAGTCTGTGACTAAAAGTTAAATCTTTGAAAACTTTATTTTCTTATAGCCCTTCTCTAGGAATTGTATTAAGAAAAAAATTTTAAATTATCTTCTTCAAGGTGCGCTTTCTTAGAATATATCAATGTAGAAAGAAATTGTTCAGTAACATTTCTCCATGTATATTTCTTAGTGCTTCTTGTGCAATTTTCTCTTTTGATTTCTAGCGCTTTGTCGATAGCCGTCTTCAAATCATTGTCTAAAGATCCTGTGATTCCATCTTCAATAATATCTAATGGACCGGTAACTGGATAAGCTGCTACAGGTACGCCACAAGACAAAGCTTCAATAATCACTATTCCAAACGTATCTGTCATTGATGGAAAAACAAAGACACTCGCATTACGATACCAAGCTGCAAGCTCAGGACCTGTTTTGCATCCAACAAATTTTACTTTAGGGAATTTTTTTTGTAGCTTTTGTCTATAAGGTCCATCGCCTACTACAACTTTTTCATGTTTAGTTTTTATACTTAAGAAGGCTTCAATATTTTTTTCTTTTGAAACTCTGCCAACATAAAGTAAATAATCTTTATGATTTATATTTATTGAAGTATCTTTAAACT
>JADHNM010000047.1 GCA_016779505.1 SAR86 cluster bacterium
AAAACAAAGTAAATTATACGGTTAAGCAAATGCATTCTGATCAAGAGCTAAATTATTTAACAAAGTCCTTACAGCATCATCCTAGCCCCTACGTTATTTATGAACTTGATGGTTCGATAGCCTGGGCGAACATTGCTGCTAATTATATTTTTAATTTAAGTTCTTTGGATGAACTCTCGGTTGTAAAAATTGATGAAAAAATTACCAATAATTTTGGTGATTTAGATGCGATTGCTCTTTATTACGATACTCCCATAGAGATATCACTAAGAGAAATCAATTTTTTTATGCGAACAAGAGTGCATATGATTCCTGTTGATATTTCTAATGGAATTATGTTGATTGAATTACTATGCTCATCAAGATCTGGGCTAGATGCCCTTAGACAAACCATTGATTGCATAGAACATCAACGCATTGAATTGGCATATCAAAAGCAAGTAAACCTTGAAACAAATGAAGTGACTGGTATCGAGGCCTTGCTAAGACTACAAGATGGCAAGGGAGGCTATTTGCCTAATGATCAAATAATCCCACAAATAGAAGGTGAGAGTTTATTTTCTCTGGTTGTTTTAGAGTCACTTGTGCAGCTTGAAAAATTCCTTGCAGTTAAAGAGGAGATTGGATTTAAGGACGCCACTCTTTATCTTAATGTTTCTGCGCATACAATCATGCATCCAGAGTTTTGCTCCATATTCATTGATTTTGTAGAAAAACATCAACTTGCACCCAATCAATTTGGTCTTGAGGTTACGGAAACTGCAGAACTTGCAGATATCAATGTTGCCTCTGAATCTTTAAAAATTTTAAAAGATAAAGGAATTAAAATTGCCTTAGATGACTTTGGTGCTGGTTATGCATCGTTGAAGTATGTCAGAGACCTGCCTATCGATGTTATTAAATTAGATAAACATTTTACGTTCAATGTTTCAGACCCAGCAACAGCTAGACTTATTAGTTTTGTTTCAGAAGTATGTGAAGATCTACAGCTAGAGATGATAGGTGAAGGTATCGAGACAGAAGAAGATAAAAAAATGATGTTGGACCTTGGTTGTCAAATTGGCCAAGGTTATTTAATGCACCGACCAGGTTTTTTGGATTCATTTAGCAAGAAGGGAATATAAATCATGGATAAGCTGACCCCAAAAGAAACATCCAAAGGCGCTGAAGAAATTGTCCTGACTCAAATTAAACAAAACTTTATTACGCCAGCTAATGCCATCTTTGATTATGTTGATATGGTCGAGAAAGTGCTCAATGAAGCTGAGCTTCAATCAGATGATGAGATTGATCAAATTAAATCATCTTGCTCAAAATTAATTGATCAATATGAAGTTGCTTTTGTGCAAAACACTGGGGCAAATGCTGATTCTTCAAAAAAATCTCCTGAGGAATACTCTGAACTTCGTCACAATTTAAGAACCCCACTTAATGCAATTATTGGATACAGTGAAATCCTAATGGAAGATTACGAGGATGATCTGGAGGAGAGCACCTTAGAGGATTTTCAACAAATCATTAATCTTGCAAGAGAAACAGAAACTGCAATAGAAAATTTTGTAGATTACATTAGAGGCGAGGCATTAGATCCAAATAATGATAATTCATCCAACCAATTAGAGTCAGCAGAAGCCCTGTTTAAATCTTTGGGGGATATTGAGTACTCCATCACCCTTAACGATGAGATTAAGGAATCGGATATTTTAATTGTTGATGACAATGTAACAAATTGTGAAGTCCTGCAAAGACGCTTATCCATGCAAGGTTTATCTTGCAGAACAGCATATGACGGTAATACAGCCATAACAGAGGTATTTAAAAAAACTCCAGATTTAATTTTATTAGATGTAATATTGCCTGATATTAATGGTCTAGAATTATTGAAAAATTTTAGAAAAGAGCACAACTCAGACTCATTACCTGTAATCATGGTTTCAGCATTTAACGATGTCGATAGTATTTCTAAGTGCATTCAATTAGGAGCTCAAGACTATCTTCCCAAACCTATTAATGGAACCATTTTGCTCGCAAAGGTGGTAGCTGCTTTAGAAAGAAAATTTTGGCGTGAGCGTGAAAAAGAGCTTGTTAATAAATTACATATTCAAGCCACCACAGATCAATTAACGGGTATCTATAATCGTAGAGTCATTTTTGAAGCCTTGGATGAAGCCATGGAAAATTCAAGACAATCACAAGACCGACAGTTTGCCACCATCATGTTTGATATTGATTTCTTTAAGCAAGTGAATGATAACTATGGTCATGCAGGTGGTGATGCAGTCCTCATATCTTTTGCACAATTGTTACAAACAGAGATTTCATCGCCAAACATAGTTGGTAGAATAGGGGGAGAAGAATTTTTAGCAATTCTATATCTTGATCCAGATCAAGCCAAAGAATTTTGTACTAAGTTAATTAAAAAAATTAATAATAATGTTGTTAATTTTGATGGTACAGATATCAAGGTGAGTTCAAGTGGTGGAGTGGCGTTTTCAACTGAAACTGAAACCTCAGCTGATTTAACGAACAAAGCTGATGAGAGGCTTTATGAAGCTAAAAAAGATGGAAGGAATAGATTTAAATTAATAGATACAGAATTAGTAGGAGACTAATAAAATGGCAAAGTTACTTTATGTTGAAGACAATGAAATGAATCGAGATATGTTGTCTCGAAGGCTATCACGACGTGGGTATGAAATTATCATGGCTTTTGATGGTCAGGCCGGCCTTGAAATGATGCGCAATGAATCTCCCGACCTTGTGCTAATGGACATGGGATTGCCAGTTCTAGATGGATGGGAAGCCACCATTCAAGCCAAGGCTGATGACTCTATTAGCTCTATTCCAATTATTGCATTAACTGCTCATGCTTTAGAATCAGATAAACAAAAAGCACTAGAGTGTGGAGCCGATGATTTTGATACCAAGCCTGTAGACTTTAAAAGATTGCTTGAAAAAATTGAGGCGTTTGTAGGGTCTTAACTTTTTACAATCCCTTGGATCATCTTTGAAAGGTTCTCCATAGAAACATCATCTTTCTTCACCAGTCCTACGACCCTTTCTTTTAGTAAGTCTTCCTGAACATCGGTTAAATCTTTGCCTGAGAATACAAGCACAGGAGCTCTTTGTTCTTCAGGAACATCTTTGATGTAATTATCTAAAAATTCAAAACCATCCATCCTAGGCATCTCAAGATCTAGGATGATCAAGGCTGGCTCATCTTTTGTCCTTTCCAAACCCTCTTTACCATCCCTTGCATCTATTGGTCTATAGCCAGCGTCCTTCAGCAGTCTGGATAGTAGCTCCCTGACATCTTTATCATCATCAATGACTAATACTTTTTTATCCTGAGTATCATTGCCTAATATTCTTTTTAGAGTGTTTATAAAATGCGATCTATCGATAGGCTTGGTAAGGTAATCATTGGCTCCAAGTGAGGAAGCTAGGTTAGATTGATTAAGCTGACTGATCATAATTACTGGTATATCTTTTAAATCTTTATCAGTTTTACATTCTTTGAGCAGCGACCAACCATCACGTCCAGGCATTAACACATCCAGTAAGATCAATTTTGGTTTAACTTCTCGAATAAGCTCCATGCCTTTCTCACTGTTTGTAGCCCCCAGCAAGGTGAGATTTAATTTTGAAATAGTCCTTTTAATTAAATCATGCATTGCCACATCATCATCAACCAAGACAACTAAATTATCTTGTGCATCTAGATTGATTACATTGCCTTTAACGTCATCTTCGCTATATTCAGGACATTCTCTAGGCACAGACATAGTGAATACTGAACCCACGCCTTCTTCACTGGTCACAATGACATCTCCACCCATCATTTCAGCAAATTTCTTGGAAATGGGCAGACCTAAACCTGTACCCCCATAATTAGCCGATGTTGAGCGCTCAGCTTGGGTGTACTCTTCAAAGACTTTAGCAACACCTTCAGGGCTCATTCCAGCACCGGTATCAATGACAGCAAAATCAATAAATTCTAGGTCATCGACCATTCTGGCTTTAACATCCAATGTAACGGTTCCATTCTTAGTAAATTTAAAGCCATTGCTTAAAAAATTAGTTAAACATTGTCTTAGTTTTGTTTCATCCTGTGACATTGATCCCATGGCGCCATCAAGATTGATGACAAAACCATTATCATTTTTTGCGGCTAAAGGCTCCGAAACATCTTTGATGGTTTGAATCATGTTCTCAATTTCAAAACTTGTAACAAAAAGCTCCATCTTTCCAGCTTCAATCTTTGAGAGATCTAAAATATTGTTAATTAGAGATAAAAGGTGGCTTCCTGATGAGGTAATTTTTTTAAGATCTGGAAGCAAATCATCATAGCCTAGGTCTTCACAGTCCTCATAAAGCATTTCTCCGTAGCCAAGTATGGCATTTAAAGGAGTTCTTAATTCATGACTCATGTTTGCAAAGAATTTAGTTTTTTGATCGCTGGCATCTCTCGCCTCATCTCTGGCAGTTTCCATTTCACTGGTTCTTGCATCTATCAAACCATTCACTTCATCAGACATCCTTGAGAAAGCAACTAACATTAATTCTACCGAAGCTTCTTCGCTTGAATTTCTATCAGCACTCTCAGCCAATTCATTCATTTTTTTAATATCATTAAGAATTAGTGTTCTTGCACTTCCGTCTAGTTGATCTGCAAGTGCTGTCATTTTTTCAATAATTACTTCGTCCCGTTCATGTCTTCGTTTAGCCTGGTCTTCTCTAATGGATTCCATTTCAAGTAAATGGGATTTGTAAGTACCTAGTGCAGCCGATAGTTGTCCTACTTCATCAGTTTCTGATGCCAGCATGCCCTTCCTTGGAGGCATTTCTTGAGTGTGATCGCCCTTAGTCAGACCTTCAAGAACTTCAATAGCCTTCGTAATCCCCCCAAAGGTTCTGGTGGTAATAAAAGCTATCAGAGAGATAATAAATATTACAAATGAGATAGCAGCAACATAAGTTAAATTTAATACGCTGGCTGCCCTTAGTATGTTTTCTCTTTCATCTTTAAAAATAAATAATTGAGCCTCATCAGCTGATAAAAAAGTACTCAAGGGAAGAAGGGTGATTGAGGTGCCAAGTTCTGTATCTTTTTCAGAGTGACGAGAGCCATTTAAGATTTTAAATGTAGCAGCTTTATCAGTTAATTTATTAAAGTTATCAATATCAAAAAGGTCATCATCTGTATCACCAAATTGCTGATAATAATCATTTAGGGATATCAAACCAGAATCTGTGTTGATTGCTGTCCTAACCTCAAACTCATCCTCAAAAACCTCTAAACCCTTTCTAATGTCTACACCTAATGCAATCACAGCTAATGTTTGTCCTTCAACAGTAACTGGAAAACTTAAGGCCTGATTTAGGGTCGATGCTTGTTCTTCATTTTTATCTTTAATTCTCACAATTGATTGTCTTGGTCTGCTGGAGGCATCCTGTAAAAATGAATCAAGGAAGCTAAAGAAATCAGGCCGTGCAGAAGGAGAGCAGGGATCTACTCCCAGCAAATCCAAAGCACTTCCACAGTATATTCGCTCACCTGAGGGGAAGTAGGCCATGACATAGCTTAAGTTTCCATAATCAAGCTCTTCCTCAAAAAATAACTCAATTAAATACTGCGCATCACCAATTCTATCCGCGCTGATTGTATCAAGAAGAGGATTTGTGTAGATGTTGCTTGAAGCAACCTCATCTATAAAAATTTCAGAATCAGGCTCCCAAAAAGATGCATTTTCACCCGTAATCGGAAGCCATTTCGACATAACATCAAAGGACTTATTATAGGTTTGATACCATGCCGACTCATAAAGAGTTAACAGCGACTCATTGGAAGAGTTTTCTTGGATATTTTCCCTGTATCCAAAAGAAAATATAAAAATAGCCGCGACAAGAATATTACCGATAACTCCAAATAGAAGTAACTGGAGTCTTATGGGCATAGGTATCCTTCGTCTATATATCTAAGCTAAAGATTTAACCTGCGAGCTTAAAGACAAGAACAATTTGCACATTGTTAACCTTTACTGAAGTTCCATTGTATGTGGGAGCCTCATAAAGGAATTTTCTTACAGCTTTTATCGCAGCTCTATCAAACACTCCAGCGGGACTGCTCTCGACTACATATGGATCTAGAACTGAGCCATCTGTATCAACATCAAACTCCAATTTAACCGAGCCTTCTACACCTAATCTAATAGCTCTTCTTGGATATTCAGCCGCAGGACTAGAAACCCTAGTCACTTCAATTTCTGTGCCTTCTTCTCCAACATAGCCTTTATCTCCTGCAAAAACAGGGATAGCTAGTAAAAATGTAAAAATAAAAATAGAGAGATAATTTAAAGATTTCATATTAGTCATAAATTGTTATAGTTAAAATATAAGTAAATGCTAAGCATACTTTTTGTAAAAACCTATGATACCAAGAAATAAGATAGGGTGTTAATATCTTTTAATAAAAAGTTAAAAAATAAGACATTTATAACTATAAAACATGAAAAAAGTTAAAGATCATTTAAATGAACAAAAGTATTGGGATATTTTTACCATCCCTTCAAATTCTAATTTATTTGATGCAGCAACTCTTATGAATAAAAACAAAATTGGAGCTTTAATGATCTGTGAAAGTGGTTCTGAGAATAATCTTTGCAAATCATCAGTCGTAGGTATTTTAACTGAGAGAGATCTTGTTTACGCATTGTCTGGTGGCCCTAAAACGCTTGAATCTAAAACTGTGCAAGATGTGATGACAAAAAAACTTATTTTTACTTGTCCAGATACTTCCAACTCAGAGGCTAAGAAGCTTATGCTGCAAAATCAAATTAGACACCTGCCTGTATTTTCTGGAGAGCACCTTGTGGGTATCATTTCAATGAGAGACGTTTTTAAAGCTTAAATCTCAAACAATATGAACTTATTTCAGCGGTTATCCTATACCGCATTAAATTTTCCAACCTCTGCGGCAGGAATGCCAATGTTTATTTTTATTTTGCCATTTTACGCAGGCGATTTAGGCCTGGGCTTATCGCTGGTTGGTATTATTTTTTTCTTGGGCAGGTTTGCAGATGTATTAACCGATCCTGTCATGGGGGTTTTGATTGATAAATTTCCTTCAAAATGGGGTAAGCATAAACTTTGGATATTTTTATCAGCGCCTGTTTTTATGCTTGCTACCTATATCATTTTTTTACCACCAACAGATCAGCCCTCGCCATTGTATTTTGTTGTGGGACTATTTTTAATGTATTCAGCATTCACTTTAAGCAGCATAACTCAATTGTCTTGGGCTTCTTTTCTTGCACCAAACTATGATGATAGAACCAAACTATTAACGCTCAGAGAGTTAATGTCCTTGATGGGCATGTTTACAGTTATAGCTATTCCAGCAATTGTCGAGATTAATGATCCTTCATTGAAGGCAAAGGTAAATTCAATAGGAATGTTTCTTTTATTTTGCATACCATTAATTACCTTTAATGCATTAAAACAAGTGCCAGATTCCATGGAGTCTGCTTCACCAGAACGGCTAACCAACCCTTTTAAAGCCTTCAACAGTTTATTTAAAAATAGAATGTTGAATAAAATTGTTTTTGCTGCTGTTCTTATCGGTTTTTGCATGAGTTTAAATGGTGCCCTCTATTTAATTTGGATGGAGGTAGTTATTGAATTGCCTGAATACTCGTCCAGATTAATGCTTGCGTATT
>JADHNM010000048.1 GCA_016779505.1 SAR86 cluster bacterium
CCTTGGCAGGCCAGGAGGGACTTGAACCCCCAACCTACGGTTTTGGAGACCGTCGCTCTACCAGTTGAGCTACTGGCCTAAATTTTCTCCTATAAATAGAGACAAAAATGCCGAGCTTTAAACTCGGCAAAATTGTAAAATTGTTAAATTACTTAATAATCTTCGCGACTACGCCAGCTCCAACGGTTCTTCCGCCTTCTCTAATTGCAAATTTTAAACCTTCTTCCATTGCAATAGGAGCGATCAGACTAACTGTCATCTTGATATTATCACCAGGCATAACCATCTCAGTGCCTTCTGGCAATGCACAAGCACCAGTTACGTCAGTTGTTCTAAAGTAGAATTGCGGTCTGTAATTACTAAAGAAAGGAGTATGTCTGCCGCCCTCTTCCTTGCTAAGTACATAGATTTCAGCTTCAAATTCTGTGTGGGGATTAATAGATCCTGGAGCGCTTAATACTTGACCGCGCTCAACAGCATCTCTTTCGATGCCTCTCAATAAAACTCCACAGTTTTCTCCAGCTCTACCTTCGTCAAGAGATTTTCTAAACATCTCTACTCCAGTGCATACTGTAGTTGTTGTATCTGAAATACCAACAATCTCTAATGGATCACCAGTTTTAACAATTCCCTGTTCGATTCTTCCAGTAACAACAGTTCCTCTTCCAGAAATTGTGAAAACGTCTTCAACGGGCATCAAGAAAGGCTTTTCAATTTCCCTAACAGGCTCATCTACAAATGAATCCAATGCTTCGATTAATTTTGTTACAGCAGGAACACCAATGTCAGAAGTATCTCCTTCTAAGGCTTTTAAAGCACTTCCAACTATGATTGGCGTATCGTCGCCAGGAAAATCATATGTGTCTAGCAATTCTCTAATTTCCATTTCAACTAATTCTTGTAATTCCGCATCATCCACTTGGTCAGCTTTGTTTAGGAAAACAACAATTTTAGGAACACCAACTTGCTTAGCAAGCAAAATGTGCTCTCTTGTTTGAGGCATAGGACCATCTGCTGCACTTACCACTAAAATAGCTCCATCCATTTGTGCAGCACCTGTAATCATATTTTTTACATAGTCAGCATGTCCTGGGCAGTCTACGTGAGCATAATGTCTTGAACTTGAAACATACTCAACGTGTGAGGTAGCAATGGTAATACCACGTTCTCTTTCCTCAGGAGCATTATCAATATTTGCAAAGTCCACAACTTCGCCACCAAATACTTCTGAAGCAACTTTCGTTAAAGCAGCGGTTAATGTAGTTTTACCATGATCAACGTGGCCAATTGTTCCAACATTGACATGGGGTAACGTTCTTTCGTATTTTTCTCTAGCCATTTCTTGCCTCTCTATTTTTGAAATTAACTCTAAAATTTACCTATAAAATGGAGCTCATAACCGGACTTGAACCGGTGACCTCTTACTTACCAAGCAAGTGCTCTACCGCTGAGCTATATGAGCCCGAATTACAGTATCCAAATTTAAGGTGGCGTATTATCCCCTTAAAAATCGATAAACTCAACCTTTTTTACAGTAAATATTCTATTAAAAAATGGTGGAGGAGGCTGGATTCGAACCAACGTACTCGTAGAGAACAGATTTACAGTCTGCCGCCTTTAACCACTCGGCCACTCCTCCATTTCAAGGTTGCTATTTTTGTTCTAGAATGAGCTGAAGTCAACTAGATTATTCATAACTTGCACAAATTAACACAAAAAGGGGTTTTGAAAGGCCTGAATCCTGAAAATATAGACTTTTATCTGCTTGATACCGTGAATTCAACAAACACCTTTGCTAAAGACAAGAAATTACTTAAAAACTTTTTAATTGTTATTTCTGAGGAACAAACCGCCGGAAGAGGCAGACAGGGAAAGCAATGGTATAGCCCTGATAGCGGCAATATTTACATGTCAATCAAATTCAAGGATAAAAATGATCCCCCGCTAAGTCTTATTATCGGACTATTAATATCTGAGTCTATGGATTATGTATCAGGTAAAAAAATCAATGCTGGGCTTAAATGGCCGAATGATCTATTGATTAATAATAAAAAGATATGTGGGATTTTGGTTGAATCAGAGATTGTGAATAATGAAATAGAATTCATAGTTGGCATTGGAATAAACTACGCACTTCCAAAAAAAGAGTCTTGGTGGGGTGATATTGGTAAGCTTGCTGAAATACTGCCAAGGGAAAAATTAATAAATTCAATCTTGCTTGCAATTATGTCTTATACGGAAAATGGCTACCCAAATTGGTTAGCAGCCTGGGAAAAAAGATGCATGCATATCGGCGATGAATTAAAAGTTATATCCAATAATAAGCAAGATGAAGAAGTTGGTATCTTTAAAGGCATCAATGAAGAAGGTAAGATGCTTTTAAAAACATCGAATGAGTTAAAATCCATTAGCTCGGGGGAATGTTCAATCAAAGGGATATATTAAATTAATGAATCACACTATTTTTAATAAGGATATTGATCACGATCAACCATCATCAATTAAGTCAGTATTATTTGGAGCTGGATGCTTTTGGGGAGTGGAAAGAAAATTTTGGTCTCTCTCTGGAGTCGTTATGACATCAGTTGGTTATGCTGGTGGAGATCATGATGAGCCAAGCTATGAATTGGTTTGTGCAGGTATTACAGGACACGCCGAAGTTGTAAAAGTCGATTACGATCCAACAATTGTTTCTCTCATGCAGTTACTAAAGATCTTTTGGGAATGTCATGATCCCACTCAGGGAATGAGGCAAGGCAATGACGTTGGCACACAATATCGGTCAGTCTGCTATTCCACAGATGATGAAGATTTAATAACTATCAAAGAAAGCCTTGTTAAATATCAAGAAAGTTTGAGGGAGTCAGATCTTGGAATGATTACAACTGAGATAAAAATAGAAGATAGGTATTTTTTAGCAGAAGAATATCATCAACAGTATCTTGATAAAAATCCTAATGGATATTGTGGGCTAGGTGGGACTGGTTGCGAGTTAAGGATATAAAGAAATGGCCTCTATTGAGGCCATTTCTTTAAATTGCATAAATCAGTCAGGGTTGTATTGCTTTAAGCTAACTTCCATGTAGGATCTTTTAAACTTACTATATTCTCTTGCTTTAGGAGAATATTCAGCGAACTCTTTAGAATTATTTAAGCCACTTAAAAATGCTAGAGCATCCTGAACGGTATTAAATGATGCCCAAATTTCATGCGTAATGCCGGTTCCATTATTTCCTAAATAATGTGTCTGCAAACCATATCCATTTGAAGTCCAATCATATTTTTCAATGCTTTTAGAAAAGTTTACCCATAATGGAACAAACTTTGCTGGATCGGTCACCTCAAGACTCCATCGAAGGTTGACCACGTTATCTGCAGTTTCTCCAGCAAGGACTTTGCCATAGCTATGAACAGTTAAAGTATCAGAGATAGTTTCTACCTCAAGATTATTCATAGATTTTCTAAATTCTCTTCCTGCTTTCGTGGTTGCAAACAGTTCGCCAGCTCTTGCATATTGATCTGCATCTTTAAAATACCAGCTAACGCCATGAGTAGATTCATCCCAACCATTTTGCTGCAAAGCAAAAAAATCAACTTCAAACTTTTCTTTTGAAACCATTGGAGAGTTCATATACTTATCAAATGCAGCAAAACACATTTCTGGCTCAGGACAATTGAACAAAAAATTTGTTTGATACATTGAAAAATTTTCTGGTAAATGATCATCAGCCAAGACTCCAAAGCTAAAAACCAAAGTAAATAATAAAAATATTTTTTTCATAAGTTTTCTCTTAAAAATTAATAACAGGTAAATTATACACACATAAAGACCCGATTGACTGCAACAATTTTGTAACTTCCCACATTTAAATTATTGATGTAAAATTTCGATCTTTGCCGGTATAGCTCAGTTGGTAGAGCAGTTGATTTGTAATCATCAGGTCCCGAGTTCAACTCTTGGTGCCGGCACCACTTTCTAATATTTTAAAAAAAAACTAGCAGCAAAAGAATTATCAATCCGCAGTAAATAGAAATATAAATATATCGTGCCAGTTTAAAATCCTTCTCTAAATTACTATCATTTTTCATAAACTTTATATTTCACAATTTTTATCTAAACCTAGAACATGGGCTACTCTGCCCATACCCATCCAGCCTGCTGTGCAATATGCAAGATCGGTAATTTCCGCATCAGTAAAGACAGTTTTTATTTCTTTCCAAAATTTTTCGTCTGCAGATAACTGCTTTGGATCCTGCCCCATGCCTTGAGCAAATTTGATTGCCATTAACTCTTGATCACTTAAATCCTCAAAATTATTGCTCAGAATATTTGAATAAAATTTTTTATCTGGCGCTTCGCCGTTAGAAATTACCCCATGAGTTATCCCCATTTGGTGAACATCTCGCTTTGACTGCCAAGTCATGCAAATCTGGCAACCGTTAATCATTGCGGTCATCAATCGTGCTGCCTCAAAAACTCTCAAGGGTAATTTGCTATGTTCATAAATTGCATACGCAAATGCATTTCCCGCCCCAGCAATCTCTGTTGCATAAATATCTCCAGGACCTGTCATCAAATCATTATTTTTTTGATCTATTTTTATTCTCATATCAATTTGTAATTTTTTTCTATAACTAATTTATAGCAGATAAGTTATGAAATTAAAAAAATAAAGATTGGCATAAGAATTGCATATACATATATGTACGTTAAGTATTTATTCTTTTCCCCCAAATAGAAGTTGAATACAAATTCATATAAATGCTTAGCGTACTTTTCCCCCTAAGAATGGTGAAGGGTCTTTAATTAGACCCTTCATGTTTTCTTACAGATTGAATTCTGCAGTAAGGTTTATTAATCGCCCTCTTGGATCATGTACCTTGGTATCAAAACTAAAGTCAGGGGCGTCATACAACAATGGGGCTTTCTTATCAAAAGCATTAATAATTCCTAGGCCTATCTCTATTCCACCCAATGAAAACTTAAAAGATTTCTTTATTGAAAAGTCATGCACTAAAAATGATTTGACATAGTTAGTGTAGCCAAGACTAATGGCAGAAGCGGGGATCTGACGCTCATTTGAATATCCTTCGACATACCTTGTATTCAAGCCCAGTACCAAATCATTTATTGTCCAACTTAAAAATGTATTCAATCTTAATTTTGGCAGTGAGTGTGTATGAGCATCATAGTTGAACTTGCCCACTCTGTTGACCATAATTGAGCGAACTCCCCGATCCCCTACTTCACTATCCTCAGGTGTTAAAAATTCAGAAAATTGAGTTGCCTTAATCGAATAGTTTAAGTCACCGTATTGAGTAACTTTAAAAAAATTTATCTCTGCATCTATTCCATTAATTTCTGTTTTTTCCTCGTTAAAATATGAAGTGCTAACTGCTATCAATTCTCCAAATTGATTTCTTGTAATACTTGAGGCAAAAGGATTTGTATTCAATAAAACCTGAGCGCTCTCTGCTTCAATTCGATCTTTAAAGTTAATAGACCAATAATCAATGGTCAGATTCACTTCTTTAGCAAGATTCCATATAAATCCCAAATTTATATTTTCTGAAGTTGCAGGCTTTAAATTGGGATTTCCTAAAACTGCCAAACGGACAAATGGAGAATCATCTATATCTCTCACACTCCCAAGACGTATCTCAGAGGAAAACATTTGAGCCATCGAAGGAGCTGAAAAAGAAGTACCGATAGAACCCCTTAATAAAAAATCTCTTGAGACTGAATACTTAAATGAGAATTTTGGATCAAATGATGATTCATTATCCAGTCTTTCATAGCGACCAGATAAAATTAAGTCCAATGCATCACCAAAATTTTTATTTGCTTCAAAGAAAACGGCTTGCTTGTTTCTGCTGGTGCCAACATTTGTCCCGCCACCCAGAAATAATAAATCTGCTCCTTTGGTTAATTTTCCAGAGGAGTCAAATGCAACTCTACTCATTTCAGAATAATTGATTTGCAAATCCTCTGAATTAAATTGAAAACCCAAAGCAAAGTTAGCTCCATTCTTTTGGCCTCTCAGAATTCCATCCAAGGATATAAGAGTGCCGGTCTTTGTTGAAGTCTCAGAGCCTTTTATGTAATTAATCAAACTTGCTGAATTTTCCAAAGGTAAAAATATATTCCACTGCTCATTACCATTTGGACCACCCTGCCCCAAAATTGCAGCCTCAAACCTTGATTCGATTGTATCAGGTCGATTGTGCTGATTTTCATGTTCACTTGCAGTGAGAGAGAGTTCAAAATCTAAATTTTGAGAAATATCAAAAATTAATCTATTGCTAAAGTGATATTGGAAAATGGCCTTGGGTGAATTGGGTGATGGGAATGCAGAACCTAAAGGTCTGCCATACCAAATCACTGGGACATTGAATGGACTACCCCCCTGTCCTGGGAAAATTTTCTTAGATAAATATGATAGAGCTGGATAAGATGGAGATTGTGGATTGTCATTCACATCAATTTTGGCTATCAGCACAGTGGCTGAATAATCAGTCTTTGAACTAGATCTTGCAAAGTGCAGATACCCTTTTAGGTGATCCTCGTCATTGACTATGTTGAACCTTTCGCCATATAAAAATTTACATCTTGGTCCAGCTAACACGCCTCCATTTTCAATACAATTTGGATCAGGGACTGTTTGATTTTTATTATAACTTCCAGCATATATGCCAGAAGCTACTGAATCTGCCTCGGTTACTTTAAAGCTATTCCCCAAACCGCTAAGACCCAATTCAGCAAATCTGGGAATTCTTGAAGCATTTAGAGGGGATTTGTTCAAGGAACTTAATGCAAATACATAGTTTCCTCCCAAAGTCTCGCCTCCAAAAAGTGCACCTACAGAATTATCTCTTTGGTCATAATTACTAGTCTTTTGACTGCCAAGCGCTATGCGCATGCCATCAAACTCTTGGTATGTATGAAAATTAATAACTCCTGCAACAGCATCAGAGCCATATAATGAAGTGGCCCCATCTTTTAAAATCTCAATTCTATCAAGAGCTATTTCAGGAATAATATTAATATCAATATATCCCTCACCTTCGTCAGAGGGTGTCCCAGAGTGAGTCTGGCGTTTTTTATTAATCAGCACAAGGGTTGATGCATGATCCATTCCACGCAAAGTGATGTTCGCCATTCCTTGATCAACACCATCCAAAGCATTTGTTTGAAAGTTAGAACCTGAGGCAATACTAAGATATTTACTAAGCTCAGCCACGCTAGATACTCTTATATTTTTAAATTCCTCTGCCGTAATAACATCTACAGGTGAGGCATTTAATTCACTGGATTCTATGTATGAAGCAACTGAAACAATCTCCTCAGTTTCTTGAGCAAAAATAGCATTAATTACAAATGAAGAAATCAAAAAAATATAGAAAAGTTTAGAGCTCATAATGTAAAAAATTACTAATTTAGATCAAAGATTATACTTATTTTATAAATAAAAAAACCGGAGGTTGCACAAAACAGCCTCCGGCTTTTTAAAGCTTTTTTACGAAGGTTTTAAAAAGTTAAATTAAATCTAAGACCATAATTTCTTCCAGGTAAAGGCACCTGATTTTTAACAAATGAAGAATGATTTCGCGCAGCTTCATCAAGCAAATTGTTTCCAAAAAATGAAACAGTGATTTTTCCTTGAT
>JADHNM010000049.1 GCA_016779505.1 SAR86 cluster bacterium
TATTGGAAGACTTTAAAATCAGATCCAGATGCAAATTTTGATAAAACAATAAATATTGATGTTTCTGAGATTAAACCTCAGGTTACTTGGGGCACTTCACCTGAAATGACCATAGATTTTGATGCAGCTATCCCCACCGAAGAGGATGTTGATGATGAAAGCCATGAAAATTTATCACTTGCAAAAACTTACATGGGTCTCAATGATTCAAAAACTCTTCAAGATTTAAGTTTTGATAGGATTTTTATTGGTTCTTGCACTAACTCAAGAATTGAAGATCTACGTGATGCTGCTTCCGTCATAAAGGGTAAGAAAGTTTCAAAAGATATTACTGAAGCTATT
This sequence comes from SAR86 cluster bacterium, assembly GCA_016779505.1. Taxonomy (GTDB): domain Bacteria; phylum Pseudomonadota; class Gammaproteobacteria; order Magnimaribacterales; family D2472; genus D2472. Next base: position 343 of record JADHNM010000049.1, read on the forward strand.
GTGGTACCTGGCTCGGGCATGGTGAAGGCTCAAGCAGAAGAAGAGGGTTTAGATAAAATTTTTGTAGATGCAGGTTTTTTGTGGCGTGATCCAGGCTGCTCAATGTGTCTAGGTATGAATCCTGACCAGCTAAAGCCTTATGAACGTTGTGCGTCAACCTCGAATAGGAACTTTGAAGGCAGACAAGGTAATCTTGGCAGAACTCATTTGATGAGCCCACTGATGGCTGCATTAACGGCGATAAACGGTAAAATAATAGATCCATCATCATGACTCATTCAATTATCTCAGGCATCGTAGCAACTTTTGATAGAGACAATATTGATACTGATCAGATTATTCCAACTGAGTACCTCAAATCTATAAAAAAATTTGGCTTTGGAGATTTTCTTTTTGATGGCTGGAGATATTTAGATGAAGGGAGATTAGACATGACTTCAGATGATCGATCTAAAAATCATGATTTCATTCTAAATAAAGAACCTTTTACTAACTCTGAAATTCTATTAACGAGAGATAATTTTGGTTGTGGTTCAAGCAGAGAACACGCAGTATGGGCTTTAAGAGATTTTGGTTTTAAGGCAGTCATAGCAAGCTCATTTGGAGATATTTTTTACAACAACTGTTTTAAAAACTCAGTTCTTCCAATCAAGCTGACCAAAGAAGAAATTAAGCACTTATTTGAAATTTGTAGCACCTCACCGACTAGTTTTGAAATTGATTTGGTGAAAAAAAACATTAAGTTTGATGGTGAATCTTGTTATTCATTTAATGTTAAGGAAAGTCTACTTGATCGTATTATTAATAATTTAGATGACGTAGATATTACTTTAAAACATAAAAAGCATATTGAAGCCTTCGAGAAAACAAGAAGAAACCAGAGACCCTGGCTTTTTGATTACAGCAATTAAGTGCAAGAATGACAAAAAAAATATTAATTCTTCCAGGAGATGGGATCGGTCAAGAAGTCACCTCTTCAATGAATGAAGTTTTGCAGTATCTAATCGATGAGCAAAATTTAGATTTTCAGCTATCGGAAAGAAAAGTTGGCGGCTCGTCTTTTGACGAGTTTGGTAAACCTTTAACTGAAGACACATTGGATATGGCAAAAAATTCTGATGCAATTTTATTTGGTGCTGTTGGTGGGCCTCAATGGGATCATCTTGACTGGGATGTTCGACCAGAACAAGCTTTACTAGGATTGCGTAAATCTCTTGGCCTATTTGCTAATTTAAGACCTGCTTTTTTATTCAATGAGCTTGCATCTGCTTCGCCGCTGAAAAATCATATTATAGAAAATTTAGATATTCTCATAGTCCGGGAGTTGACAGGTGGAGTTTATTTTGGAGAGCCAAGAGGAATTGTCGAAAATGAAACTCCTAAATATGGCTTCAATACAATGATTTATAACGAAGATGAGATTAGAAGAATTGCTAAGGTCGCTTTTGAAGCTGCTATGAATAGAGATAAAAAGTTATGCTCTGTTGATAAAGCTAATGTCCTAGAAGTATCAAAATTTTGGAGAAGTATAGTCACTGAAATAAGCGCTGAGTATCCTGAGGTCGAGCTTTCACATCAGCTTGCTGATAATACTGCTATGCAGCTAGTATTAAATCCGAATCAATATGATGTGATTGTTTCTGGAAATCTTTTTGGAGACATCCTTTCAGATATTGCAGCCACATTAAGTGGTTCAATTGGAATGCTTCCCTCTGCGTCTTTAAATAGCTCTTCTCAAGGTATGTATGAACCATGTCATGGCAGCGCACCAGATATTGCTGGTCTAGGGATTGCTAATCCAATTGCTATGATTTCTTCTCTCGCAATGGCTTTTGAATACTCACTTGGAAGAGTTGATCTTGCCAGAAGAATTGAATCAGCAATAAAAACTTTTATAAGCAAAGGCTGCAGAACAAAAGATATATCCACCTCAAATGAATTCATGAAAACACAAGAAGTAGCTTCATCTATAATTAGTATTTTAAAGGATGAGTATGAATAAGGGAGTATCTCTTGCTTTGATCGGTGCATCTGGTGTTGTTGGAACAAAAATTATCCAATTGCTAGAAAAAAGAGCATTTCCTGTAGATAAATTTATACCCCTTGGTAATTCAACCATAGGATCATCAATTCAATTTAACAATACAAAATATCAAGTTGAATCGTTGGAAAACTTTAGCCCAGAAAAAGGACAATTTATTATATTTTCTGCTGGCTCAAGGGTTGCAGAAAAATACGCTAGAAACTTTGTTGCCCAAGGAAGTTTTGTAATTGATTTATCCTCTAATTTTAGATATGAGGATGATGTTCCTTTGATTATTCCAGAAATCAATGGAGAAATTCTTAGGAGTCTCTCAGAACCATCTCTTATAGCTAACCCAAATTGCTCGACAGCCCAATTGCTTATGGCTTTGAAACCAATCCACGATCAAGCAAAAATCAAGCTTTTAAATATAGCCACATATCAAGCAGTATCGGGCACTGGAAAGGCCGCATTAGAGGAGCTTCATAATCAAACATATTTTAGTGATTCAGCAACTCAATCACCTGTATATCCAAAACAAATAGCTTTTAATGTCATTCCGCAGTGTGATATTTTTTTAGAAAATGATTTTACCAAAGAAGAAATGAAGTTAGTTTGGGAAACTCACAAAATCCTTGATCCAAATATTCAAGTTCAGGCAACCTGTGTAAGAGTCCCAGTATTTAATGGACATTCTGAAGCAGTTTTCTTTAAGGTATCTGAAGAAATATCTAGAGAGGAAATTATTGAAGTTCTAGAAAATTCGCCTGGCATAAAAGTGCTCGATAACCCTCAAGAAGGACTATATCCAACGCCTGTTGAAAATGCATCTGATACAGAGGATGTTTATGTTGGGCGGATTCGTTCGCAGAAGCTAGATGGTGAGTCTTGGATTTCAATGTGGATAGTTGCTGATAATGTTTATGGAAAAGGTGCTGCCTTGAATGCAGTTCAGATATGCGAAGAACTTCTTGGTATCAATTCACAGCAATGAAAAAGCTTATTCTTTTTATAGTTCTGTTTAGTCACAGTCTTTATGCAAGCATTATCATTGGAAGCCCTAACGTAGAAATTAACTCAGAAGGATTATATTTAATTCAGATTAAGATCAGTTCGACAAGCAATTTAGCTGAGGATGATATTTCTATTACAAACTTTAAGTCAAATGATGAGTTATCTGATTTTTATTTTGAGTTCAAAATTTTTGAGAGTCTCGAAGATTATAAACGCCTAACCTTAGCTCTACCCAATAACCATTTAGAAGACTATATTTCTTTCCGACTTAACATCAAACAGGAATTAAAAAAAGATATTTTTATATTTCTTCCACAGAATGACATAGTTCCTAAAGCGAAATCAAAAGTTTCTTTTAAACTGCCAGCAAAAAAAATTTATGGTGAGCCGCAAAGATATGATTTAGCAAAAATATTATCTGAAGAGACCAATTACGAAGATTCTGAGCCCAATGAATCTAAAGCTTTCTCTCTTGCAAAGCCGGCTAATAATAATATTGATGAAGCTAAAGATCCTAAGAGCATTCCAAGCGATGAGGTAGAAACTATTTGGAGCGTTTCGAAATCTGTAAGTCAGAATTATGACGCTTCAATCTATCAAATCATGTGGGGTTTTTATCTTGAAAACCCAAATGCATTCATCGATGAGGATATTAATAGAGTAAGAGGGGATATTGATCTTTTTCTGCCTTCTCAAGAATTGGTTGCCTCAACCTCAGCAATTTCTGCAAAAGAATCCATTGCTTTCATGAATGCACAAAAAAATCAAACCAAAAGATCTTCAATTAAACCAATTTTAAAATTAACAGCACCAGTGGAAATTTTTGCTGATTCAGAAACGAAGAAAGATCCCATCAATAACTCCACCCCCGTGTTGCAACTAGATCCAGTTAAAGGGATTGATAATTCAGAATTAAATGCTGCCGAAATAGTGACAAAGAATACCTCAATCATTGAGTTAAAATCAGAATCTGATTTTTCTTTGCAAACAAAAACATCAAAAAATTCTCAAGCTTTTGATTTACAAGATCTTTTTTGGGTTGGTGTTTTGTCTTTGCTTTTAGGTTTCGCAATAGCTTATATGCTTATTCGATCAAGCAAGAGACCCTCATTCACAAAAGCTGCCGTGGAAGAGGATTTACAAGATGAGAGCAACACCTTCCAAACTAACTTGAGCATATCCAATGACATTGAAACTCAAGAATTAGATTTAGTGAGAACATATATTGAGATGGATGACTGGGAGAGCGCAACAAAAATTTTAGATAAGCTGATAGCGCATTCAACAAATAATCTTATTGTTTCTGAGGCTAGCTCACTTCTAAAAGCAAAGAAATAAATTGTGAGATTTGTAGGCATTTGTCAATACGATGGTTCAAATTATTCTGGATTTCAATCTCAAAAAAATGCATCCTCAATTCAAGATCAGATTGAATTAGCTATTTCTTCTATTGGGAGGCTTGATGGGCGAATTAATTACGCTGGTAGAACTGATGCAGGAGTTCATGCCTCAGGTCAGATTTTCGATTTCTCTTCAAAGGATGACAGAGAAACAAGCCAATGGCTTAAAGGTTTAAATTCGCTGCTGCCAAATGATATTTCAGTTTCCTCTATCCAAAAAGTACCAGATGAATTTCATTCAAGATTCGATGCTATTAATAGGACCTATTCCTATGTTATTTATACAGGCAAGACTCAGCCAATTTTTTTAAGAGATTATGTTTATTGGGAAAAAAATGAAATTGATATCAAAATTATGAAAGCTGAGGCTGCACATCTGATTGGGACTCATAATTTTAATTCATTCAGGGGATCAAAATGCACCGCAAAAAACCCAGTTCGCACAATTCATAGTATTGATATTCAAATAAAGGATCATTTTATAATTATCAGCATGTGCGCAAATGCTTACTTGTATAATATGGTTAGAATTATTATTGGCACCTTGCTGGATATATCCAAGGGTTTTGGAAAAGATATGAAGACTATTTTGAGCGCTCAAGACCGAAAGATTGCAGGCAAGACAGCACAAGCTCAAGGCCTATTTTTTACTGGTGCTGATTATAAAAAAATTGATTTGAGCTTAAACAATAATTCAACTAATCCCTTAAGTATTTTTATTAACCCAAGGCAATGAAATTAAAGATTTGTGGGATAAATGACATAAACATATTGCAATATGCTTGCGACATGGGTGTTGATTACGTTGGCTTCATATTGGCCAATAACAGTCCTAGAAAAATTTCTCATGACTTTTTGACTTCTCTAGAAAATTTTAATTTTAAGGATGCATCACCGGTTTTTGTTTTTGTAAATCCATCAGTTGAAGAGGTTAAAAAAGTTATAACCCAAATTAAAAATCCTATTTTGCAATTTCATGGGGATGAAGGAGATGCTTTCTGCCAGCAATTCAATCATCCATTTTGGAAAACCATCAGAGTAAAAAATTCTCAATCTCTTAAGTCTATCAATGACTTTTCATCGGCTGATGCGATACTGTTAGAAACATTTTCAGATAGTTCATATGGAGGAACTGGCAAAGTTTTTGATTGGAGCTTGCTTAATAATATCTCGCTTGAGCAGGGGTATGTGCTTGCTGGGGGAATAAACTCCGAGAATATTAAAAAAGCTGTCTCTATGAATCCTTGGTGTATTGATGTTAACTCTGGGGTAGAATCATCACTCGCACTTAAAAATAAAAATCTCATAGCTGAGATTATAAAAAAATTTAAAAATGAATAATTTAACTGATTTACCAAATTCTGATGGCTTTTTTGGTGAGTATGGAGGGAAGTTTGTTCCTGAAACGCTTATGCATGCTTTAAAAGAGCTAGATGAGACCTATGCAAAGCTTAAAAATAGCCCGAAATTTATAGAAGAAATCGATCAAGACTTAATTCAATTTGTGGGCAGACCTTCCCCTTTGTATTTCGCAAAAAGATTAACAGAGTATTATTCTGGACCACAAATATGGCTAAAAAGGGAAGATTTAAATCATACGGGCGCTCATAAGATAAATAACACAGTGGGGCAGATATTGCTTGCAAAAGCAATGGGCAAGAAAAGGATTATTGCCGAAACAGGTGCAGGGCAGCATGGAGTTGCCACAGCAACTGTTGCAGCAAGACTGGGTCTTGAGTGCCATATTTATATGGGGGCTGCAGATGTAAAAAGGCAGTCTCTGAACGTTTATAGAATCAAGCTATTGGGAGCAAAAGTTCATGCAGTAGATTCTGGAACTGCGACCCTAAAAGATGCATTGAATGAGGCTATGAGAGACTGGGTGACCAATATCGAGGATACCTATTATATTATTGGGAGTGTTACCGGGCCTCACCCGTATCCAATGATAGTTAGGGATTTTAATGCCATTGTCGGAAGAGAATTAAGAACGCAGTCCTTTGATCAATTTAATCAATATCCAGATGCAATTGTTGCATGTGTTGGCGGCGGATCAAATGCAATGGGAATTTTTTATCCTTTTCTTGAAGAGACTAATGTAGCACTAATTGGCGTTGAGGCTGCGGGCAGTGGCTTAAAGAGTGGGAAGCATGCAGCTCCTTTGAATGATGGAGAACCAGGTATTTTGCATGGAGCAAAAAGCTATCTCATGCAAGATCAAAATGGCCAAGTCATAGATACTCATTCCATTTCAGCTGGCTTAGATTATCCTGGAGTTGGCCCGGAACATTCAAATTTAAAAGATTCTGGAAGAGCAAATTATATTGCTGTTGAAGATGTTGAAGTTTTAGCTGCATTTCATTTAGTGACAAAACTTGAGGGCATTATGCCCGCTTTAGAAACGGCTCATGCGTTTGCTGCATTAGAACATATTGCAAAGAACTATGAATCGAATCACCACATAGTAATTAACGTTTCTGGAAGAGGTGATAAAGACATTAATACAGTTGCTACCGTGGATGGAATATCTCTTGACTAGATTAGATGAGAAGATTCTCTCTTTAAATAAAGCGTCTAAAAAAGCTTTGGTTGCATATCTAGTTGCTGGAGATCCTGACTTAGACATGACGCTAGAATTGATGCATGGGTTTGT
>JADHNM010000050.1 GCA_016779505.1 SAR86 cluster bacterium
GGGATTTATAAATGCTATTTTTGCAGATAGCTTTGATGATATTTCTATCATTCCTACTTTTGTTCTCACACCTTTGATTTATTTAGGCGGTGTATTTTATTCAATTAACATACTTCCCGATATTTGGAGAAATATCTCTATGGCAAATCCAATGCTTTATGTTGTAAATACCTTCAGAGAGGGAATGCTAGGGGTTAGCGATGTATCTATTCCATTTGCATTGGCGATGATTGTTTTTTTTATAGCTGTCCTCACCTCCGCATGTTTAATTCTTTTGCATAAAGGGGTTGGAACTCGTCAGTGAAGATTAAATATCTAGGAAATCAATCCACGCCAAAACTAGATTCTTATTCCCCAGATTTTCTAGACTCTATACCCAGAAACAATCAGCATTTAAATGAATTTTTTGGCTTAGATTATTGGAATGCATATGAATTTTCATATCTAAATTCTAGGAATCTTCCCGTGATCGAAGCATTAGAAATTAAAATTTCAATGCACTCTGTGCTTACAGTTGAATCTAAGTCTTTTAAACTTTATTTGGCATCATTTTATAATAAAAAATTTTCTAAGCCCGCTAATGCATATAAGTTAATTGAAAAAGATTTAACTAAAATTTTAGGTTCCTCGGTTTCAGTTCGAAAACTGAATAGATTCGATGGTGCGCCGATTTCAAACCTTATTTCAAAATTTAAAAATAAAGTGCCAAAAAATAAGGTTACGTGCTTTCAAGGTTTTAGATCTATATGTCCTGTGACATCTCAGCCGGACTGGGGTAATGTATATATCCATTCTGCCTCTGACTCAATAGACTCAAAAAAGTTAATTAAATTGTTAAAATCATACAGAAATAAAGGTGATTTTCATGAAGCCTGCATTGAATCTATTTTCATATCATTAAGAAATGATTTTAAAATTGATGATTTAACGGTGTATGGAAAATTTTTAAGAAGAGGTGGTATTGATATCAACCCAATACGATCTACTTCAAAAAAACTGATATTTAAGAATTTTAGAGACTTTAGCCAGTAATTATCTAATGCAATAAACTTAAGATCTTGTTTCTCACTTCTTCTTCTATTTGCATATGTCCTTTGATATTTGGATGGATGCCATCTGCCTGCATAAGACTTAATGAGACCATTTCCTTTATTGAGCCTTGCACAAGGGTTAAATTATATTGATTCGCTAAATCTACATACATATTTTTAAAATTATCTGTGTATCTTGCTCCATAATTAGGAGGAAGCTCCACTCCAATTAGCGCGACTTGGGATCCTCCATCAAGTGACATTCTTATCATCTCATCTAAATTTCTTTTTATTACTTGCTTGATAGACATTCCTCTCAAGCCGTCATTTCCACCAAGCTCTAAGATTACTAATTTTGGTTTATGCTCTTTCAATAATTTGGGGAGTCTGTATAGACCTCCAGATGTGGTATCGCCACTGATACCAGCATTTATAATTTTTATATTCATGCCCATTGAATTTAAGTTATTTTCAAGGATAGATGGCCAAGACTCTTGAATTTTTACTCCATAACCAGCGCTTAAACTATCTCCTAAAACAACTGCAACATATTCATTTTTATTGAATTGAGCAGATGAATTTACTGACGAAGAAAGTGCCAGTAGAATACCTAAAAGCAAACCCAAGGATACTTTGAGCAATTTAATTTTAGAAGTTAAGAACATCACAAAAGAAGTTAACAGTCCGGAGGGCCTTTTGACAATAGTTAAGGATATAAATTTATCGGTTGAACAAGGTAAACCAGTATCTTTGGTTGGGCCATCTGGCTCTGGCAAAACTACACTTTTAGCTATAATGGCTGGACTTGATTTGCCGACTGCTGGAACTGTTAGGTTGCTGGGCTCTCAAATTACAAGCCTTGATGAGGATAAGAGAGCTCAAATTAGAGGCAAGGATGTTGGTTTTGTATTTCAATCTTTTCATTTAATGCCAAGATTGACTGCTCTAGACAACGTCATGTTACCGCTTGAAATTTCAGGAGATCCTCAATCAATAGATAAAGCTTACGAGGCTCTAAAGCAAGTTGGACTCTCAAATAGGGCAAAGCACTTTGCGACTCAACTCAGTGGCGGTGAAAAGCAGCGAGTTGCTATAGCAAGATCCATTGTTAACAAGCCAAAAATCTTATTTGCTGATGAACCAACAGGTAATCTCGATAAAAAAAGCTCAAGCTCTATTACCGATCTTATATTTTCATTAAATGAACTCATCCAAACAACCTTAGTTCTAGTGACTCATGATTTATCTTTAGCAGAAAAATGTGATGAAGTTTATGAACTTTCAGAAGGACAATTATTGTGATTAGAGGCCTTTTATATGGCTTAAAGAAATTTTGGTCTGAAGTTTTTAGTGGCGACTTATTAATATTATTTTTATCAATTGTTTTAGCTGTTACATCGATCTCAAGTGTTGGATTTTTAGGTGACAGGCTTAAGTCCTCCATGCAAATGCAGGCTTCAAGTATTTTAGGTGCAGATCTTGTATTACGATCAGCATCTAAAATAGATTCAAAATATTTGGACTTAGCTGCAGCAAATGATCTTGATTCTGCTGAGATGTCTACATTTCTGAGTATGATAATAACAGAAGACGATAATCTGCTTACTTCTATTAAAGCTGTAACTGCATCATATCCATTAAGAGGTGAATTAAAGATTGTTAATTCTCAGGGAGCTAAAATTAAGCATTTTGGCTCACCCGAGCCTGGCAACATCTGGATTGAAAGAAAAGTATTGGAAACTTTAGAATTAATGGAGCTGGATAAGGTCTCTATTGGTAATAAAAATTTTATAGTTGAGGGCATTATTGAAGATTATCCTGACAGAAACTCTAGCTTTGTAGGTTTTTATCCGGTCGCGATTGTGAATATAGATGATGTTGATGCAATGGGGGTGATTCAAACTGGGAGCAGAGTTGTTTATAGAAACCTTTTTTCAGGCACTCAAGACAACCTTGAGCGTTTTGAAAAGTTGTTAGAAGAAATACCTGCCAATATAAGAGTTCAAAATGCATTAGACGTGGGAGATAATCTTGGAGAAGATATAGCTAATTCAACAACCTTTTTTAACTTAGCTAGTCTTTTCACTATTATTATTTCTGTTATTGCATCCATGATGGCGGTTAGACGCTATGCAAGCAGAAACCTTCTTCATACTTCATTAATGAAAGTCTTTGGAGCTTCTAAGTTATTTATTTTAGGGCACCAAATTATGCAGCTAACTTTGGTAGCTATTTTTGCTTCGTCACTAGGATTGATTTTTGGTTATGGGCTACAGCATCTTTTGCTTTCTACTTTACAAGGAATTATTAATGCTGATTTACCGCCGCCATCATCTCGACCTGTAATTCTTGGCTTCATTACAGCTGCTTTTGTGATATTTGCAACAGCATCTCCCTATATAAAAATCCTAAGTGAAACTGAGCCTATCAGAATTTTAAGGAATGACTTTAATATCAAGCTATCGAGCAACCTCATGATTTATCTAGTTGCTTTTTTTACAATGTTTGGATTTCTAGGTGCTTTATTTCAAGACATTAAACTAATTATATACATAGTTATTTCATTGATCTTAGTCACTGCCTCTTTATATTTAATAGGTAGGCTGTTGATTTATGGGCTTTCCCGCGTGAAATTTTCTTATGGAACAGGTTGGAAATTAGGTCTAAAAAATATAGTTCAGCGAGGAAATGATAGTATTTTACAAGTAATTATATTTGGGCTTTCACTTTTATTTCTTGTGGTACTTGCGGAAACAAGAACGGATTTGGTTGATTCATGGACCGAAACCCTAGATGAAGATACGCCAAACTATTTTTTGTTTAATATTCAGGAATACAACCTAGATCCCATATCCAATTACTTCAAAGACCAAGGAACTATCGTGCCAGATTTTACTCCTTTAATTCGAGGTAGGCTTTTATCGGCAGCTCGACCTGGATCTGATGATGTCAATTTCGATAATCTTATGGAGCGGGAGGCAAATTTAACTTGGCGGAATCAATTACCCCTAAGTAATTCACTGGTAGAGGGCGAATGGTGGACTAACGGTAATGAAGTTGCGGAAGTCTCAATTGATCGAGAGATTGCAGAATCAATGAATCTTAAGATTGGTGATGAGCTCACTTTTTCAGCTGGAGGAAAAACATTTAGTGTTACTGTATCTAGCTTTAGAGAAATTGAATGGCAAAGCTTTTCTCCAAATTTCTTTTTTATTCTTTCTCCTGCAGCAGGAAGAGAGTTGCCTAATTCATACATTACGAGCATCAATCTAGAAAACTCACAAAAGTTTATGAATAACTTTACTAATCGTTTCCCTACAATCACCAGTGTTAATTTAGAGGCAATTATTGAGCAAGGTAAAAGCTCGCTAGCAAGCGCCTCATTGGCCGTGCAATATATATTCTTCCTTACGTTTATAGCAGGAATCCTAGCTTTGATTGCTTCTGTATATTCAAACAGAGATCAGCGAACCAAAGAAACAGCAATTATGCATGCCATTGGAGCTAGTAGAGCCCTAATTTTTAAATCAGCAGCATCAGAGTTTTTGATTTTGGGTCTATTATCTGCAACAACAGCAATCATATTCTCTATAGCTCTATCATCTGTAATTTTTATTCAATTTCTAGACCTGATTTATTCACCAAATTTATTAATTCTTGGATTGAGTTATTTGTTTGGTATTGGTTTTATATTTATTGCAGGCGTTATTTCAATTAGAAAGAGTATTTATGCCTCGCCAATGATCACTTTGAGAGATTCTTAGATTTAGTTAATGTAAAATGCCTTACCTAACAGCAGGAGAGATGGCAGAGTGGTCGATTGCGCTACCTTGGAAAGGTAGTAACTGGGCAACTGGTTCCGGGGTTCGAATCCCCGTCTCTCCGCCAATGCTTTTAAATTCATATTTTTGAAGTGACAAATTTATCACGTTCATTTAAAGTTATTACATTGAATCAATTAAGATATTAAATTTTTTATGAAAGAATTTTATAAAAACATTGGCGATGCATTGGCCATGCTTGATGGCTTGGAGCAAGATTTAAATATAAGGCATTTTACTCCAAATGAATTAAAAGTCTTTTACACAATCATTATTCGTGCTGCCTATAATGAACATGGCTCCAATATTACAGATATAGTTGAAAATTCCGGAATGTCTCGTTCAACCGTATATAAAACTCTAAAAAAATTATCCACAGAAGGCATTATTCAATTACATCAATCTGAAGAAGATGGTCGTGAATCTTTAGTTGTATTAAATAGCTAAGAAAACAAAAACCTCCTTAGTGAAAAACTTTCTTACACTTTCTGTTACCAGCTTTGTATTTTCAACAGTGCTATGGGTGCTGTGGCACTTTGTTGATACGCATGTACTATTTTTAGCAGGCAAGGGCGGTTTTTTCTATTTACCTCATGCTGCAAGGGTTTTATGTGTTGTTTATTTTGGTTATAAAGCTATCCCAGGTCTATATCTTGGTGAGCTGGTAGGGCCTTATGCTCTTGATCCTGGTATATATTCTTTTTCATTATTTATACCAAGCTTGATCAGCGTTATGTCAGTTCCCTTTGCCTTAACTATGCTGAATTCACTAGGTCTTACTTTAGGGCACACAAGGTCGAGCCCACTGAATAGAAGAAATTACAAACACATTCTTTTGATTACTTTTATATCAGCTGGTTTTAATGCACTTCTTGTAAATTTATATATGAGTAGAAATAATTTAAGTTTCCCAAATGCTATGACTGACATTGAGCAAGTTTATAGATTTTTTGTAGGAGATTTTTTAGGAACAGTAGTCGTTTTTATATTACTAGCCATGCTTTTGATACCAGTGTTAAGACAGGCAAGAAACTAATAACTCATTATCCATTCGTCAATGATATCCTCAAGAATAAATAGAGGAACAATTCCTTGATCTAGAACCACTGTATGAAACTTTTTGATATCAAACTTTTCTCCAAGAGCATTTTTAGCTTTTTCTCTTAGTTCTAAAATCTTCAGCATTCCCATTTTGTAGCTAGTGGCTTGACCTGGCCATACAATATAACGCTCAATCTCTACTCTTACTTCTGTGTCCGACATACCGGTGGTTTTTTTCATGTAATCCATGGCTTCTTCTCTAGTCCATCTTTTGTAATGCATACCAGTATCTACAACCAATCGATTCGCTCTAAACATTTCACTTTGCAAGACTCCAAGCTCATCATAAAGATTCTTAGTCATTCCTGCCTCAACAGCTAGTTGCTCTGAATACAATGCCCAGCCTTCAGTAAAAGCTGAAGTTCTATATCCCATTTTTCTATACAGAGTTAATTTTTCATTTTCTTGATTAAGGGCTATTTGAAAATGATGACCTGGAACAGCCTCATGGAATGTAAGTGTTCGCATGCCAAAAGTTGGGGTTTGTTTAATATCATATAAATTTGCATAAAATACACCTGGGCGAGATCCATCAAGACTTGGAGCTTGATAGTATCCACCTGCAGCAGTTTTTTCTGAATATTCTGGGACAGCTCTTACTTCAACTGGGCTAATTGGAAATCTTTCAAAATAAGGCCTTACATCTTCTTCAGCTTCTTTAACCATTTGATTGTAATCTGCAATGACAATTTCTTTTCTGTCAGGAGTATCTGCATAAAGAAATTCAGGATTTTCATTAAGATCATTCATCATTTCGCCGACAGGTTTGTTGACTTCGTAACCAAGCAAGACAAAGATTTCTTTCATGCGATTGCCAATTCTTTCAACTTCTGACAGACCAATCTGATGAATCTCTGCAGCCGTATAATCTGTGGTTGTGTAAGATCTAAGTCTTGATGCATAAAAAGCATCTCCATTGGGTTGTGACCAAACACCATGATGTTGATTAGCATTAGCATAGTTTGACTCCATGTATTGAAGAATAAGTTCATAACCAGGCTTTACATCAGATGTAATAACTGAGCTGAGCTCATCAAACAAGGATTCTTTTTTCTGAGCTGAAATTTCAAGCTCACTAACTTTTCTAATAAATACTTGCATCAATGGATTTTCATCATCAGTGTAAGAGAGGAGTTCTTTGAGCTGTCTGATTACGTGATCAAACACAAACTGAGGAGCAAATATTCCTAACTTTTTTTGCTCTTTCAGCCAGATCAAATCCGATTTCATTGATTCATCAATGAGCCTAACTCTTTTTATATAATCCGTGGCTTCACGGTAATTACGAACGGGATGAGTGTCTGTCATGAACTCAACAACATTAAGATGATTGCCACTTATTTGATTAAAAGGATAGGAATGAAATCTAAAGTTTTCAAATCTATCAAGGTTATTTTCAGTATCAAAAATAGCTATTTTTTGTGTAACTCTTTGTGCATCTGTTAAGCCTGCGGCATCATATTTTTTTAACATCGATA
>JADHNM010000051.1 GCA_016779505.1 SAR86 cluster bacterium
ATTATGCCGAGGAATTCAAAAAGCTTGATTATGATTCTCTTAAAAAAGATTTAAACGATCTCATGACGGATTCTCAAGATTGGTGGCCTGCAGATTATGGTCATTACGGACCATTTTTTATCAGAATGACATGGCATGCCGCTGGAACATACCGCATAGGAGATGGAAGAGGGGGTGGAGGCACCGGCGCCCAAAGATTTGCACCTCTTAATAGTTGGCCAGATAACGGAAACTTAGACAAGGCCAGAAGGCTGCTTTGGCCAATCAAGCAAAAATATGGAAAACAAATTAGCTGGGCAGACTTATTGATCTTGGCTGGTAATGTGGCCATTGAATCAATGGGAGGAAAAACCTTTGGATTTGGTGGAGGCCGTCCAGACATTTGGGCTCCTGAAGAAGATATTAATTGGGGAGCTGAAAAAGAGTGGCTAACTAATGAGAGATACAGTGGGGTTAGGGATTTAGCTAATCCTCTTGGGGCAGTTCAAATGGGCTTAATTTATGTTAATCCTCAAGGCCCTGATGGTGAACCTGATCCGTTAAAAAGCGCTGTTGATATCAGAGAAACTTTTGGACGCATGGCAATGAATGACGAGGAGACTGTTGCGCTTGTTGCAGGAGGCCACACTTTTGGTAAAGGTCACGGAGCCGGTCCTGATTCTAATGTTGGAGCTGAACCAGAAGGTGCATCTATTGAAGAAATGGGTTTTGGATGGACTAGCTCATATGGATCTGGAAAAGGTAGCGATACCATAACCAGTGGGTTTGAAGGCGCATGGACAGCAAATCCAACCCAGTGGGATAATGGATATTTTGATCTTTTATTTGGTTACGAATGGGAGCAAGCAACAACTCCAGCTGGAGCTATAGTCTGGCATGCAGTTGATCAAAAAGATGAAGATAAAGCTCCGGATGCTGAAGACTCATCAGTCAAGGTTCCAACAATGATGACCACGGCTGACATGGCTTTAAGAATGGATCCAGAATATAACAAAATATCAAAACGTTTCCATGAGAATCCTGAAGACTTTGCTGATGCCTTTGCGCGAGCTTGGTTTAAATTGCTTCACAGGGACATGGGACCCAAGAGTAGGTATCTCGGACCCGAGGTTCCAGATGAAGAGCTAATTTGGCAAGATCCAGTCCCAGCGGGCAACACTGATTATGATATTAGCTCAGTCAAACAAGCTATATCCGAATCAGGACTCTCTATTCAAGAAATGGTAGAAACAGCTTGGGCAAGTGCTTCAACATTTAGAAATTCAGATCTGAGAGGCGGCGCTAACGGAGCGAGGATTCGTTTGGCTCCTCAAAAAGATTGGGATGTTAATAAGCCCGAGCAACTTAAAAAAGTCTTATCAATCTACGAGCAGATTTCTGCAGACACAGGCGCATCCATTGCTGATGTAATTGTGCTTGGAGGAAACGTAGGTATTGAGAAGGCCTCAGGAGCTGAAGTTCCATTTACTCCAGGTCGTGGCGATGCAACACAAGATCAGACTGATGCTGACTCTTTTGCTGTTCTAGAGCCTGTTGCAGATGGTTTTAGAAATTATCTTAATCCAAATTCAAATATACCTGCTGAAGAAATGATGCTGGATAAATCACAATTACTTGGTTTGACCGCTCCAGAAATGACTGTTCTATTAGGTGGGATGAGATCGCTGGGGATAAGTAATAATGATTATGGCATTTTTACAGATAACCCTGATCAACTCTCAAATGATTATTTTGCTACATTGCTTGATATGTCAGTTGCATGGAAACCGAATGGAACTGGTAACTCCTATGAGGGTGTTGATAGAGTTTCTGGTGAGAAGGTTAGAACTGCAACCAGAGTTGATTTAGCATTTGGATCTAATTCTCAATTGCGAGCATTGGCCGAGGTCTATGCCAGCGATGATGCTAAGGATAAATTTGAGCGTGATTTTATTTCAGCTTGGAATAAAGTTATGAATAACGATCTAATTTAATCTATATCAATTGTCTAACTAAAAGGGGAGCTTAAGCTCCCCTTTTTTGTATCTAATAGTGGGGGGGTTTTTCATAATCTATTGGAGGAAAAGATAATTTTTTATCTTTTGGCTGATACTTTTTCTTTTTGCTTGAGTAGTTTGACATGACATCCGCGGCGTCATCTACAGCAGATGGAGTTTGAGGCGCTTGTATCTTTTCAAGATTTTTAATTTTATTTTTTTTAGTTTCCATGAGCCTATATTTTACCTAATCCTTGAATATTTTGATGAATTAGGAATGTTTAGTATCATTCGGTAATGAAAACAGCAATTTACCCAGGCTCATTTGACCCAATTACTTTTGGGCATATAGATATTGTTGAAAGAGCGGCTGCATTATTTGATAAAGTTATTATTGGAGTTGCTGAGAGTCAGCCCAAAAATCCTTTGTTTAGTGTGGAGGAAAGAATTGAGCTTATCTCAGAAATTTTCAAAGACAATGCAAAAATTGAAGTTTTAGGATATTCAAGAAAATTAACTGTAGATTTGGCAAGAGATAATGATGCCATTGCAATTATCAGAGGCTTGAGAGCGGTTGCCGATTTTGAATACGAATTTCAATTAGCGACCATGAATCGAAGTCTTGCTCCAGATATTGAGAGTATTTTTTTTACTCCTAAAGATACTTTAATTTATGTTTCATCTAGCTTGGTAAAGGAAATTGCAACATTTGGTGGTGATGTTTCTCGTTTCGTTTCACCAAATGTGAAAGCTGCTCTGCTAAAAAAAATATCTAGTCAAACCTGACATTTTCGACAATAAAAAGTTGCCCTTTGCGATTGGACAATTCTCTTAATTGATTCTTTGTTGCAGTTTAAACATTTTTCATTTGCGCGATCATATACAGCTAGATCTATTTTGAAGTAGCCCTTATTTCCATCAGGTTGATAGAAGTCTTTTAAGGTAGTGCCTCCAGCCTTGATAGCAATCTTTAAGATTTTTTTGGTTGATGCGGCTATCTTATGATGCTCTTTTTTAGTAATTGTTTTGCTTTTCCTGGTAGGGCGAATTTTGGCATCAAACAAGATTTCATTTGCATAAATATTTCCTATTCCAACGACATTGTGTTGATTCATGAGTGTATTTTTTATTGGTGACAAAGATTTTTTAATTTTTTGAAACAAGTAGTCTCCATTAAATTCTTCTGACAAGGGTTCTGGGCCAAGCTTCTCTAATAAAAAATGTGAACTTGGTTTTGTGATGTGGTGCATTGATCCAAATCTTCTTGGATCATTAAAAATTAATTTTCCACTTTGAAAAATAAACTCAACATGGTCATGCTTTTTATAAAAATTAGAATTCTTTTCAGCAATTCTCAGCGTTCCCGTCATGCCTAAATGAATGAGTATTTGTGATTTATCAATATGGAGGAGTATATATTTTGCTCTTCTGCTGATTTTATCCACTTTAAGTCCACATAGCTTTTTAAAAGCCTTACAGTCAACTTTCCAACGAAGATTTGGATTATATATTTCTATCGATTCTATGTTTTGATTTGTAAACTCTTGAATTGCTTGGACTGAGGTCTCAACCTCTGGCAATTCAGGCATGCTCTACCCGAGTAAGTTATTTATTTCTATAAGATTTTCTGGGCTGAGAGTGCCAGCTGCTAAGTGCAAGCGGAGGGTAGTAATTAAGTAATCATATTTTGCATTGGAGAGATTTCTCTCTGCGCTGTATAGATTTTTTTCAGCTTGCAGTAAATCTACTATATTTCTGGTTCCAACTTCATATCCTACTTTTGTAGCTTCAAGTGCACTCGAGGCTGAAACAACAGCTTGTTTTTGAGCGCGAAGGTTTGCTACCAATGTCACTACATTTGAATATTGGCTGCGGACATCCTGAATAACACCTCTCTCGATAAACAATGCATCTTCTGAAGATTTATTGGATTCTGCATATGCTTGTTTAGTCCTTGAGATCACAGCACCACCTTGAAAAATTGGCATGGAAAGTTGCAAGCTATAGGTATCTCTTTGAGTTTCATCTGGAACGGTGATGTTGAAAGCTCCTCCAGTATTTAATCCATCATAAGCATATTGATTTGTTTCTGACTCAGTTTGAACGCCAACAATATCCACTTTAGGTAAGTGATTAGACGCTACGCTTCTGGCATTGTTTTTTGAGGCAAACTTCCTGAGATTTGCAGCCTGGAGTCTGAAGTTATTTTCTACAGCTTTTCTTGCCCATTCTTCTTTAGAAGCAGGCACAGGGTTTGTAACATTCAAGTCATTAACCAGCCCATCCAGAGACAAAATTTCTCTCCCGACCAAGGCATTTAATGCTTCTTTTGCTGTATAAACTTCTCCTTCTACTCTTGTTCTTGATGCCACACTCAGATCAAACGCCAATTGAGCTTCTTGAACTTCAGTTACAGCTGCAAGTCCAACTTCATATCTTTGTCTAATTTGATCTAATTGTTTTTTAATTGCTTTTTCTTCTGATCGAGCAGCGCTTAAGTTATCTATTGCACGCAAGACATTGAAATAAAGCTCAGCAGTTCTTACGATTAATGCTTGCTGAGAGTATGCAAAATCAGCTTCTGACGCGTCAGTTAAAAATTTAGATTGTCTATACTTAAACCATGAATCCAGTCTAATTAAGGGTTGAGTTAAGCGAGCAGATGAGCTGAAGTTATTGTATTCATTTTCAAGATTACCATTTTGGTAATATTCATTCCAATTGGTTTGAGCGCTAATGGATATATTAGGAAGAAGTCCAGCGCGACCCTGTACCTTAATTTCCTTGCCAGATAAGTATGAAAATTCTGCTGATTTATACTGAGGATCGTTTTCCAGCGCATCGTTGTAAATATCTAGCAGGCTGTCTGCGCCTGAGTTGATACTGAGAGCAAGCAGAGATGTGACTAGAATTTTTTTATTCATATTAAAATTAATGTTTACAGTGAACACATTAGAACTCTTTTAGGGATATTCTGTCAAGTTTTCTTAGCACTGAAATGTTGTTTATTCTATTTTAGTCTATTGTTAAAAAATCTCCTAAAATCTCTTCAATTAATAGCTTTCTTTCAATTTAGTTAGAGTAGAATACTAGGTAAAAGTTCATTAGCATCAGGAAATATTAATTGGCTAAAAATTATGATTCAGAGTCGATAGAAGTTCTATCAGGCTTAGATCCGGTCCGAAAAAGACCTGGCATGTATACTGACACCTCTTGCCCAAACCACCTTATTCAAGAAGTCTTAGACAATTCAATTGATGAAGCCCTAGCTGGTCATTGCTCCAAGATCAAAGTTACTCTGCATAAAGAGGGTTCTGTTTCGGTTATTGACGATGGTCGAGGCATGCCAGTAGACATTCATCCTGAGCACAAGGTTTCTGGCGTAGAGCTGATAATGTGCAAACTTCACGCTGGAGCAAAATTCTCAGGTGAAGATTATAATTTTTCTGGAGGTTTGCATGGCGTAGGAGTTTCTGTGGTCAATGCTCTATCAAAAAACCTATCCGTAGAAATTAAGCGGGAGGGTCATAGGTTTGAAATGAGTTTTGAAGGTGGTGAAAAAACTTCAGATCTGAAGCAAGTTGGAGACATAGGCCCTAGAAACACAGGAACTTCCATTAGTTTTGTACCTGATCCACAGTACTTTGAAACCATTAAGATTGAGAAAACCAATTTAAAGCACTTACTTAAAGCTAAAGCAGTGTTATGTCCGGGCTTAACCATTGAATACCATGATGATAAGAAAAATGAAAAGATATCTTGGAATTATGAAAATGGTCTAATTTCATATTTATCCGAGTCTTCTGGTGGCATTGAGTTACTTTTAGAAGAATCAATCTCATGCAGCAAATTAGGAGATAATAATGCGCTTGATTTTGTTTTAAATTGGTCTACAAAACCCGCAAAAAATCTCATGAATGAATCTTATGTGAATCTCATTCCAACAGCTCAAGGCGGATCTCACTTAAATGGATTTAAAGCAGGCTTGTTAGAGTCAGTCAAAGAGTTTTGTGAGTTCAGAAATCTAATTCCAAAAGGTTTAAAAATAACAGCTGATGATGTTGTGCAACATAGCACCTTTGTTATCTCTTCAAAATTGACAAACCCGCAATTTGCCGGTCAAACCAAGGAGAGATTAGACTCAAAAGACCATCAGGCTTTTGTAAATTCTACAACCAAAGATGTGCTTAGCATATGGTTCAACCAACACACTGAAGAGGGAGAAAAGTTAGCTGAACTAGCTATTGCATCTGCGCAGGCCCGAACAAAAGAGACCAAAGTTATTGATCGAAAGAAAACATTTCAAGGCCCAGCACTTCCAGGCAAACTTTCAGACTGCAATAGCACAGATTTGAATGAGACCGAGTTATTTTTTGTAGAAGGAGACTCTGCTGGAGGCTCAGCCAAACAGTCAAGAGAAAGAAAATTTCAAGCAATCATGCCTCTGCGTGGAAAAATTTTGAATACTTGGGACTTGGAAAGTTCTGAAATTATGAAATCTGTTGAAATTAAAGATATTGCTACAGCCATTGGAGTTAATCCAGGCAGTCCTGATATTGATTCTTTAAGATATGGAAAAATTTGCATTTTAGCTGATGCTGATTCTGACGGTCTTCATATTGCTACATTGTTATGCGCTCTTTTTCTTCGTCACTTCAAGCCATTAGTTCAAGCTGGACATATTTTTGTTGCAATGCCCCCTTTATTCAGAATAGATTGTGCCAAGGAAGTCTTTTATGCTCTTGATGAAGATGAAAAAGATTCAATAGTTAAAAAATTAAAGACAAAGCCAGGAAAGCCAAAAATAGATATTCAAAGATTTAAAGGCCTGGGAGAAATGAATCCCTCACAATTGCGTGAAACAGTTATGGACCCCAAAACAAGAAGATTGGTTCAACTGACTATTACCTCAACTGATAACGTAAATAGCATGATGGATTTATTGCTCTCCAAGAAAAATGCAGGAGCAAGAAAAGAATGGCTTGAAAAACGAGGCAAAATAGTAGCAGTTTAATTATGAATAAGAATCCTAGTTCTATGAGTTTGAAAGAATATGCTGAGGAGTCCTATCTCAACTATTCTATGTATGTCATTTTAGATCGCGCACTTCCTCATATCGGTGATGGCATGAAACCAGTGCAACGCAGGATTCTCTACGCAATGAGCGAATTGGGTCTAAACGCTGGCTCAAAGTATAAAAAATCTGCTAGGACTGTAGGAGACGTAATAGGTAAATTTCATCCTCACGGAGACAGCGCAGCTTATGAAGCAATGGTGCTGATGGCACAAAATTTTTCATTTAGATATCCGCTGGTGGATGGGCAGGGAAACTGGGGCACTCAAGATGATCCTAAATCATTTGCTGCAATGCGATACACAGAATCGAAACTTACAGGTTTTGCTGATTTACTTCTTTCTG
>JADHNM010000052.1 GCA_016779505.1 SAR86 cluster bacterium
CTTTGATTATTGCTATTTCAATGCAATCAACGCCCTATGCAATTTCAGGTTCGCAAATTTTAGGAGGCCTTACATTTTCATTTCCGTTTGAGCATGCAGCCTTAGCTCTCGCTGTGTTTGGTTTTACTGGCATTAGTTATGGAGAAATTATGGCATACACCTATTGGTGCCTAGAAAAAGGCTATGCAAAACATAATGGCGATCAACAGGAAGTCAAAGCTTGGATTAAAGTAATGCAAACAGACGTCTGGGCAACAGTCTTTTTTGTAACCATAGGCACTCTTCCATTTTTTCTCCTAGGCGCAGCCGTGTTAAATTCGTTGGGCCTTTATCCTCCCCCTGACGGCGATATCATTCAAACCCTCTTAAATATGTTCACTACAATTTTAGGAACTTGGGCTAAATGGTTTTTTATTCCCTTGGCTTTTTTTGTTCTTTTCTCAACTTTGCTTTCTGGAACAGCAGCATTCACTAGAACAATTTCAGATTATCTAATTTCAATTGGCTTGATTACTGAAAAAGAAAATACCCGAACGCATTTAATTAAAATTATTGCATTTGTCATACCGTTGTTTTCATCCACTGCTTATTTTTTACTACCAAATCCAATTACCCTTTTGTTAATTGCTGGAATCTGGGCAGCACTTGGACTGCCAATAATTAACATTGGCGCTTTATATCTAACAAGCAAATTAAGTGAGGAATTGCGGCCTAAACCAATTACAAAAATTATCTTATGGATCACCCTAATCTTGCAGGTTTCAATGGCAGGGTTAATTCTATACAGCCAAATAATTGGCCTAAGCTAACATTTAATTTTTAAAAGCGCTCTTTATGACATAAAATGCACGACTGATTTAAGAGAGAGCAAATGAACAAGCAAAATAACAAAAGATACTTCATTCACCCAGAAGGGTGGAAGTTTGCAGGCATTTTATTTATTAGCTCCATGATTCTTTTATTTTTGTCTATGGCAATGGCCATCGTAGCAATTGGCTTTTTCCTTACAGTTTTTGTTCTATGGTTTTTTAGAGATCCTGAAAGAAAAACCCCACAAAATTCAAACTTAATTATTAGTTCTGCAGATGGAAAGGTCTGCTTGATTGATGAAGCTTATCCCCCAGCGGAAGTGCCTATTGAAGCAGAAAAGATGAAGCGAATTTGCGTCTTTATGAACGTATTTAACGTCCATGTAAATCGAAGCCCTGTTCAAGGGAGGGTAGAGCACATCGTATACAAAAAAGGTCAGTTCTTAAATGCAAGCCTAGATAAAGCAAGTGATAAAAATGAAAGAAGCAGCTTGGTTGTAAATGCTGACAATGGAGCCAAAATTGTAGTTGTTCAAATTGCCGGCTTAATCGCTAGGAGAATTCTAAGTTTTATTTCATCAAACCATCAACTTGATCAGGGTGAAAGGTTTGGGCTCATCAGATTTGGTTCAAGAGTTGATATTTATATGCCATTAGATGCTGTTGAGAAATGTAAAGTTGGAGATAAGGTCGTTGCAGGTGAATCAATTTTAGCTGCCCTAAAATAATAAATGAAAAAATTAGATTTTAAGGTCCTTCTCCCTAACTTAATAACTCTAACAGGACTTAGTTTTGGTTTGAGCTCGATTAGGTTTGCTATTGAATTAGACTTTAATTTAGCCATTGTTTGTATTCTATTTGCTGGAGTATGTGATGTGTTGGATGGCATGTTAGCAAGGCATCTTCAAAGCCAATCTGATCTTGGCGCCCAGCTAGATTCTTTATCGGACTTCTTAAGCTTTGGAATTGCACCTGGCTTATTAATTTATATGTCTATTTTTAATCAAGACCATGGCATTGGTGCATTTGCTGCCCTGGCTTTCATTATATTTTCTTGCTTAAGATTAGCTTTATATAATGTGAGATTAGAGAAATCGAAGACCACAGAGGGCGAGCCAGAGCATTTTTTTAGCGGCATTCCAACCCCTGTTGGAGCAATTTTGATTATGTTGCCATTAACGCATTCATTTATGGGCTATAACTGGGCCTATGAAAACCTTAATTTTGTAGCGGGCTATATAATTTTAATAAGCGGCTTGCTAGTGAGCAGAATTCCAACATTTTCAATTAAAAGAAAACAGTTCTTTATTCAATCAAAGTTAGGATTTCTTGTTTTGTTTTCTATTATTGCTCTAAGCATGATCAATTTTCTCTGGATTACGATAAATGTTCTAGCTTTGATTTATTTGCTAACTATTCCTCTTTCTATAATAGCTTGGCAAAGCAGCCCTAACAGAGACTCCGCTTAGTTTAGCGGAGCTCTTTTAATAGCAACTAATTACTTAGTATATTTGTAGTAACCTTCTGTTGGGATCATGATGTGAGCATAATCTGTATCACGCATCATCACGTAGGGCTCGCCATGCATGAAGTCATCTGTAAAACTTGCAACTTCAGACGCCTCTTTAGGAATCAACATCAAGTGTGGGCCTGATTCAATCCACTCACCAGGAGTGGAGTCTTCTTTGCTCATGACCAATGGAGTTGTATTATCTTCTCCAACATCACCATGCAACATCCACATAAAGGTGTAACGAGATAGTTCGGGTTTTTCATTTTTCATGAACGCTGCCATCCATTTTGCACCCTCGGCATCAAAACATGCGGGCATAGCATCATGCGCGCTTTTCCAACCTTTGGCAGGAACCGGTCTTGGATTTCCTGCTTGGCAGGTCCATCCATTTGTACCTTCTCGTATTACTTTTCCACTGCTGCCTATGATGGTTGCTTTATCACCCAAGAAGGATGGGGCTGCAGTTGAATAAGCCCATATTTGCCATTTATCAGAGGTATGAGGCCCATAAGGCTCATAAGCCGAAAGAGATATTGAGATAGAAATCATCACTAAAGAAAATAAGCTAAATTTTTTATACATTTTTGTTTCTCCTGTAAACACACTATAGTTATTCATAGAGTAATTTATTTATGAATACATTTCTTAAAATTATTGCATATTTTTGTATCGCTACAACACCCATCCAAATTTTCGTTGTTTTATGGGGTATACAAGTTGTGCTTTCATCTAATTATGAAGTTCTAACATTATCCAACATTGAATTTATTAAAAACTATTTCACATTAGTACTACCAATAGTAGATTGGTTTTATTCATGGTTCTGGAATGCTTGGTTGAATTTTGTTTTTTCATTGCCGCTTATTCTCTCGCAAACATTTAAAGCGATAGTTAGTACTTGGCTTGGTTTTTGGATACTCAAAAAAATAAATTAATACCATGAAAAGAACCCTTCTTATTTTTGCATGCCTTCTTCTAGCTTTTATTGCATGGGTTTTTCCTTATATTGATGAACTGCGTGACCAGGGTCTAACAATGGATACAGCATATGGCTATTTCTTTGGTGGACCAGATCACCCTTTCGATCCTAATGATGCAGTTCCTCAACTTGATTATTCAAAAGTAAGCTCATGGGCATCTCTTCCATTTATAGAAGATGAGGCAGACTTGATTCCTGCAGGAGAAGAGGGCGCCGATCAACTAAACTCAAAAGTGGATGTATTCTTTGTCCATCCAACTGGATATTTAAAAGGACATTACTGGACTGACCCCCTCGAAGAAGAGTCAGCGACAAAAGAAAATACCCAATGGATGATGGCCAATCAAGCCAGTGCCTACAACGGTTGTTGTAGCATTTATGCTCCTCATTATCGTCAAGCATCTATTTATAGTTATTTTGGGACTGATGAACTTCGTGAGGAGGTTCATGCATTCGTTTATCAAGATGTAAAAAAATCTTTTGAGCACTTTATCGATAACTTCAGCACTGGAAGACCATTTATTCTTGCAAGCCACAGTCAAGGCACGCATCATTCTATTAGATTGCTAGCAGAAGAAATCGATGGGACAGATTTATACTCGAGGATGGTGGGAGCTTATATTATTGGCGGCACAATTTCTAAGGATAGAATAAATGAAATGAGCGATGTTTCTATTTGTGATAGCCCAGCGCAATTAGGCTGTCTCGTTCATTGGGATACATACAATGAAAACTATTTGAATAAGGAAATGCCAATTTATAGAAATAATATTTGTGTTAATCCTATCACCTGGAAAAACGAAGGGAGCTTATCTGATCTTGCTGATGCGAGAGGTGCTGTCTATGTTTCAGGTGAATTTGCATTGGATTTCATTGGTGATGATGGCCCTAAGGGAGAAACTTTTGGTCCTTTAGAGGCCCCGCTCAAGCAATATGTTCAAGCTCAATGCAAAAATGGATTACTTTTTGCATCTGATCAAACAGGAACCAGATTTCAGGCCTTTGGTGGCTCTGAAGGTAATTATCATGGTTTAGATTACGCGCTTTTTTATATGGATATTCGAGAGAATGCCATACTTAAAGTTAAGACTTACCTAGACAATATTTCTCAATAAGACAAAATTTATTTATGTCAGCATATTTATCTTTATTAGGCGCAATTATTTTTGAAGTTGCAGGAACTTTAATGCTTCCTCTTACAAAGGAGTTCTCTGAAAAGCTACCTACCGTCATTATGAGTGTTTGTTATTTTGCTTCGTTCTATTTCTTAACACTTGCTTTAAGAGCCATACCCCTTGCTATTGTTTATGCGTGTTGGAGTGGTTTAGGAGTATTATCAATTGCAGTTTTATCTTATTTTATTTATGGTCAGGGTTTAAGCTGGCAAGCAATTTTAGGATTATTCTTAATAGTAAACGGAGTAATTCTTGTTAATATATATTCAACCCAATAACTCATCACTAAGGACAATATGACAGATTCAATTGCTACCCTATCTCAAGAAAATAATATTTCCATTATCAAGCTAGATGATGGTAAGGCTAATGCTTTTTCATACGACATGCTTTCTCAAGTTAATGAACTGTTGGCCAAGGTACCAAGAGACTCTGGAGCGCTTGTTATAACTGGAAGAGAAGGCTTGTTTTCAGGTGGATTTGATTTAAAAACATTAGCAACTGGTGATATGGAAAAAATTACAAAGATGGTGCAGTTGGGCTATCGTCTTCTGTTGGAACTTTTTTCATTTGATAGACCCATTGTTGCAGCTGTTTCAGGCCATTCAATTGCATTAGGTTTGTTCGTGACCTGCTCAGCAGATTATAGGATTGCTATAGATGGTCAATATGTATGCCAGGCAAATGAAGTTCGAAACAATATGGACATCCCAACACAAATCATGGAAATTCTTAAGGCCAGAGTCAATAAAAATTATTTTTATCCTGCAGTTTTTCATGCAGATGCATATTCTGTTCAGGATTCAATTGCGGTAGGTTATATTGATGAAGTTGTGCCAGAGGACAAATTTATGGACAGGGTTATGGAGAAAGCTGCAGAATTAGCAACATTGCCACATCCCTTTTATGCCAATACAAAAAAATCTGCTCAAGAGGATGTGAGGCAAAAGATTTCAGATGCGATAGAAAAATACGAAGAAATTACAGGGCTCAAGCAATAGAACTGAATATTAAAACGATATAGACTAACCCCAATGACAAAATATAAAATTTTTATTCCTGAGCATTTGCGCGCATACAGACCTAGACCTCTTAGATGGCTGGGTAAATTTTTAATGAAGATTACAGGCTGGAAAACCACCGGCCACCTCCCTAAAGATGAGCGCGTGGTCCTAATCGCTGGTCCGCATACCTCAAATTGGGATTTTGTTCTTGCCATGTCATTTATCTTGAGTCTTGATATTCATCTTCATTGGGTTGGAAAACATTCTATTTTTAAAAAAGGTTTTCGCAGATTGCTGAGAAAAATGGGAGGCATTCCAGTAAACAGAGCAAATCCAGAAGCTCTAAAAAATGAGATTTATAATGTTACTGAAAAATATAAAGGCTTCATAATCGCTATTGCACCAGAGGGCACTAGAAAAAAAGTTGATAGATTAAAATCAGGCTTTTTACGAATTGCTAATGAAACCAATAGCAAAATCATGATGGCTGGAATAGATTTTTCAAACAAGACAATTGAGCTGGGTGATTTTTTTAGCCCCACGGGCGATGTAGATCAAGATCTAAAATTTATAAAAGAGTATTTTGCCAACTTTGCAGGGAAGCGCCCAGAACTTTCATAGCCTTTCAATAAGCTCTTATTGGAGAAAAAAATGTTAAAAAAATTCTTTCTTTCTCTTTTTGCTATTTTGCTTGCCTTGCTCTCAATTGCTTTATTTAGAACTTTCATGCATGCAGCTCCTGATTCAGAGTTTGTTGAAGTTAAGGCTGTTTCTATTGACGAGGTCAAAGCTATCCAAAACTTGGCTGCATCCATCAGATTTCAGACGATTTCATATCAAGATAGAGAAAAATTTCCTCAACAAGAGTTTGATAGTTTTATTAACTGGGCGTCAATTACTTATCCCGAGTTTCATCAAGCATTAAAACTTGAGCAGTTTGAGCATTCCTTGCTTTTTAAATGGGAGGGCAGCGATTCAACATTAGCACCAATCTTATTTGAAGGTCACTATGATGTCGTTCCAGTCATTCCAGGAACCGAGGATCTATGGGAAGAAATGCCATTTGCTGGGACAATTTCAAATAATAGGATTTGGGGTAGAGGAGCATTAGATGACAAAAGTGGAGTCATTGGGCTAATGGAAGCCGCTACATACTTAATTCAAAAAGGTTTTCAGCCAAAGAGAACCATTTATTTTGGTTTTGGTCATGATGAGGAGATTGGCGGTGGTGGGGCGGCCCTGATTACAGAAAAACTAAGAAAAGAGGGCGTACAACTTCATTGGTCACTTGGTGAGGGATCATTCGTAAATAGAGGATTTTTTCCAGGTGTAGACAAATTGGTTGCTCCAATCAATGTTGCTGAAAAAGGAATTATGAATCTAATGATTGTGGCAACAGCAAAAGGAGGGCACTCATCAACACCTCCAAAAA
>JADHNM010000053.1 GCA_016779505.1 SAR86 cluster bacterium
TAGCCATTCCTCCCCCAAATGTAACCGGAACATTGCACATGGGGCATGGGTTTCAAAATGCCATCATGGATTGCTTAATTCGATACCATCGAATGTCTGGTAAAAATACCTTATGGCAAGTTGGAACAGATCATGCTGGTATCGCCACTGAAATGGTAGTAGAACGACGTTTAAATGCCGAGGGTAAATCAAAGGATGACATTGGTAGAGAAGCTTTTGAAAAAGAAGTTTGGAATTGGAAGAAATACTCTGGCAATAAAATTACCTCACAGCTTAGACGCTTAGGCTCAAGCCTAGATTGGAGCACTGAAAGATTCACATTAGATGATGGATATCAGCATGCGGTTTTAAACGCATTTATCCAATTATTTGAAGAAGGCCTTATTTATCAGGGTAAGCGCTTGGTTAATTGGGACCCAGTTCTTGAAACCTCCCTTTCAGATCTTGAGGTGATTAATAAAGAGTTAAAGATTAAAATTTGGGAAATACAGTACCAACTTGAAGGAGCGGATGAGTTCGTAACCGTTGCCACTACTAGACCAGAAACACTACTTGGGGATATGGCTTTAGCCGTAAATCCAACGGACGAGAGGTTCGTTCATTTGATTGGCAAAAATGCTTCTATACCTCTATGCGATAGGCTTATTCCTATTGTTGCAGATGACTATGTAGACCCAGAATTTGGAACGGGGGTAGTTAAAATAACTCCTGGCCATGATTTCAATGATTATGAATTAGGTAAAAGACATGGGCTTCATATGGATGATGCCTTGCAATGTCATCCAGGTGATGAGGCTGCTTTTGCACCTATTTCCATTCTCAATAAAAAGGTTGAAATCAT
This sequence comes from SAR86 cluster bacterium, assembly GCA_016779505.1. Taxonomy (GTDB): domain Bacteria; phylum Pseudomonadota; class Gammaproteobacteria; order Magnimaribacterales; family D2472; genus D2472. Next base: position 842 of record JADHNM010000053.1, read on the forward strand.
TGGCGTTGCTCCAAAAAAATTCCATGGAATGGATAGGTTTGAGGCTCGAAAATCTATATTAAAAGATTTAGATAAAGAAGAACTGCTGGTATCTGAAGAGGAATATGAAAGCACCCTTCCCTATGGAGATAGGTCAGATCAAATTCTTGAACCGCTCTTAACAGATCAATGGTATGTGGATGCTAAAACTTTAGCTAAACCTGCCATCGAAGCAGTGAAGTCCAAAGAAATACAATTTGTGCCTGCTAATTGGGAAAAAACTTATTTTCAATGGATGGATAATATTCAAGATTGGTGTATCAGCAGGCAGTTATGGTGGGGACATAGAATTCCGATTTGGTACGATGAATCAAATCAACCATACGCAGGGTTATCTGAGAATGATGTAAGAAAAAAGCATAATCTTACAGGTGAACTGCGACAAGAAGAAGATGTGCTAGATACCTGGTTTTCATCCAGTCTTTGGACATTCGCCACCATGGGATGGCCTGAAGAAAATGAAAAATTAAAACTCTTTCATCCAACCACAACCTTGGTAACTGGTTTTGATATTATCTTTTTTTGGGTAGCAAGAATGATCATGATGACTAAGCATTTCATGAAAGAAGTTCCATTCAAAGAGGTTTACATCACTGGCCTGATTAAAGATGAAAATGGGCAAAAAATGTCTAAGTCAAAAGGCAATATCCTTGATCCAATTGATCTAATTGATGGGGTTTCTTTGAAGGACCTTCTGACAAAAAGGACTGAAGGCATGATGCAGCCGCAACTTAAAGAAAAGATTATTAAACAAACAAAAAAACAGTTTCCCGATGGCATCGAAAGTTATGGTACCGATGCATTGCGATACACCTTCTACTCACTAGCCTCTCCAGGCAGAGATATTAATTTTGATATTGGAAGAATCAAAGGCTATAGAAATTTTTGTAATAAAATTTGGAATGCTTTTAGATTTATTGAAATGCAAGCCACCAATCACAATTATCAATCTGGTGATATCTCAGAAGATATCTTATCTGGATGGATAGGATCAAAGATTCAACAAACTGCTGAAAATTGCCACACTCACATTAAAAACTATCGATTTGATCTGGCCTCAGCAGAAATCTATGAATTAGTCTGGTCTCATTTCTGTGATTGGTATATAGAATTTAGCAAAGTAGCAATTCAAAAATCTGAGGACCATGATCAAACCAATGATTTAATAGGAAATTTAATTACAAACTTCTATGGCATCCTTGAATTACTGCATCCTTTCATGCCATTTATTACCGAGGAGCTTTCTTCTAAATTAGCTGAGCTGGCAAATGCAGAAAAATCAGGCTTTTTGGTTGAAAGTGGCTTTGCTCATGCAAGAACAATTAACAACAATACAGAAAAGCAAATAGATGAAATCATTAATATTATTTCTGCGCTGAGAGTTATAAGAGCAGAAAATCAAAATATTAAAAACGAGAATCTGCACCTTATTATTTCGACTGATCTAAACTCTGAAATACAAGCAGTTATTCATGAAAATGAAGCCGTGATTGCTGGTATTGCAAAATTAGATGAAATTGAATTTACCGACAATGTCCCAGCTGAATCAATTGAAAAAACAATGAGTGGATATAAATTAATTATTCCATTGGAGGGGTTGATTGATCCTGAAGAAGAAATGGCACGGCTTCAAAAAGAGCTCGAGAGTGTGGAGAATGATATTAAGATTATTACCTCTAAACTAGCGAACAAACAATTTGTTGAGAAGGCTCCAGCTGCAGTTGTGGATAAAGAAAAAGCAAAAATTGCGGACGCTGAAAACAAAAAAGCAATGTTGGAAAAAAGTATTGTTAAGCTTCTGCCTTAGCCTGGGTTAATAGAAAATCACGGATAGCTTTACCAACCAATGAAGGTTCAGCGTAAGTAATATCATGCTTACCTCCCTCCAAAACCAGTAACTCGGATTGCGGAATGTGAAGCATGAGCTCTGCACTGCCTCTAAATGGAACAACGCCATCATCAGTGCCCCAAATAGTAAGAGTTGGCTTATTTAAATTTCCAACCTCAGCAAACATTTCTTGCGTGCTAAATAAATTGAAATTGCGGGCAGTTGATAGCAAGGCATGGATAAAGCCTTTATATTGCATCTGTGTCCCGGCTTTCTTAATAAAATCTTTTTTGGATAAAGCCAATGGATCATTCCTAGGCGGCTCATCGTTTTCTTCGTTGCCTTGAAAGACCAGTCTAGAGCCAAAAACATTTAAAAACCACTCACCGATTAAAGGCTTCATGATCCACCAGTCCTTGGTCGGATTTTCAAGCATAAAACCTGCTGGAGCAATCAAAGACATACTTTTAACCATGCCAGGAAACTCATTGGTAAAGTGACCAACTATCGGTCCACCCATTGAGTAACCAACCAAATGTACCCGTTCAGAAATTTCTTGAGAATCTAGTAATCCTTTAAGAGATTGAACAAAAACATCCTTGGTGTATTTAATCCTTGGTCTCTCTGAGTATCCTCGGCCATAGTGATCAAATACAAGAACTGAATAACCTGCATCTAATAAAAAGCCTTTCATTCCATCCCAGACAAAATGAGGAGTTGAAAATCCATGAACAAGAACAACTGTTTCATTGTTGGCAGCTGCTTCCTTTGGATAATACCAGCGGTAATATAGATTACCTTCTTCCAGAGAAGCCCAACCACCCTCAGCGGGAAGATCTGATGCAGTTAAAGTTTTAAGGTTATATGTTTGAATAAAGTACGGAACCCATAAAAGCAAAAGGATAATTAATAAAGCGGTAAAGATTTTTTTCATAAATTTCCCTGTGCTGATTTAAAAGCTTTGAGCACAGTTCGTCTTGTTTCTGCTGGATCAATCACAGCGTCAATTTCTAGAAAAGATGCAGCCTCTATTGCCTGACCAACCTCATACATTTTTGCGACAAGCTTATCAAATAGTTCTTTACGCTCATCAAGATCTTCAATACTCTCTAGTTCTTTTTTATATCCGAGTTTTACAGCACCTTCAATGCCCATGCCGCCAAATTCTCCTGTCGGCCAAGCTGCGGTATATACAGGATTATGCAAACTTCCTCCAACTAAAGCTTGTGCTCCTAATCCATATCCTTTTCGAAGAAAGATAGCCACAAGCGGAACGTCAATATTTGCTCCTTGCTTAAATAACGATGCCATTCTTCTGACGGCTCCACCTTCCTCACTTGCTGGACCAACCATAAATCCAGGTGTATCAGCAAGAACAAGAATTGAAAGCCCATGATCATTACAAACAGATATAAACTCAGCAGCTTTTTCAGCAGACTCAGAGTCTATTGCGCCTCCAAGTTTTTGACAATCACTTGCAAGAAGAGCAAAAGGTTTGCCCTCTATTCTAATGAAACCTGTGGCAATGCTTTGACCATAATTTTTTTTCAGTTCTAAAAAACTGCCCTCATCGGCTATCGTATTAATAATGTCTCTAACCTCATAGGTGTAACGTCTATCCTCAGGCATGATATTACGAAGAATTTCCTGATCACAAACAGAGAACTCACTGACAGAGCCCTGAAAATATGAAAGGAGTTTTTTTGCAATCAAAGTTGCCTCCTCTTCGTTGTCGGCGATATAGTCTACGACTCCATTCTGCTCATGCACTGAAACAGGGCCTATGTCAGTTGGCTCAAATACTCCCAGCCCACCCCCTTCTATCATGGCTGGACCAGCCATGCCAATCCATGAAGTTTTAGTTGCAATCCTGAAATCTGAACAGCCAAATAATGCAGCATTGCCTGCAAAACAATAGCCATTATTTACTGCAATTTTTAAAGAGCTGCCAGTTAATTGAGCCCAAGTAGAAAAAGATGGTATGTGTAATCCAGCCATCTGAATCAAAACATCTGTATCTCCTGGTCTACCACCACCCCCTTCTGTAAAAATTACAATTGGGAGCTCAAACTCTTTGGCTTGATCGCAGATACGATCCAGCTTTAAGTGATGAAAAGCACCTTGCGTTCCAGCCAAGACAGAATAATCATAAACAATTGCAACAGCTTGAGAGTTTTCTGCCCCAACTAATGCTGAATTGACAGAGCAAAAACCAGTAATAATGCCATCGGCATTGGTCTTATCTTGAAGCTCTTCATAGTCTCGACGGCTGCGTTGTGCGGCAACTGCAAATTGACCAAACTCTAAAAAACTATCTTGATCTACTAAATGAGCAAGGTTTTCTCGAGCAGTTCTATATTGTTTTGAATGCCTCTTTTCAGTTGATGATGTGCGAAATTCATCAGAACTTTTTTCAACTCTGCGAATGAATTTTTCAAATTCTGGTCGATTTTTAATAGCCATGGTCTCCTATGCTACTAAAAAAATATCCTTTCGGGTAAAACTAACTTGCAGTATGTTTTTTAAAGGCATCGCCAGTAAATTTTAATACCTTGGCTCTGGATAAAATCCTAGGTAAAAATGCAAACTTAGAATTACCTTTACCTGGAACTATGTAGTGCTTATTTTGCAAAAAAGCATCCAGGGTTTCTTGCGATACTCTTTCACATGTATCCCCAACCTGACCATCACCTTTTAATTTACTGATTCTTTGTTTGAGTCTTTCAGATGATTTTTCCGAAGCAGTATTTCTGAAATTTGAATCTGTGGCCCCGGGACATGAAGCCATAACTCGAACATTACTCGAAGCATACTCATATCTCAATGCTTCAGATAACATTAAAACATATGCTTTAGTTGAAGAATAAACACTCGCATAGGGAACTGGTAAAAATGAGGCAGACGATCCTATATTGATAACCCCACCTTCACCTTTATCAATCATGGCTGGCATGAATAAGTGACAAAGATCCGTCAGAGAGGTAATGTTTAGTTGAATCATTGCAGCATAATCATCTCTTTGGAACTCTCCAAATTGACCCCATCTACCATAACCTGCATTATTAATTAATAAATCTACATCAAGACCTGCAGCAAGGATTTGCTGATGCAATCTTTCACCTGAACCTGGTTGAGCCAAATCTTCAACAAAAACATGCGCCATTCCTCCCTTTCCTTGGATCTCCTGCGCTAAAGCATCTAATTGCTCTTTAGATCGAGCGGTTAAAATTAACTCAGCCCCTTTTGCTGCAAGATCAATGGCCATGGCTCTGCCAATTCCGGTTGACGCACCAGTTACTAGCGCTATTTTATTTTGATATGTATCCACCAATCACTCCTTCAAATATTAACCTTTAAGGCAATTTTTAATCTGCTGAATCTCACTATCAGATAGAAGATCTTTTACCTCAGCCTCAACACATTCTTTTAACTCAGTTCTATTTTTAACTCCTAAGATTACAGACGCAACTCCTTTAATGCTCAAAGCATACCTGTGAGCCAGACTCGCAGGGGATTCGCCCCACTCAATTGAAAGATCCCTAAAAGGTTCGGCTTTATCAAAATCATCAAAATCACTTTTATCAAAACCAGACTCATGAGGAGACCTATCCATTGAAGAGGTTAAGGCTCCAGCCTGCACTGCTCTAATTGCTAAAATTGGAATGTCCAGCTGTTGGCACTCAGATAAAATCACTTGCGGGTTAAAGGCCTCTGATACATAACCAATAGCTCCAGCAGAATTTAATGGGTTAATGATACATTGAACTGCACTAGGTGCTTGAGAATGGTTTAAAGCTTGAATGATTGCCTCCTCTTGTCCAAGCCCGCCAATCCCCCAATGATCTATCTTTCCCTCTTTCTTCAGTCGCTCAAAAGCTGGAATAGCTGCATTAAAAAAACAACTTAAAGTAGTCGCGCTTTTTGTCCGCATCTCATCAAACTTATACAGCTTGTAGTGATCTTCAATTAATTGAGAATGAAGCAAAAATAAATTCACCTTTTCTAATTTCATGTTATCCAAGCTTCTAGTCAGA
>JADHNM010000054.1 GCA_016779505.1 SAR86 cluster bacterium
AAAACACAATACTGTGCTACTTGAGTATAGGTAATACCTTTCATGCCGCCTAAGACCGCATAAAAGAATACTATGCACATACCAATAATTACTCCTAGGTTAATATCAACCTCAAGAAATCTTGAGAATACAATACCAACACCTCTCATTTGACCAGCTACATAAGTAAATGAAACAAATATTAGGCATATCACAGCAACCAACCTAGCTGCATTTGAGTAGTATCTTGCTCCAATAAAATCAGGAACTGTATATTGACCAAATTTTCTTAAATATGGAGCTAACAATAGAGCTAAGAGAACATATCCACCCGTCCAGCCCATCAAGTAAACTGAACCATCTTTTCCAAGAAAAGCTATGAGACCAGCCATTGAAATGAATGAAGCAGCTGACATCCAATCAGCAGCTGTTGCCATACCATTTGCAACAGGGTGAACACCCTTTCCAGCTATATAAAATTCATTTGTTGAAGAAGCACGAGACCAAATGGCGATACCAATATATAAGGCAAAAGAAAGGCCAACAAAAATATAAGTAAGTACCTGAGTATCCATAGACGCTAAAGTTTCTCCTCAGATTTATCTTTATATTTTTTATCTAATCTATTCATTAGATATATATAAATAAAAATTAAGATTACGAAGAAATAAATACTGCCTTGTTGAGCAAACCAAAAACCAAGCTTAAATCCGCCAATTTGAAGTTGATCAAGAGAATCCGACCAAATAATCCCAAATCCAAATGACACAATGAACCAAATAGAGAGAAGGATTGAAAGAATTTTTAAGTTAGAGCGCCAATAATTTTTTTCCATAAATCTACTTTAAATAAATTGATAAATTAAATATGTAATTATTGCACTGGATAGGAAAGAACTACTCAACTGAACTTCGAATGATATTTAAATCTTTACTCAAGACGCTCCCAATAGCTGTATGAGATAGATTTTCTCTTGATATACCAATTAGATCAGCGACTCTTTCGGCGGCATAAATACCGGTACAGTGTCCACCCATAAATTTTGTCATTCCATTATCTTTTAGCCAATTAGCAGTTTTATCTATCACTTGATCTGTTGCTCTAAACAGATGAAATCCTCCTATGGCACCATATACAGGAACATTTTGAATTGATTGGAGTTTTTTTGCAGTATTAATAATTCCAGAATGCCCGCAACCTGACATCATTATCCATCCATTATCAGTTAGCATGCCTGCAGACTGGTCATCAATAATTATATCTGGAACAAATTCATTTGATTTAATATCTTTTACCACCAATCCTTCCGGACCATTATATGTTTCTACAGATCTCTCAACTGTTCCAGTCGCAAAAATATTTTTTGAAACTTCATAATGATTATCAAGAATTACAAAATTAATGCCTAAATTTTCAGCATCTTTTTTCCATTTCATAGAATCTGCATAATTTCCAGGACCAACCTTAGATCCATCTGGAGCAAATCTTTGATTAAAAAAGCCTCTTGCAACATAAACTTTAGTAAAAGCTTTATTATTAATTTCCATGTATGCTCTTCTTAATTTAAGAAGCCCCCCTGTATGATCACTGTGGTAATGACTTAAAATAACTTTCTCAACTTTTGATAAATCTTTTCCAAGTATCTCAGCATTATGTAAAACAGTATCTTCATGAAACCCTGTGTCAAAAAGTACAGATTCTTTATCACTTTCATATAACGCTGAGAAACTCCATTCTCCAAATCCACCATAATTAGATATGTTTGTAGCTAACACTGTTACTTCATAAGATGCATTTAAATTAATACAAAACAATGCAAAGAAAAGACTTATTTGCCTCATGAAGTTATAAGGTTGAAGGACCAATAGCAACCGGTCTAATCGACGATGCTGAACTTCCTTTAACCATTAAAGGTAATATCATCACACAAGACAAATCCACCGCATCATCTGATAATTTTTTAAGATTAAAATTTTCAAGTGTATGAATGCCAGCCTGAGTTAAAAAATAATGATGTACTGGAAATGCCATATTTTCAGGGGTTCCTTCTGGAGCAGGTATTGGATTATTTGGATCAGATAAAGCATCTACAAAAGGAGTATCTAAACCAACAGCGACAACTTTTTTCGATGCAAGATATTCAGCCAATGAGTATGAAATTCCCGGAGCCATTGAATAATATAGTTTTAGTTCATCTGGATCCTGGTAGTTATCACTCCAGCCCGTATAAATCAATACAACATCTCCTGGCAATATACCTCTAGATTTTAGACTTGAAGATTCAACTGATTTTTTAATATCGTTAATAGAAACATGTTCACCAGCTGACATGGACTCTCCATCGTATGCATATTTTTTAACATTAATTAATATTGCAGTTGTAATAATAGGTGGAACAGTTTCCATACCAAGTTTTAGTAATGGCGATTCATTTGATGGCTTAACCTCATCACCTTTTAAACCACCAAAAAAAGTTACTTTTGATATGTCTAATTCACTTTCCCCATTCCAAGGTTCGTCTAAATGACCAAAATGTCCCAATGCATCCATCTGTGTGCCTTGATTTCCATCATTAACATTTTCATTCAATACATCCATAGTAAAGATTTGTACGGTGTTAGGCATTGCAGAAGCTGGTAAGAATTTCGGTTCATACTCCCCTGCAAATGGTGATAAAGGCATAGATTTGGTTCTTAAGTAAGATAGTTCATAACTCTCTGATTTAGGGTTAGATATTAGATCTGAGCATCTTGACCATGTTTCAGGTCCTAAGATGTTTGTCATTCCTCTTTGTGAAGATAATTCTGATGAATAAAGGCTAGATGAATAAAGAAGGATTAATAATAAATAAAATTTTAACATTACTAATAAATTATAGATGATTTAAGTTCAATATCTGACATCTGCCAAATTTCTACATGTTTTGTTAATGCCTCATTAGATAATTCTGCCTTATTTAGAGCTTTATAGGCTTTATAGAGTCCATAATATGACCAGCCATTCCGAGGGTAATCTTTTAAATCTTGGTTAAAAACACTTACTGCTTCTTCAAAATCTTTGTTTAGTAATAAAGCATGTCCTAATGATTGTCTTGTTGGGTAGTACCAAAATTCAGGTTCTCTATATGGCAGAGCATCTTGCGTTTCTACAGCCATCTTAAAATGCATTATTGATGCAGCTAAATTCATATTAGCTAATTCAATTTGACCCATCGCAAGATGATTTGCAATTTCAAGCAACTTATCCGATGGTTGCCCAGCTCTTATGATAACTTTAATCTCTGGAGCATCCTTAAGTGGCAATATTTTTTCTTGTTCTTTAATGGCTTGCTCAATATTACCTGTTGATGCGAAAGCAATACTTCGGGCGTAGTGATATAAACCTAAAGAAAATTTGAATTCGTCTATCGGTTTCTCATATGCCAGAATTTCATCCCACTTAGCAAATCTTACATACGAAAGTAGCGGGATAGTATGAAAGAATTCTAAAAATGGAATTTGTTTAATCTGTTCAACACGAACATATTTTGACACTTTTAACGCGGAATCTATGGACAATTTACTTCGCCCTTCCATAGTTGAAGCCGCCCATAAAAAATGAACGTTATGAGGATAATACAATGCTGGATAAAAACCTTGAGCATTACATTGTGCAATATATTCTTCATCTACTTTTGCGGCCTGTATATTGGCAAGTGATGCATCGTGATATCTTCCTACACGCCAATAAATATGTGCTGGCATATGAACAAGATGCCCTGCACCAGGAACGAGTTTTGCCAATCGATCAGCTGGCCCTTCAGCTCTTGCAGGATCAGAAGATGCTTCAACTGCATGAATATACAAATGTATTGCGAGTGGATGATTTTGATTTTTCTCTAAAACTGATTCAAGACGATCAATGACTTTAACCGTATCAGGTTTTGGATCACCATCTTCAGCCCAATAATTCCAAGGCATAGTATTCATTAAGGCTTCTGCGAATAAAGAAGCTGCATCATCATCTTCAGGATATCTGTCAGCTAGTATCTCCATAGCATTTGCATAAGCTATATCTAATGGTTCTCTATTTGTATCAGGATTTCCATCGTAGCGTGTAGCTAATGCAGATATATAAGCTTGCTCTTTATTAGAAATAGAATTAGACAAGGCAATGGCTGTGTTAATAGCCTTAAAAGCAGCAAGTCTATTTTTAGACGCCATAATAACCTTGCCATCACTGTTAACATTAATATTAGGACCTAATGCTAGGGCTTCGCCCCAAAAGCACATTGCACAGCTAGGATCTAGTTTTTGAGCCGCTTTAAAACTTCTAATTGATTCAGCATGATTAAAGGCAAATGCCAGGACCAACCCCTGATCAAAATAGCGTTGCACCCCATCAACATTAGAGGAAATCTTATGTGAATGGTCACCTAGACCTTTCAGCAATGGAGCGCCGGCTTTATTTGATAACGAAGTATCAGAATTATTAATGCAGCCTAATAGCAAAAATACAGATAAACAAACTAAAGAAGATTTTATTTTTAACATTGCAAATAACCTTTTTATATTGAGATAAATATCATTGTTACATTTATGTAACCTAATGAGAATGATTCTCAATGTTAGTGTATTATTTTTACATATCTCAATAAAGAGATTGTAATTTTGGAGAAACTAAATAAATGAATACAGAATATGAAATATGGAATTTGATGTATCTAGGCTTTATATCAAATGCAATGTTTATGGTTGCGATGGTTCTGCTGTCCTGGCTAGGATTTAGATTTGCTGCAGCAATTGCCGCAGATCCTGAAACACCAGTTATGGGAAAAATAACTGCAACTATATTTTATCTCCTTGTTGGAATGATGTTTTACAACACAGCGCAAATTGGCGGAGCAATAATTAGTGGAGCGGCTGAAAATATGGCATTACTTGAAGAAGTGTCATTAAGGGGTGCTGATTTGATTGAAAGAGTTAATTCAGGATTTATACCCGGTGGCTTTATTACAACTGCATTAAATGTAGTTATTGTTTTCTTTCAATTGGCTATGACGTGGATTAAAAGATAATAAACATAAATAAAAAAGCCTGCAAATGCAGGCTTTTTTTTAAACAATCTATTTTGTATAAATTATCTGACAATGTTCAATTGTATCGCTAACTATCTCATCAACGTATTGTGCTGACTCATCCCAGATTTTAGACCAAGAGCTGCCTGCAAAGTAATCATCAACTACCTTTCCAAGCTCACTCGCTGATTGGCTGACAGCTCTAACATGAAAAACTTCTCTTCCACCGCCCAGAGGTTGAAATACTCCAATGTTCATATTATGACCGGCTGCTCTGATGGCTTCTTCTAGTTCAATCATTTTTTGAGTATATGCCATGGGGTTATTGAGATTTAATCTCCATAGACGTTCGTAGGCAGGTCGAAGGTTGAATTCCTTAAGTGGTTTAAAGGTTGAAGAATATTTTACTTTACGCATATTTTTATATGGACCCGAAGCTTTCATAGGATCATATAAGTCGGTTGCTGCAAAAGCTTTTTCTACGCTTGGAAAGGCATTCCAGACAAACATTTCACCTGGATATTGATGGCCTGTTTTTGTTACACATACACCAGCAAGATCTGATCCAATAGCTTCAAATGGAGCAGTATTTTTTTTCATAAGTTCAATGTACTTATCTACATCCTTTGCTTTGACATGAAGTGTAGTAAACGCTCCTTCCGGAACAGCAAATGTGTTAAGGGATATTATCAACGTAAATGCTGATAAAAATTTTAGATTTTTCATATTTCTCCGAGTTAGTGAATTAATTATCTAAATATAATGTATTTTTTTTATACATCAAATAATTTTACTAAGCTTGATGTATCTAAATTTCCCGAATTCGTGCTTGAAAGTAATTGATATTTCTTCAATACACTTTTAGAAATAGTTAAATTTAATTCATTGGATTTTGATGGGTTTGGCCACGAACAATGGAAGCCAAGCCAACGTTTACTAGATGCAGGGTGGATACACGATGAAGATTTCTTTAAAACATAGCCTAATTAAGCTGTTTACAAAAAACTAGAGTTTTAAGGTCTTGAACAGAGCATCTTCAAAGTCACGCTTGGTAATGAACTCATTATAAAAAGGTAAGCCCAAAACTTTTATATCAAGAGCTTTATGCTCAAACTTAACATTCTCATCATTAATTGAAAGAAGAAACTTTTCTTTACAACAAACCTAATCAATTTAGGTAGTTTATGATACCTATATGATAACTTTTACTAATATTTATTTAAATTATGTATGTAAACAAAGACCTACGCACCTCTGAAAGGTTCATGGTTGTATGTTTTGTTAATGGTGGGCCCGGTAGGACTTGAACCTACGACCAATGGATTATGAGTCCACTGCTCTAACCAACTGAGCTACAGGCCCAAAAACATATATGTTTTAGAGCCGCTCATTATATAAGAATAAATCACTTAGGGAAGTATTAGTGATGTTTCAAGTTTTATCATGGGTTA
>JADHNM010000004.1 GCA_016779505.1 SAR86 cluster bacterium
TATATATGCTGGTAGTTGCATAGCTACAGTCAAATCTAGCGATTCAACCAAAGTCATTACTGTTAGAGCCACTGCCTTTGATCCAGTAAATGCTAGCGGTGGATCTGCCTCCATTGAATCAATATCGGCTGATGGAGTTTCTGATTTATCTTCATTTGTAAACGAAGAAATTGCACAGAGTGATCGACCAGAACTTACCGCAGCAAGTATAGTCATCTCTGGCGGACGAGGCATGCAATCAGGAGATAATTTCCATCTCTTGGAGACTATAGCGGACAAACTAGGAGCTGCAGTAGGCGCTTCAAGGGCAGCTGTAGATGCAGGATTTGTTCCAAATGACTATCAAGTTGGTCAAACCGGAAAAATTGTTGCTCCAGACTTGTATATCGCAGTTGGTATTAGTGGCGCCATTCAGCATTTAGCTGGTATGAAAGACTCAAAAGTTATAGTTGCAATCAACAAGGATGAAGATGCACCCATATTTCAAGTAGCTGATTACGGTCTGGTTGCGGATTTATTCAACGCTTTACCTGAGCTGGCCGAGCAGTTATAACTTACTGATTTGTAGTTAAATTTATGCCCAGCCTGTCAATATTTTGGCTGGCTGAACCGTTAATTAGCTCACATTCTTTTGCTAATAAGCAGTACCTCCATAGGACATAATCTTTATCAACCCCCATTCCTCCATGCAAGTGTTGGGCAGAATAACTAATTTTATGACAGGTATTACCAGCCCAAATCTTAGATACCAAGGCATCATTTTCACAATCAAGGTTAGTGTTTAAGTTTATAGAAGCCTGCTGATTAACAAGTCTTAGGCATTCAAGCTCTATAAAACAATCTGCAGCTCTATGCGATACAGCTTGGAATGTCCCGATCACCCTTCCAAATTGCTCTCTCTCAGATGTATATCCGGCTACTAAAGATGTCATCTTTTCAGTAACGCCTAGTGCAATATAGCTTCTCATTACCATGTTTATTTGAATGAGGTACCTCAAAGCCTCTAAACCCCGTCCTGGCTCATGAATAATAGATTCTCTGCTTACTTTTATTGAATCTAGCTCTACTTTAAAAATAGGAGAGTTGGCCGTACTAGATAACTCTGTTAATTGAACTTTATCTGATTCAACGAGCACCAATAGAACGCCTTCACTTGAATTAACTGAAATAAGAATACTTTTAGCCATTGATGATATTTCAGATAAATATTTAGTTCCTGAAATTATCAGCTGATCATTTTCTATTTTAGCTGTGGTAATTGGATTTTCAGGATCTTGGTTAGAGGGCTCTAAAATTGCTGAGGTGTAAATTTCACCCGCAATGATTGAGCCGAGTATATCTTTGCAAGATTTCTCATTGCCAAATTTCTGAATTGTTTGAGCTACATCTACCAAGCAGCCGCTTAAACTCAATGGCGCTGCATGATATCCCAGTTGCTCAAATAATATACCCAGATCATAGAGATCTTCTCCACTGCCGCCATATTTTTCATTTAGGCCTAATCCTAAATACCCATTGCTAGACAATAAAGACAGTAAATTTTCATCATGTTTGAAGTTTGAATCATATTCTTTGAGGCATTCTTGCGAGCAATGCTCCCTGAGAATCTTATCCAATGAAGCTCTGACTTCAGTTTGATGTGATTGCTCAGAAAAATCCATTAGCGTGTCCTTGGCATTAACAATCCAGCCATTGCAATAATATCTCGCTGGACTTCATTGGTTCCACCGCCAAACGTTAGAATTGAAGCAGTTCTGTACATGCGTTCGAGTCTCGCATTTAAGATTGTTAAATCAGAGTCATTTTTTAGAATGCTAAGTTCACCCATGATTTCCATTAAGAGTCTGTAAGCCTCAATAAAAAATTCAGATCCATAGACCTTTGCAACAGATGCCTCAGCCATGTTCAATTGATCTGATTCCATGATCCAAGTTTGTTTCCAGCAAATTAATTTTAAAGCTTCAATGCCTGAATGAACTTTAGCAAAGTTATGTTTAACCCATGACAGATCACTTAAACACTGATCATTATTAATTTTTGTAGATTGAGCAGTTTTTAAGACGTCCTTATAAAGTTCTTCTACGGGCCCATGATTGACAAGCGCCAGTCGCTCTAAGTTAAGTTGGCTTGTGATTAATGACCAGCCTTGGTTGAGTTCACCCACGAGGTGAGTTTCTGGGACATGAATATTGTCATAAAATGTTGCATTGGTTCGAACATCCCCCAAGGTGTTTATTGCAGACATGGAAAATCCAGGATCATCGGTTGGAACAATGAACATAGAGATGCCTTTATGATTTTTTGCCTCAAAATCAGTCCTTGTTGCTAACCATATATAGTCAGAAAAATTAGCTAAACTTGTCCACATCTTCTGACCATTGATAAGGTATCCATCTGCTTGTTTTATAGCTTTGGTTTGCAATGATGCTAAGTCAGTCCCTGAATTTGGTTCTGAGTAACCAATGCCAAAAATCAGTTCACCCTTAAGAATCTTGGTTGCAATTTCTTCTTTTGCCCATTCAGAGCCATGTTCCGCAATCATAGGACCAACAGATTCAGTCGTTAAAAAAGGGAAGGGGAAGCCAGTTCTCATGACTGTTTCTACAAAGATGTATTGCTCAATTGGGCTTAACTCCTTGCCGCCAAATTCTTTTTTCCAGCTTAAGCCTATCCATCCATCAGAACCCATGGTTCTCATGGCCTTTTTAAATTCAGGTCCACCACCTTCGAAATGTTCTGGTTGATTGAGCTCTGCTTTGAGAGCAGGCGTAATTAAGCTTTCAAAATATTCTTGCAGCTCATTTTGAAGTTTTATTTGTTTTTGGTTTAATTGTATTAACATTTTAAATCTTAGTATCTCATCTCCATTTCTCAAGGCAATATCTTAGTGTATTATTTGGCTATGGCTAGCTACTCAAGAACAATGGACTTTCTTCATAAAAAGCTCTTGCAAGCTACCTCAAAAGATCAAGAGGATAAAATAGTTGACTGGATGCTTGCCGAAGCTAAGCTAAAGCAGGCCGCAGAAAAGAATAGTCAAAATATCACTTCAGATAAAAATAAATCAAATAATAGAGTTTAGAATTTTACTATTTCAGCAACGCAATAACTTCTATGTGTTGCGTATTAGCAAATTGATCAAAAATACCAATCGATTCTATCTTTCTCTCTACTGCAACTAAGTCTCTTAAAAATGTTTCTGGGTTACAAGAAATATAAATCATATTTTTAAATTGTTTTGATAGGGCAATTGTCTCATCGCTTAATCCAGCTCGAGGTGGATCCACTAAAATATGACTGAATTCATAGGATTGCATATTAATATTTTTCAATCTTCTAAAGGGTCGTTCATTAGCAAGTGCAGATGCTGTTTCATTGTCTGAGAGCCTTGCACTTTCAATATTGTAAAGATTATTTAATTTGATGGATTCTTTCAGCAGTCTAATTGAATGTCTATTATTTTCAGTGGCAAAAACTTTATTAAATTTTGATGCCAAGGGAAGAGTAAAGCCCCCACAACCACAATATAGCTCTAATAAATCCCTGGGATTTTCTAGTTGTTTGGTAATGAATGAAATCATTAAAGAGTAAAGATAAAAATTAGGCTGAAAAAAAACCAAATCATTTTGCAAGATCTTAAAACTAGAGTTAGCATAATTGCAGATCACTTCTAGATCTTCTTCGCCAATTAATATTTTTTGTTTTTTGCTTCTTCCAATAATAGATAAGTTTCCTAGGCTGTCTTGTATATCCTTTGCAGCTAAAATCCAGTCTTCTTGAAGCGGCTTATGGTAAATCAGTGTGGCCAAAACCTTTGTTCCCGAAGTTCTAAAATTAATTTGAAATAACTTCCCTTGCATGAGCTCAGAATGGTTAATTTTAGCGAGCAAATTTGGCATCAGCCGTTCAATGATTGGGTGAGGAATCGATGATTTCTCCATGTAAATTTTTTGGTTATCATCAATCATTGTGTAGAGATTATTGCCAAACCCAAACTCAGCTCTTGCTCTGTAGCCTGTTGCTGGTGATAAATAAATCTCAGGCTTAATATCAGTATGGTTAGATAGTTCGTGGCAGAATTTAGACAACTTATTCATATCAAATTAATTGCGAGTATAATAAAGGCTATAAAAACTACATTTAAGGTTATAAATAAAATAATAAATTTAGGAATGCTGAAATTGTTAAGATCATCTGCAAGATCTTTCGACGAACGCACGCCCATTAACGAAGCTAGTATTCTTTTAAACCACATATTATGACAAGCAAGATTATCACAATAACAAATACTGCCGAAGATTATCTGTCTAAGTTGATAGAAGACAAGAATGAGCCTGGCACTGCTGTCAGAGTTTTTATTTCTGATCCAGGCACCCCAAATGCAGAAACTTGTTTAGCTTATTGCAAACCTGATGAATTGGTTCCCTCAGACACTTTAATCTCATTGCCCAAACTTTCTGTGTATGTTGAAGAAAGAAGCATTCCTTTTCTGGTAGATGCTGAAGTTAATTATGATGTAGATAATTTTGGTGGCCAGCTTACGATCAAAGCTCCCAATGCAAGATTACCTAATATTTCACCTGATAGCCCTTTAGAAGATAGAGTCAATTACGTAATTTATAACGAAATCAATCCTATGCTTGAATCGCATGGTGGTGTTGTAAGTCTCATGGAGATAACAGACGATATGTATGCCATTCTTCAATTTGGAGGGGGGTGTCAGGGTTGCGGGATGGTAGATGTAACATTAAAAGATGGTATAGAAAAAACTCTATTAGAAAAACTGCCAGAACTTGTTGGTGTTAAGGATATGACAGATCACAGCTTAGATGAAAATGCATTTTACAAGGATGAATCGTAAACTGAGATAATTACACCTATCTTTGGGTGATCAAAATAGTGGGATTCATTTTTAAAAATCCTTCTTTCTTCATTCAGCAAATACTTTACTTCGGAAGCTTCTATGACTTTAGATGAGTTAGTTCTAGTTTGAGCTATTTTAGGCTCAGTTTTAAATATTTCATCTGAGTTTATTATTTCAGAGCCTATCTCGATTTTATGATTTATAACATTGTCTGGTATGGAGCTTTTTAAAGCATCAAATCTTATTTCTTTTATCAACTCTTGATTATTTTCTGGACTCAAATTGCCATCGAGATAAGCAATTACATCAAGGTGCAAATACCTGCTTTGGTATAGCTTAATTAAAAATCCATTATTGCCAAATATTTCATGCACAAAAGGAGAGTTGTCCTCACTCAAAGCTGGTTGGAGCCAAGATGCTTTGTGCAGAATTCGATATTCTTTTCTTCGATCAAGCCTTCGATAAATATTATTAAGCTGGTTAAGGTCTTGTTGTTTCTCAAACCATTTGGTTTCATCTATTTTCTTTAATGATGGTGGAGGATCAGAGGCCTCCTTTTTTTGCTTATCTATTATCTGCTCAATATTCAACTGATCTTCAAAAAAACCAGCATCTTCGTAGTTAAAGGATTGTGAAATTATTTCTTCATTAACAATAATTGCAGGTGTATCTAGCAAGGCTATGGTATCGAGATTGTGAAGATTTAAATTTTTTGGTTCAAGTTTTTCATTGCCAATTACTTCAAGCTGCTCAAAAACAATGACCTCGATCATATATTCATTATTATTTTCACTGTAAGCAAAAGTGCTCAAGCTGAAAATAAATAACGTTGCAAGCAATCTAAACGAGTTCATTTAGCAGCCCTGCAACAGCAATTCTTTTGTTGTTATTCTTAGAGACATCAAGAGTTATTTTATTTTCTTTATCAAGTTTTATCTTAGCTGATCCAGTTTGAATCAACCCAATTAATTTTTTATAAACTTGATCACTTAAATTATTATTAAATGTAATCATTGCGTTTTCTAGGTTTGAATAGATTTTTTTAATACCCACTTTATTAGCAAGTATCCTCAATTTTGAACTTTCAATTAGATTTAATAAATCATCATTGGGTTTACCACATCGATCTTTAAGCTCTTCTAATATCTTATCAATTTCCTCATCGCTTCTTGCATCATTTAAAGATCTATAAATTTTCAGTCTCTCATTTGCAACCGGTAAATAGGTATCAGGAATTAAGGCTCGATCATTAAAGTTAATTTCAGTATCCAAGATCTTGTCTGGTTTATGTCCCTTGAGATCATTGACAGCACTTTTAAGCATTGATAGATACATGCTCAGACCGATGGCTTCTATATGCCCGCTTTGCTTAACACCGAGAAAATCACCAGCACCCCTAATTTCCAAATCTTCTTGAGCAATAAAGTAGCCTGATCCAAGATCTGAATATTTAACCAATGAATCTAGCTTCGCCTGTGGTGCTTTTTTAAGGTCTTGGGTTGGAATTAATAGATAGCAGTATGCTTGTCGCATAGATCGTCCGACTCGTCCTCTCAATTGATGTAATTGTGATAGGCCAAAATTATGAGCATCAATGACAATTATCGTATTTGCATTTGGTATATCTAATCCCATTTCAACTATCGTTGTGCATATAAGAATATCTATTGAATTTGAATTAAAGCCATTCATCGTATTGGTAATGTCTTTTTTGGATAATTTTCCATGAGCAATATCAATATTGGCTTCTGGAACTAAATTTTTAATTTGATTTTTTAAGCCTTCCATTTTCGATATATTATTTTGAACCAAAAAAACTTGTCCGCCACGGGCTAATTCTCTGTCAATTGCATTCTTAATAATTTGCTGATTCTGTGTGTTCAAAAAAGTTCTTACACTTAGTCTTTCTAACGGAGGTGTATACAAATATGAGAAATCTTTTAATCCTGAATATACAAGATTTAGTGTCCTAGGTATTGGTGTGGCAGACATATATAAAATATGTGTTGTGGACTGTCTAGATTTAATGATTTCTTTTTGCTTTATCCCAAAACGATGCTCTTCATCAATTATCAAAAGTCCAAGATTTTTTAGAGAGATATCATTATTTAACAAGGCATGAGTTCCGATCAAAATATCAATTTTTCCATGTTTGAAGTCATCATATATTTTTGATTTATTCTTTAATGAAGTGTGCCTGGTTAAAAGTTCTATATTGACTGGAAAATTAACAAACCTTTTTGTGAAGCTTTCTAAATGTTGTTTAGCTAAAACAGTACTGGGTGCAAGAACCATGACTTGTTTTTTTGCATGCACTCCAACAAACGCACCACGCATTGCAACTTCAGTTTTTCCAAAACCAACATCTCCGCATATAACTCTATTCATTGGCTTAACGAGAGCCATATCTTTCAAAATATCTTTAATACAGTTAACTTGATCTGATGTAAGAACATATGGAAAATCTTTATCAAATTCCTGATAGGAGCTTTGTTCACAGATGAGCTGATATGAAGTTGCTACTGAGCGTCTGGATTCTATGTCGAGTAACTCTGCTGCATGATCTCGAGCTTTAATTTTTGCTTTTTCTTTTTTTACTTTCCATTTAGCAGAGGATAAAGAGTCAAGACGCACCCCATGAGTTTGTGATACTTGAAACTTGGAAACTAAATATGCCTGTCTAATGGGAACATATAAAATCTCATTTTCGAGGTATTCAATTCTTATATATTCTTCTTCGCTTGAATTAGTTTTTAAAAGCTCCAGGCCCTTATAAATGCCTACACCATAATCAACATGTATAACAAGCTCATCATCTTGAAATGGGTTTTCAAAGTTTTCTATAAGTGAGTCTTGATTTGCTGAGGTAGACGTTGGGCTCAATATTTCTGAATTTAATATTTCATCTAGATTTAAATGAACAAACTTTCCATTTGTACTGACAAATGAACGAACGGGTAGATGCATACAACTAAAAATTCCATTCTTAAGAGTAAATGGAAGCGAGGTAATGCTTGCCCTATATTGCTTGTTAATTTGATCTAATTTAGTTTGCTCAGAAGAAGTAACCAGAAGGGTATCTATTATTCCATTTACCTGTTTATCTATTAGCATTTTTAACTGGATATTTTTTTCTTTGGAATGGTCAATAGTTAGTTTTGCATCTGAAAGACTCATTTGATCAGCTGATTTCAAATAAACTTGAAGATCTTCAAATTCAAAAATATAGTCCTTGGGTTTTAATATAGGCCTTGAAGAATCAATTGATTCCTCTAGATACCGCTCTTCAACAAAAGCTAGGTATGAGGTTAATATTTGATCTATTTTGTTAGGTTTAATCAGACTAAATTCAGTGAAATAATCTACTAAATTAGAATTACCTGATTGAATAAGAGGGTTATAAATTTCATACCCTTCTAGATACTTTCCAGAAGCTAAACTTTGAAATATTTCGCAATGTCTCTCATCATAGCTTTGAAAATAATTCCGCCATGCGTATTTAAATCTACCTATTGATTCTTCGTCTAATTGAACTTCTGATCCACTAAATAATTGAAATTCAGATAATTTATTTGTCATATTTTGTGATGAGGGATCAAATTCTCTGATGTCATCTATTTGATCTCCAAAGAAATCAACTCTTATGGGTTGAAGCTGAAATCCTGAATAAAAATCAACAACTCCTCCTCTAACAGTGTATTGATTGATTGCATCAACTTTATCTGTGCGCTCATAATTTAAAGCTTCTAAGCTTAGTGTTAGATCTTTTATACTTAACGAGTCATAAATTTTATATTTCTTCCTAGCAACAAAGAAATCCTTTGAGGGCAATTTTTCAAATAGGTTTATGCAACTTGTGATAATAATTTTGAAGTTTGACTTGTCAGAATTTAAAAGATTAATTCTTTCTTGAACTATTGAGTCTGCAGTTGAAAATCTATCATAAGGCAGTATTTCTCTTTCAGGGTAATACCCAATCAGATTATCATCCATGAATAATTTAAGCTCATTTTTTAGCAATCTAGCTTCTTTGTCTGAATCACAAAGGTAGAGAATTTGTTTATTGTTTGTTTTTACAGATTGAGCTAGCTCTAATGCGATGGGTTCATGCTGTTTTTCTGACATATCGTGAAGTATAATTTGCGCCTAATTAAAAATCTTAAAAACAGGAACACTAACATGGATATAAGTTTTTCAGAACAGGATCTTCAATTTCAAGAAGAGATTAGAGCTGGTTTAAATGGATCAGAATACCCTTCACATGTGAGGGAAAAACGCGAAAAGGGCATAGCGCTTTCAAAACAAGATCAGATTGATTTTCATAAATTTATTCATAGTAAGGGTTGGATGGGTTACAACTGGCCTGTTGAATATGGTGGAACCGGTTGGTCTCCGGTTCAAATTTATTTATTTTTAAATGAGCTTGCTTTGGCTCAATGTCCAACAATATTGCCTTTTGGACTGAGCATGGTTGGCCCCGTTATTTACACATTCGGCAACCAAGAGCAGAAAGACAGATTTTTACCCGATATTCTTGAGTTCAATACATGGTGGTGCCAAGGTTATTCAGAACCAGGTTCAGGCTCCGATTTGGCCTCGTTAAAAACCAAGGCTGTTTTAGATGGAGATCATTATATCGTTAATGGATCTAAAACTTGGACAACTCTAGCTCAACATGCAGACTGGATTTTTTGTTTGGTTAGAACAGAAACTACTCAAAAAAAACAAGAAGGTATCTCCTTTCTTTTAATTGATATGAATACTCCAGGAATAGAAGTTAAACCTATTATTACGATCGATGGAGATCATGAGGTTAACTCAGTTTTCTTCACTGACGTGAAGGTTCCCGCCGATCAATTAATAGGTGAAGAAGGCAAGGGTTGGACTTATGCTAAATTCCTGCTTGCTCACGAAAGATTTGGTATTGCTGGAGTTCCGGTTGTTAAAGTTCAATTAGATAAATTAAAAAATATTACTATTAATCATGATGATGCTGACCTATCCAGAAAAATTGCTGAATTAGAGATTGATCTTGCTGCTTTAGAGTTTACAGAGTTAAGGACTTTGGCAGCCATCGCTGAGGGCGGCCACCCAGGAGCGGAATCTTCAATCTTAAAGATTAGAGGTACAGAAATTCAACAAAGAATGACTGAACTTTTTGTTGAAGCAGCTGGGCAGTACATTCTTCCATATGAAGGCCCTGAAGGATTTGAGTCAAACAGAACTCCTGCAGGCCCAGATTATGCAAGCCCATCTGTTGCTCAGTATCTAAATTATAGAAAAACTTCTATCTATGGTGGCAGCAATGAGATACAAAAAAATATAATTGCGAAAGCTATTCTGGGAGTCTAATCATGAATTTGAATTATTCCGATGAGCAAAACATGCTTAGAGAGCAGGTCCTTAAATTTTGTGAAACTAACTACGATTTTATTGACAGAGAAAAAATTTTAGCATCTGATTCTGGATATAGTGAGGATAACTGGAAACAGTTTGCTGATCTCGGTTGGTTAGCAGTTCCATTTAAGGAAGAGAATGGTGGATTTAACTTTGGTCCTGTTGAGTTAACTGTCTTATTCGAAGAGTTTGGTAAAGCTCTTGTTGTTGAACCTTACTTAAGTTCTGTAGTTATGAGTGGTACTGTCTTAGAGGGGTCAAATCATCCAGAAAAAGTTTCAATTATTGAAAAAATTATCTCAGGCCAACACCATATTTCTGTTGCTTATGCCGAGGCTGGAATTGGATACAACTTTTTAGATTGTGTAACTTCAGTCTCTAAAGATGGAGAATTATTTACCTTAAATGGATCAAAATCTTTAGTTTTGAATGCGGGTAATGCTAACCAATTTATAGTCCTTGCAACTCATGAAAATGCACCTGCTTTAGTAATAATAAATGCTGAAGATAAAGGCATATCTGTACAAAGTTTTAAAACACTGGATGGACAGACTTGTGGCGAACTAACCTTTGAAAATGTTTCACTTGAAGCTGAATCAATCTTAGCTTTGGGAGATGAAGCGGAAGTATTATTCAATAAAATGTTAAATCTATCTATACTTTGTATAAGCGCTGAAGCTGTTGGAGCAATGACTTCTTCATACATGAAAACTGTTCAGTACACCAAAGAACGTGAACAATTTGCACAACCCATAAGTAATTTTCAGGTTTTACAACATCGAATGGTTGATATGTTTATTGAAACCGAACTTACAAAATCCTTAATGATTAAAGCAACTCTTCAACTCGATTCGAATGACTCTGAGGCTGGAAGCACTATTTCTGCTCTTAAAGTTCAAGTGGGTAAAGCAGGGCGATTAGTGGGGCAGCATGCAGTCCAACTTCATGGCGGGATGGGAGTCAGTGATGAAATGTCTATTGGCCATTATTTGAAAAGATTTACGGCCATTGACTCAATGTTTGGCAATACCCAGTACCACATTAATAAATATCAAGCTAAATAACTGATGACTGATCTCACAAAAAATCCTGATTTACGGACTCGTGAAAAAATCGATGACTACTTTGGTGATTGGAAGTGGAGAGAAGGCTTGGCGGAACTCATGGTTCCTATTGTGGGCAGACTATATAGACATGGTGTTCATATCATGATTTACGGTCAGTCACTCGTTAATAAATCCCCTATAGATATCATGCATGCCCATAGATTTGTTAGACAAGTCGAGGAGAACGAATTAAGTGAGCTTGAAACTTATCCATTGTTAGAGAGACTCAGCCAAATGAATTTACCCGATTGTGAGATTGATATTGGTGAGCTTGCAATGAGGTGTTCTTTTTTCAAAGATCTCCCAAACAATCCTGATTCCATAGATAAATTTTTAAATGAGCAAATTAGCGCTTTTGAAATTCCCTTCAACAGACCAGATAAACCAAAGGATATAGTCCTTTATGGATTTGGCAGAATCGGTAGGCTAATGGCAAGGATGCTGGCTCAAACTACCGGTCCTGGTAATTATTTTCGCCTTAAAGGTGTGGTTGTAAGAAAATCTGGAGAAAATGATTTAGTCAAACGTGCGAGTTTATTAAGAAGAGATTCTGTCCACGGAAGATTTGATGGCACGATCAGAGTTGATCTTGAAAATGAACTTTTAGTTATCAATGGTAACCCAGTAAAATTCATCTACGCAAATTCGCCCTCAGATGTTAATTATTTTGATCTAGATATTAGCGACCCAATAGTTATCGATAATACTGGTATATGGCGCGATGAAGAATCTCTATCTCAGCATTTAACTTGCGGTGCATCTAAAGTCATATTAACTGCTCCTGCAAAAGGAGATGTTAGAAACATAGTCTTTGGTGTAAATGATTCAGCTTTGCAAGAATCAGACAAGATCATATCAGCTGCCTCATGCACCACTAACGCCATCGTGCCTGTGCTTAAACTTATCAGTGATAACTATGGCATCTCTAATGGCCACATCGAAACCGTCCATTCTTATACCAATGACCAAAATTTAATTGATAATTTCCACAAAGGCGACAGAAGAGGAAGAAGTGCTCCATTGAATATGGTTATTACAACCACAGGCGCTGTGAAGGCCGTCTCCAAAGCTATTCCAGAGCTCAAAGGTAAGTTAACTGGTAATGCCATCAGAGTTCCAACGCCAAATGTGAGTTTAGCTGTATTGGTTTTGAATTTAGATAATGCAGTTGAGAGAGATGAGTTGAATGAATTCTTAAAAAAATCAGCTTTTGCAAGTAAGTACAGAGAAATAATTGGATACACCAATTCACCAGAAGCTGTATCTACTGATTTTTATTCAAGCCCCTATGCAACAATCATCGATTCTCAAGCTACCATAGCTGAAGGCAAGCAAATCACTTTATATTGTTGGTATGACAATGAATATGGTTACACTAAACAAGTCCTCAATCTTACAAAAAAAGTTGCCTCAATAGACTTGCAAAGATTTCCCAAAGCAATTGAAGATTCAGTATAGAAACAGCTGATATTTCCATTTATAATTCACCCATCTTTTACTGAAGGGTGTTGTGATTAAAACCAAGAAAGGCCTTGATTTACCTATTTCCGGAATTCCATCTTTGGATGTTGATTCCTCCACTGCTATGAATACCATAGCAATATTAGGCGCTGACTTTGTAGGGCTTAAACCAACCATGATGGTTGAAGAGGGTGATACCGTCCTTGCGGGCCAAAAATTATTTGAAAATAAAAAAAATCCAGGCACTTATATTACAACCCCATCCTCTGGAGTTGTTAAATCTATTAATAGAGGAGAGAAAAGAAGATTTCTCTCACTCATCATTGAAGCTGATAATTCGGCTGACCCAATACAATTTAACCTTGGTGATTACTCTAGCCCAGTTGAATTTTTAACTGATACTGGAGCATTAGCATATTTCCGTACGCGGCCATATAACAGAATTCCTGAGCCGAATGAATTACCCTCTGCAATTTTTATTAATGCATGTGACACAAATCCGCTTTCTGTCGATCCTCATGAGCTAGTTAAGCTAGATCAAGAACTTTTTAATAATGGTTTGAATTTTATTCATTCCCTTTTTGACGATTCAAAAACATATTGCTCGTATCAAAATAATAATTTTGATCAATCGGTAGAAGGAGTTAGTTACAATCAATTTGTTGGTCCTCATCCAGCAGGTTTGGTTGGAACACACATACATTTTCTCTACCCGGTTGGCCAAAACAGGACTGTTTGGACTATTTCATGGCAAGAAGTTATTTCGTTGGGATATCTTCTTGGAAATAAGCATTTACGTTCTGATAAACATGTTGCGATTGGAGGACCAAACGTTCATGATCCAAAAATATTAAAAGTTAAATATGGATCAAACCTTTCAGAAGTTACAGCAGGAAAAATTTTAGATAACTCTAGGGTAATATCAGGCTCTGTTTTAAACGGACATACTGGCGAAAACGTAATGAATTATTTAGGTTCGTTTGACAATCAAATCTCTGTTCTTCCAGATGAATCGAATGATATTTTGTTTAACTGGGCTATGCCTGGAGCGAAACTTCACTCTAAGTTACCAGCTTTTATTTCTAGCTGGATTAAACCTAAGAATTTTAAATTTAATGTTTCAATGAATGGAGGGAATAGAGCTATTGTGCCAGTGTCTTCTTACCAAGAAATAATGCCTCTAAATATTCTTACTACTCAGCTTTTAAAAAGTTTAGTGACATTAGATATTGAGTTAGGTGAAAAATTGGGTGTTCTAGAACTAGCTCCTGAGGACTTAGCTTTAGCGAGTTACGTGTGCCCAAGTAAATATGACTACCAATCAATCCTGGATACTAATTTAGAAAAAATGTACGAGGAATTCAAATGAAAGAATGGCTTAGATCTGTCAATGAAAGCATCAAGCCTAAATTTATGCCTGGAGGCGCTCAGGCTAAATGGTTCCCAATTTATGATGCTATAGAAAATTTCATTTTTTCATCTACTCATAAAACAACAAATCCTATCCATGTAAGAGATTCGATAGACATTCAAAGGATCATGGTGATTGTATGGCTGGCTGCATTCCCTGCAATGTTCTTTGGAATGTATAACATCGGCAATCAAACTTTAGATTATTTAGCACTTGTTGGATCTGAAAACACAAATGACTGGCACCATGTTTTAATTAATTTTGTTGGTTACTCTAATGATAGTTTCTTAACAAAAATGTGGGTTGGTGCTGTTTATTTTGTTCCTATTTACGCAGTTACATTTGCAGTTGGAATCCTTTGGGAGATTCTTTTTGCCGTAGTTCGTAAACATGAAATAAATGAAGGTTTATTTGTATCCTCCATCTTATTTGCTTTAAGTTGTCCGCCTGATTTGCCTCTTTGGCAAGCTGCTATGGGTATTACATTTGGAATTGTTATTGGCAAAGAAGTTTTTGGTGGCACTGGTAAGAACTTCTTAAATCCTGCATTAACCGGCCGAGCATTTTTATATTTCGCATATCCCTCGCAACTATCAGGCGATAAGGTTTGGATTGCTGGTCTTTCTGATACTGGAGTGACCCCAGAAGGATTCAGCGGAGCTACTCCCTTGGGTTATGCTGCTGAAGGTGGTTTGCAGGGCTTGAGTGATAATTTTTCATGGTTTGATGCATTCATAGGCAACATTCCAGGATCTGTTGGCGAAACTTCTATTATTGCTATAGGTATTGCAGCATTCATACTTCTCGCAACAGGAGTTGCTTCTTATAGAATTATCTTAGGTACATTTATAGGGATGATCGTGATGTCATCAATTTTAAATATTGTTGGGTCAGACACCAATCCAATGTTTCAAGTTCCATGGTATTGGCATTTTGTGATAGGTAGTTTTGCATTTGGCCTAGTCTTCATGGCGACTGAACCAGTATCGGGATCTGGAACTGATGCTGGCAGATGGATTTATGGTGCTTTGATTGGTGTTACAGTGGTCCTCATTCGTGTAATCAATCCTGCATTTCCAGAAGGCATGATGCTGGCAATTTTATTTGCTAATTTATTTGCGCCCGTAATTGATCATATGGTCGTGTCTAACAATATTGCAAAACGCAAGAGGGCTCTTTCGTATGAATGATTCAGTTTTAAAAACACTTACAGTTTCATTTTTAGTTTGTTTGTTTTGCTCATTAGTTGTTTCTTATGCAGCGGTGAGTTTAAGAGACATGCAAAATCTTAACAAACTCAATGATCAAAGAATCAAAATACTCAAAACTGCTGCAATTTATGATCCCGATGAATCAATTGAAGCTCAATTTTCTAATCTTACTCCTAAATTTGTAGATTTTAGTTCAGGCGAACTTTTGGATAGTTATGGTGAATATGATTTAGATACTTACGATCCTGTATATTTTTCAAAACAGCCCGATCATTCAACTCCCATTCCTCCTTCAGAAGACATTGCGATTGTAAAAAATAAAGAAAATATTGGAAAAATATATTTACTAAAAGATTCATCAAACCAACTTGAAAAAATTATATTACCGATCAGAGGTTATGGACTTTGGGGCACATTGTTTGGCTATATTGCAATTGATAAAGACTTGAATACTATCAAGGGCCTTGAATTTTATGCCCATAAAGAAACCCCTGGGTTAGGCGCAGAAGTAGATAATCCCAAATGGAAGTCTCTATGGGATGGTAAATCTATTTATAAAGATGGTGAGGTTGAGATTGAAGTCATAAAAGGAAAAGTTGATCCATCAAATCAAATGGCTTCATATCAAGTTGATGGCCTTTCAGGAGCGACCCTAACCAGCAGAGGCGTTACAAACATGTTAGTTTATTGGTTTGGTGAAAGTGGTTACAAAGAAACATTAAATAAGATTAATTATGACAGTTAAGCAATACAAAGAAGTTCTTGCCAAGCCATTGCTTGAAGAAAACCCTATTACTCTTCAAATTCTTGGAATCTGCTCAGCATTAGCTGTAACGAGCAATCTTTCTGTGACTTTGGTTATGTGCGTTGCCCTGACTAGCGTGGTCTCATTTTCTAATTTATTTATTTCAATTATTAGAAATTATATTCCAAGCAGCGTTCGAATCATCGTACAAATGACCATCATTGCATCTCTTGTTATTGTGGTTGATGAGCTGCTAAAAGCTTATGACTACGAAACAAGCAAAAAATTATCAGTTTTTGTAGGATTGATCATTACAAATTGTATTGTCATGGGCAGAGCGGAAGCCTTTGCTATGAAAGAGAAGCCATTTATTAGTTTTTTAGATGGTTTAGGTAATGGTCTCGGATATAGCATTATACTGATTGCAGTAGCTGTTGTAAGAGAATTATTTGGGGCAGGCACTTTGATGGGCTATGAGATTTTGCCTTTGGTCTCCAATGGAGGCTGGTACCCAGCTAACAATCTTTTGTTACTTCCTCCCAGCTCATTTATTTTAATCGGACTGATGATTTGGGGTATTAGAGCCTATAAAACAGATCAAGTAGAACCAAATGAGTATAAATTATCAGGGCATGCAACAGCACCGGATTTATCTAAGAGAGAGTTAAATGTTTGAGCATTACCTTAGTATCTTTATAACCACTGTTTTTATAGAGAATATTGCTCTATCAGTCTTCTTGGGCATGTGTACTTTTATAGCTATTTCAAAAAAAATTGATGCAGCTTTTGGTCTTGGTATAGCGGTTATTGTGGTTTGTTTAATAACTGTTCCGTTAAATAATCTTATCTATAACACTATTCTTAAAGAAGGTGCACTAGCATGGGCTGGTTTGCCTCAAGCCAATCTTCAATTTGTAGGATTAATTAGTTACATCGGAGTTATTGCAGCAGCAGTTCAGATTCTTGAAATGTTTTTAGATAGATTCGTTCCGGCTCTCTATAATGCTTTGGGAGTATTCCTACCCTTAATTACAGTTAATTGCGCCATATTAGGAGCCTCACTCTTTATGATTGAGAAAGATTTGAAATTCGGCGAAAGTGTTGTTTATGGTCTTGGCGCAGGTGTTGGATGGGCAATGGCGATTGTTGTCTTGGCAGGAATCAGAGAAAAATTAAAATATTCTGATATCCCTGAAGGCCTCCAAGGACTTGGCGTTACTTTTTTAATAGTAGGTTTAATGAGTTTTGGGTTTATGTCATTCGGGGGAATTTCACTATAGGTATTACTTATGCAGATTGATTTATTTTTAGGTGTTCTCTCATTTACTGGCGTTGTCTTATTGTTAGTAACTATTATTATTGCTGCAAGGAGTCAGTTAGTTAGTTCAGGTGATGTAACAATTGAAATTAATGGCGACTCCTCAAACCCAATCGTAGTTCCATCAGGCAATAAATTACTACAGACGCTTGCAGAAAAGAAAATATTTTTATCCTCTGCTTGTGGAGGTGGTGGTACCTGCAGTCAGTGCAAATGCCAAATAACTGAAGGAGGCGGTTCTATCTTGCCCACAGAAGAATCTCATTTTAACTCAAAAGAAAAAAAAGATGGGTGGAGGCTTTCCTGCCAAGTAGCAGTAAAAAATGATTTAAAAATCACAATTCCCGAAGAAGTCTTTGGCGTTAAAGAGTGGGAGTGTGAAGTAATTTCTAACGATAATGTGGCTACTTTCATCAAAGAACTTGTTCTCAGATTGCCAGAAGGAGAGGAAGTTAACTTCAAGGCAGGTGGCTATGTTCAACTTGAAGCGCCTGCATATTCAGATCTTGATTATAAATCATTTGATGTGGCTGATGAGTACAAAGAAGATTGGGATAAATTTAAAATTTGGGATAACGTAGCTAATAATTCTGAGCCTATTATTCGTGCCTATTCTATGGCTAATTACCCAGAGGAAAAGGGAGTACTAAAATTTAATATTAGGGTTGCAAGTCCTCCGCCAGGCTCATCTGATATACCTCCAGGCGTTATGTCTTCTTGGACATTTAATCTTAAGCCAGGTGATAAAGTAAGAGTCTTTGGTCCCTTTGGAGAATTCTTTGCAAAACAATCATCTGCTGAAATGGTATTTGTAGGAGGTGGTGCAGGCATGGCCCCAATGAGAGCTCATATTTTTGATCAACTTTTACGAATCAATAGTGATAGAAAAATTTCTTTTTGGTATGGAGCTAGAAGCTTGAAAGAGATGTTCTACGTAGAAGATTTTAATAAATTAGCTGAAACAAATGAGAACTTTGATTGGCATGTTGCATTATCAGATCCCCAACCAGAAGATAACTGGGATGGATTGACAGGCTTTATACATCAAGTGCTTTTTGAACGTTATCTTAAATCTCATAAAGCTCCTGAGGATTGTGAATTCTATATGTGTGGGCCACCAATGATGAATAAAGCATGTATAGATATGCTTATTAACCTAGGTGTTGAACCTGAAAATATCATGCTTGATGATTTTGGTGGCTAAATAGCTCATTGAATCGTTTAACTCTCTCTAAATTAATCGCTCTTTCGGTAGGGTTGATTTGTATATTTTTTGCTTATAACTATAACAAATCAGCTACATATCAAATCTCAGGACCTATATATGGCACCTACTGGCAATTAGTTTCAACGGAATATATTCCTGATTCTTTAAAACAATCTATCGAGTTTGAGTTAGCTAGAATTGATTTGATAGCCTCAAACTATAAAGAGTCTTCTGAGTTATCCAGAATTAATGCAGCTCCAATTGATAAAGAAATAACTATCTCATCCGATATGTATTCTCTTTTAAGTTATGCAGAAAAACTTCATAAGATTACTGATGGTTTTTATGATATCACCATTGGTTCTCTAGTTATTCAGGAAGGTTTTGGGCCTGCAACCACAATGAGTCAAAATACTATTCCAGTTTCCTTGGAAAGATTTGATTTAATCTCAAATAGATCCATTATTAAAAAAGACAATTTTCAATTTGATTTATCCTCCATAGCAAAAGGCTATGCTGTTGATTCAATTGCAAAGCTTCTCATCGACTCTAATAGGAATAATTTTTTAATTGATATAGGTGGTGAAATTATAGTCAACGGATCAAAGCATGGCGCTCCTTGGGTCATTGGAATTCAAAATCCATTAATCACGCAAAACCAGTCAATTACGGAGATTATGAGAACTGATTTTTTGGCTGTTGCAACCTCAGGTGAATATAGAAATAAAAAAATTAATGATGCAGGAGATGTCATAAGCCATAGTTTTACACCCATAAACGAACGATCAATTTTAGATCAATCTTATTCAGTAACCGTTGCTTCAGAAGAATCGTCAATGAATGCAGATGCTTGGGCTACAGCTTTGAATGTTCTTGGTCCAGAAAAGGGGATAATTCTTGCAAATGATCACGGTGTTGCAGTTATGTATATAATGGCAAAAGAGAATATTAAAATTAAATCCAAATCATGGAATTATAGTGATTGAGTTTCTAACAGTTTTTTTATTAATAGCGATTTCATTTGCAGCAATTTCAATAGGTGTCATTGTTAAAAATAAACCCATTTCAGGAAGTTGTGGTGGCTTGGCAAATATAGAGGATGGTACGCCCTGCCAAATTTGCGGGCGCACCACCATAGGGGATTGTGAAACTAATTAAAACTGATTCATGGTATTGTCTTTGCCTGATGCTTTAAGAGCAGCTTCTCCAGCAAAGTATTCCTTATGATCATCACCCATATCCGATCCAGCCATATTTTGATGTTTGACACAGGCGATACCTTGACGAATTTCTTTTCTCTGAACGCCTTCGACATAACCTAGCATTCCTTTATCACCAAAATACTCTTTAGCCAGATTGTCTGTGGATAATGCAGCAGTATGGTAAGTTGGTAGTGTTATTAGGTGATGAAAAATTCCTGCTTCTCTAGCAGCATCGGCCTGAAAAGTTTGGATTTTTTTGTCAGCTTCTATACCTAGTTCTGTAGCATCATATTTCTCATTCATTAGATCATCTCTTTCATATGCAGACATATCGTCTCCATTATCTGTCATCGAATCAAATACCTGTTGTCTAAAATTTAAAGTCCAATTAAAAGATGGACTGTTGTTATAGACAAGCTTTGCATTAGGGACAACTTTTTTAATCTCATCCATCATTGCACCAATTTGCCCAATATGAGGTTTCTCAGTTTCAATCCAGATTAAATCAGCTCCATTTTGTAAACTGGTAATTGAATCTAAGATACATCTTGCTTCTCCTGTGCCTTTTTTAAATCTATACAGATTGCTTGGAAGTCTTTTCGGTCTAACCACTTTACCATTTTGATTAATCAGTACGTCGCCATGATTTAATTCAGGGGGATCTAATTCTTCAACATCAAGAAAAGAATTATATTGATCTCCCAGGTCTCCAACCTCATGAGTAATAGCTATTTGTTTTGTTAGTCCTGCTCCTAGAGAATCGGTGCGAGCGACTATGACTCCATTGTCGACACCAAGCTCTAAAAATGCATACCTAACTGCATTTATCTTTGCTAAAAAATCAGAGTGGGGCACAGTGACTTTACCATCCTGATGCCCACATTGTTTTTCATCAGAAACTTGATTTTCAATCTGTATACAACATGCGCCTGCTTCAATCATTTGTTTAGCCATTAGGTACGTAGCTTCCTCGTTTCCAAAGCCTGCATCAATATCTGCAATTATTGGAACTATGTGTGTTTCAAAATTATCTATTTTTTCTTGAATTTTTGCTTTGTCAGCCTCGGAAGCATTATCAAGTTCTCTAAATAACCCGCCTAATTCTCGTGCATCAGCCTGTCTTAAAAAGGTATAGAGTTCTCTGATCAATGATGCAACTGATGTTTTTTCATGCATAGACTGATCAGGTAATGGACCAAACTCAGATCTAAGAGCAGCAACCATCCAGCCAGAAAGGTAGAGATATTTTTTATCGGTAGTACCAAAATGTTTTTTAATCGATATAAGTTTTTGCTGCCCAATAAAACCATGCCAGCAACCTAATGATTGAGTATAGGCAGATGTATCAGAATCATATGCATCCATATCTCTCCTCATTAAGGAAGCAGTATATTTAGCAATATCGATACCAGATTTGAATTGGTTTTGAAGCCTCATTCTTGCAGCATACTCAGGCTTAATAGAATTCCAATTTGAGCTACTGAATTCAGGAATAGCATTGAGCTTCTCAACTTCAGATTTAAAATTATTTTTAGTCATTAACATACCCCTATATATGTAGTGCATTTGAATTTATTAGAACTATATTGTCAATATTTATAAAAAATACTTTTAAATTAGTATTTATAGATAATTATTTAGGTAGTTAAACTACAGAATTTATAATTTTGCGAGTTTAGAAGCTATGCCAAGATAGTTTGAAGGAGTTAATTTTTTTAATTGATCTTTTGATTTTGAGCTAATCTTAAGCTCATTTACGATTTTTAGATAAGAATCTTTATCTATATTGTGACCCCTGGTTTTATTTTTGATCTCCTCATATGCATTATCGTAACCTTCTAGCTTCATGACTATTTGAAGCGCTTCAGCAAGGACTTGCCAATTATCATCTAATTCAGTTAAAGCATTTTGTTTATTTGGTTGAATTTTGCTCAGACCATTCAAGCAAGAACAAATTCCAAGATAGCCATATCCAAATCCAACTCCTAGATTTCTTAATACTGTTGAATCAGAAAGGTCTCTTTGTAATCGAGATTTAGTTAATTTATCGGCGAAAAAATTCATCAATGAATTAGATAATCCGAGATTTCCTTCTGAGTTCTCAAAGTCTATTGGATTGACTTTGTGTGGCATGGTGGATGAGCCAACTTCACCATCTTTAAGTTTTAACTTAAATATATCATTAGAGATATAAATCCACATATCTTGATTCAGATCTATCAAAATATTGTTAATTCTTTGAATACAGTGACAGATTTCAGCTATCCCATCATGAGACTCAATCTGAGTAGTGATAGGATTTTGTTCAATCTTGAATGAAGATAGGAATTTATTAGTTTTAGATACCCAGTCAATACTTGCATCAGACAAAATTAAAGTATGAAAGTTACCAGTTGCACCACCAAACTTAGCCATAGGTTTCATTTTTTTTAGTATTTCTTTCTGTCTTGTCAGTCGTTGATGAAATACTTTTACTTCTTTTCCAATCGTGGAGGGTGATGCTGCTTGACCATGAGTTCTGGCTAGCAAGGGTAATGTTGCCCAAGATTTTGATTTAGAATTTAAATCCTTAATAAGAGCATCAAGTTTTTTTATGTATATATCTTGTGCATCTCTAAGCAATACCGCGTATGACAGTGAATTAACATCTTCGCTAGTCAATGCAAAATGAACTAGATGTTGATACTTCTTTAAATTAGAGAATTTATTCATTTCCTCTCTAATGAAATATTCGACAGCTTTAACATCATGATTAGTTTTAGATTCAATGGTTTTTATTCTTTTTGCAGACTTATCATTAAAGCTTTTTTTAATGAATAAAAGATTGTTTTTAGCTGCAGAGGAGAGCGGCTTAAAGTTTTTTCCACATTGTGTCGTTAAAAAAATAATCCAATCAATCTCGATTTCTAATCTGGTTTTATTTAAGTTAGATTCTGAAAAATTGTTAGCTAAATCAACAATTTTTTTACTGTAACGATTATCTAGAGGTGAAATTAGTTCTTGATGTTTCATAGTGTGAATTATAGCTAGTCTTTTAATGCTTTTGCTATTATGCCTCCACCTAAACATTCATCATTTTTATAAAGTACGGCTGACTGACCGGGTGCAATTGCTCTTATTCTTTCTGAGAATAATAACCTAACACCTTTATCCATAAAATGTGCAACACATGAAACGGGTTTGCCTCTATGGCGAACCTGAACCTCGCACTCTAGCTGCTTAGGAACAACTGTATTATTTATCCATTTCATTTCCTCCATTAGCAAACCATCACTCAATAACAAATCATTAAACTCACCTTGGCAGACATACACTTCATTTAACTCAATATTTTTGTCGTAAACATACCAAGGTAGTTCAGGTTTATCTTTGACGCCTCCAACATTCAATCCTTGTCTTTGTCCTTGAGTGAAAAGAAGGGCGCCTGGGTGAGTTCCAATGACGTTGCCTTCTAAATCTTTAATATTGCCGCTTTCAAATTTTATGAATCTTTTGAGAAAGTCTTTTAAGTTTCTTTCTCCCACAAAACAGATGCCAACAGAATCTTTTTTATCATGATTGATAAAGTTATTATTTTCGGCTATCTCCCTAACCTCAAATTTAGTTAAACCCTCAAGTGGAAACATGCATTTAGCAAATTCTTGACCGCTTACTTCATGTAAAAAATATGTTTGATCTTTATTTAAATCTTTTGATCTCATTAAAATGGCATGATCACTTTTATAATTAAGTCTCGCATAATGGCCAGTTGCTATATGGTCAGCTCCAATTTTTAAAGCGTATTCTAAAAAGGACTTAAATTTTATTTCTCTGTTGCATAAGATATCGGGATTTGGAGTTCTTCCTTTTTCATGCTCAGAAAGGAATTCTTTGAAAACTCTCTCCCAATATTCGTCACTGAAGTTAGCTTTATGCAGGGGAATATCTAGTTGATCACAGACTCTTGATGCATCTTCAAAGTCAACCTCAGATGTGCAAACCTCACCAGGCTCATTTTGCCAATTTTGCATAAATAAGCCTTGAACATTAAAACCTTGTTTTTGTAATAAATAAGCTGCTACAGATGAATCAACGCCACCCGACATCCCAACAACAACTGTTTTATTTTTATTTGTCATATTTTAACTACAAACGCTAATTTTAAAGGTTTTTTTAGAGTATAATTCATCCAAATTTTACAATATATATTCGTTTAAAAGAGGATAATATGGGTTATAAGCATATAAAGATACCAGAAGAGGGCTCAAAAATTATATTAGAGGATGGGGTTCTTCAAGTTCCAGATAACCCAATTATCCCATACATTGAAGGTGATGGGATCGGAATAGATATTACACCTGCAATGATAGATGTGGTTGATAGCGCCGTTGAAACAGCCTACCAGGGATCAAAAAAAATATCTTGGATGGAGGTATTTTGTGGTGAAAAATCTACCCAAGTTTATGATGCAGATACATGGTTACCCGATGAAACTATTGAGGCTCTAAAAGAATATATTGTTAGCATAAAAGGACCCTTGACTACTCCTGTTGGAGGAGGAATAAGATCTTTAAATGTTTCTCTACGTCAAATCCTTGACTTATATGTTTGTTTAAGACCAATCCGTTATTTTACTGGCGTTCCAAGTCCAGTTAAAAATCCATCGCATGTTGATATGGTTATCTTTCGAGAGAATTCTGAAGATATTTATGCAGGCGTTGAATTTGAAGCAGGATCTCCTGAATCTGACGCAATGGTTAAAGTCCTTCAAGAACAATTTGGTGTAACCCAAATTAGATTCCCAACAGAAGTCGGGCTCGGTGTGAAACCAATATCTAAGCAAGGAACAGAGAGATTGGTTAAGCAAGCACTTGATTATGCAATTAAGAATGATAGATCTTCGGTAACATTAGTTCATAAAGGCAACATCATGAAATTTACTGAAGGAGCCTTTAGAGACTGGGGCTATGAATTAAGTATGAGCTCATACAATGGAGAACTTTTAGATGGGGGTCCATGGGTTACAATCAAAAATCCAGATAACGGAAAAAATATAATAGTCAAAGACGTTATTTGCGATGCTTTTCTTCAACAAATACTCACTAGACCAAAGGAATATGATGTTATTGCTACTATGAATCTCAATGGTGATTATATATCTGATGCTTTGGCTGCCTGTGTTGGAGGTATTGGTATAGCTCCAGGAGCAAATATAGGAGATGACTCAGCGTTGTTTGAAGCAACACATGGCACTGCTCCTAAATACGCTGGTCAGGACAAAGTAAACCCAGGTTCATTGATACTATCAGCAGAAATGATGCTAAGGCATATGGGTTGGGTTGAAGCAGCAGATTTAATAATTTCTTCAATGGAAGCCGCAATAACAGATAAGATGGTTACCTATGACTTTGAAAGATTGATGGATGGCGCTAATCTAGTTTCTTGTTCAGGATTTGCTAAGGAAATGATTAAAAGAATGTGAAGATTCTTATGTCTTCAGAATCATCAAACAATTCGAATGGTGCAGGCGATACAGGCACTGTTGTCCTTGAAGACAAGCCAGATCTTAAAGAGCCTCCAATGTACCAAGTTGTTCTATTGAATGATGATTTTACTCCTATGGAATTTGTTGTTTACATCCTTCAAGCTATATTTGGTTATGAACATGAGAGATCAACTCAAATTATGTTAGCTGTTCATACTAAAGGAAAGGGCGTCTGTGGTATATTCCCTAAAGAGATTGCTGAAATGAAATCTCACGAAATTAATGAGATGGCTAAAGCTCATGAGCATCCTCTCATCAGTGAAATCGAACCTTTAACGGATTAATGTTTAGTAAAGAATTAGAACAATCAATTGCAAATTTATTTGATCAAGCTCAAGATCAGAATCTTGAATATCTAACTATTGAGCATCTCCTATTGATGCTTATTTCAGATTATGAAGTTCGTCAAGCGCTTGAAACAAACGATGTTAATTTAGCAACCTTAAGAGAAAATCTAGAAGAACATGTTCGTGACAATACGCCTACTAAAGTAGATGCAAAAAAACCTGTTCAACCCACATTGGGATTTCAAAGAGTTCTTCAGAGAGCTGTTTTTCATGTTCAATCATCAGGTAAAGGTGTTGTAAAACCTATTAATTTATTAGTTGCTATCTTTTCTGAAAAAGAATCACATTCAGTTTTTTTACTTTCAAAACAAGGCATTGGAAGACTCGATATTGTTTCTTATATTTCTCATGGAAAACCTGAGGGCGAACAAGCTGAAGCCGCCTCTGATTCATCGGATGAAGAGAGTGAAACTGAGAAAGTTGCAGCAAATAACGAGTTAGAGTTTTTGATTGATTTAAATTATCTTGCGGAATCTAATAAAGTTGACCGATTGGTAGGGCGTCAAGATGAAGTTGAAAGAATTATACAAATTCTAGCCAGGCGTACTAAAAACAATCCACTGCTTGTTGGTGAGTCTGGGGTTGGGAAGACCGCTATTGCAGAAGGCCTTGCTCACTTAATCAACTCGAAAGATACCCCAGAATTTTTACATGAATCAAAACTCTATTCATTAGATATCGGGGCTTTGATTGCAGGTACCAAATATAGAGGAGACTTTGAGAAGAGGTTGAAGTCAGTATTAAAATTTCTGGATGATCAGAATAATCCAATACTGTTTATTGATGAAATCCATACCATTATTGGTGCTGGGTCTGCTTCTGGAGGAAGCCTGGATGTATCGAATCTATTAAAACCAGCTCTAGGCAAAGGCAAGCTTAGATGTATAGGGTCAACAACATTTCAAGAGTACAGAGGAGTTTTCAATCAAAATCAAGCTTTATCTCGAAGATTCCAAAAAATAGATGTTTTGGAGCCATCTGTGGATGAATGTATACAAATACTAGATGGTCTGAAGACTAATTATGAGGATCACCACAACGTAAAATATTCCAACGAATCTATAAATTCAGCTGTTACATTATCTAAGCGTTTTTTAAATGATAGATTTCTACCTGATAAGGCAATAGATTTAATAGATGAAACGGGAGCTTTGCTTAACATCTCAAGAAAAAATTCAAAAAAAATAACTGTAAAACAAATAGATATTGAGAAAACTATTTCAAAGATCTCAAAAATCCCTGAACAAACCATATCAAGTCAAGAATCAATTAATCTGCAGAAATTAGAATCCGATCTTAAAACTGTTATTTTTGGTCAAGATACAGCTATAAAGAGCTTAGTTAATGCCATTAAATTATCTAGAGCAGGGCTTAGAGATGACAATAAGACCATTGGATCTTTTTTATTTGCTGGTCCGACTGGAGTAGGTAAGACTGAAATTACTAATCAATTAGCACATATGATGGGTATTGAACTTGTTAGATTTGACATGTCAGAATATATGGAAAGACACACTGTCTCAAGATTAATTGGTGCACCTCCTGGTTATGTAGGCTTTGATCAGGGAGGGCTTTTAACTGAAGCTGTAGTTCAAAATCCACATTGCGTGCTTTTGCTAGATGAAATTGAAAAGGCTCATCCAGACATATTTAATTTATTACTTCAAATAATGGATTCTGGGGTTTTAACAGATAACAACGGCCGAAAAGCAGACTTTAGGAACGTAATTGTGGTTATGACAACAAATGCTGGCGCTGATTTATTAGAGAAGAAAAGTATTGGCTTTAGTGACCAATCTAATGAATCTGATGCATTGTTATCACTTAAAAAACTGTTTTCTCCTGAATTTAGAAATAGGTTAGATGAAATCATTCAGTTTAACTATCTACCAATGAAAGTAATATTATCAATTGTTGATAAATTCCTTACAAAACTTCAAGCGCAACTTGATGCAAGGAATGTAGAGCTAATTTACTCTAAACAAGTACTAAATTGGATTGCTGAAAATGGTTATAACAAAGAAATGGGCGCAAGGCCTATGGAAAGATTTATTACCAATAAAATCAAGAAGCCGTTAGTTGATAAGGTTCTATTTGGTGAGCTAAGTAAAGGCGGTCAAATAAAAGTTGATTTAGTTGCTAACGAAGTAAAGTTTAGCGCTAAAAAGAAAACAGCTAAATCTAAAGCCTAACGTCCTCTAAAAGTAATTCTTCCTTTTGTTAGATCATATGGAGTCATTTCAACTTTAACTTTGTCACCAGTTAAAATCCTAATGTAATGCTTGCGCATTTTGCCAGAAATATGAGCTTCAATTATGTGATTGTTCTCTAATTTAACCTTAAAGGTAGTATTAGGAAGAGTTTCGATAACTTCACCCTCAAATTCTAAATTGTCTTCTTTTGCCATATATTCTTATTTTACACTAATTAATTTAAGTTTAAGTTAATAAATAGACATAAGATTTATTTACATTTTTGCGTTTACACATAACAATAAATCACAGGAGATAACTATGTCAGAAACTCTAAACGTATATATGGTGGTCAATTTAACTATCAATGATCGAGATGAATATAGAACATATGAAAAAGGTTTTTTTCCGTTTCTAAAAAAATATAACGGAACGTTTATAACATATGATGATTCACCAATATGTCTTGAAGGAGATAATCCCAAACACTTTGATCGTGTAATATTATTTTCTTTTCCATCCGAAGAAGATGCAGATAATTGGTGGGCAGATGAAGGATATCAAGAGCTTAGTAAACACAGAAGAAATGCTACTGAAATAACTCTCCAACGTATTAAAGGCATCTCGCCAAGATCTGAATAACTATAATTTAACATAATATATATTATGCGAAGTTATGTCATAGATTGTAGCCAGGACCTCTTAATACCCTGCCTGGCCTATTACCATTATGAAGACCATTTTCTACAACAATAACACCATTAACTAATACGGTGTTTATCCCTACAGCATATTGATGAGGTTCTTCGAATGTTGCATTATCAATTACAGTTCTAGGATCAAAAATAGTAATATCAGCGAAGTACCCCTCTTTTAATAAACCTCTTTTGCTAATCGATAGCACTTGTGCTGGCAAACTAGTCATTTTTCTAATAGCTTCCTCAAGACTTAGTATATTTCGATCTCTAACGTATCTTCCTAATACACGTGTAAAAGTACCATATGTTCTAGGATGTGGTGAGCCAACACCAAATACTGTCATAGGACCATCAGATGCAATAGATGTCATAGGATGCTGCATAATTTTATCTACATCATCAGAATTAATAGCATGATATACAGCTGTAGCACCTCCACCTTTGATTATTTCAAAAACAACCATTGCTGCGTTGTAAGGGTTAGGCTCAAGATTTCTCTCTATGCAAAGTTCAGCAAGGTTTTTGCCTTCCATAGAAGTATCCCATGAGCTTTTAGATATAAAGATATTTTTAGGATGCCCACCTCCTCTATCAAACAATATTCTCTTAATAATCTCGTCAATTATAAGTTGCCGTGTATCTGGATCATCTATTCGAGCCAAAAGGTTGTTCCTTCCTCCCGCTTGAGCCCATTGAGGTATTAAGGCTCTAATAGAAGTTTGGGATGCTGTATAAGGATATTGATCAATGCTAACTTTAACACCATCTTCAATAGCATTATCTACCAGTTTTAAGGTTTCATAAGATAAGCCCCAATTATCTTTACCAATAATTTTATGGTGCGTTATCTGAACTGGGATTTTTGCTTCTTTGCCTATATTGATTGTTTCATTTACTGATTTCAAAACATCAACTGCTTCATCTCTCATATGAGAGATATAAACACCTCCATAGCGTGCAGCAATTTTAGATAGTGAAATCACTTCATTTGTTGAAG
>JADHNM010000055.1 GCA_016779505.1 SAR86 cluster bacterium
CATCTAACTGTGCCATAAAACTCTTGCATATATAGAGATGAGGCGATTGTCGATGGCAATTCTATATTTTCAATTATCTCTTCTGGATGCATCCCCTGGTTCATCAATCTGATGGTTTGATCATGAATGAACTGTATTCCATCTCGGTAAATCATTAGTGTATCTATGGCTGAATCGCCTGAAAAAGGCAATGTATGACTTGGAAAGATATTCTTAGGCTCAAGGGCTATCATCGCATCAAGGCTATTCACCCATGCATTCACATCTCTATGAGAGGTTCCCCTAATGGTATAAAGGTTTGGAAAAGTTTTGTATATATTATCTCCAGGAAAAAGCGCTTCATATTCTGGCAACCAAACAAAAATTTGATCATCAGTTTCTCCAGGTGCATGAAAGAACTCAAATGCAATGCCAGCAATATTTAATTTTAATTCATTATCAAAGGTAACATTTGGCTTGATGTACCCAGGCGCGCTTCGGCCAACACTTAAATAAGGTCCAATACCCACATTAACCACCTCTTCTTCTGGAAGCATGGTCCCAAACATTTT
Source organism: SAR86 cluster bacterium (assembly GCA_016779505.1). Taxonomy (GTDB): domain Bacteria; phylum Pseudomonadota; class Gammaproteobacteria; order Magnimaribacterales; family D2472; genus D2472. The sequence continues at coordinate 552 of JADHNM010000055.1, forward strand.
AGAAGATCGTGATGAAATGATGGGGTTTAAAATTCCAAAAATTTTCTCAACAGATTTTGCAGTTGATTCATGAGCTATAACCAAGGGTAAGTCATCTTGTTGATCAACAAAATATTTTGCCCCCAAAGTATGATCTCCATGATTATGCGTATAAATAATTGCAGCTATAGGATTAGAGTTAATTGCATTGAATGCTTTGTAAACTTTCTCAGCTTGAAAGACGCTATCAGTAGCATCAATAATAATATTTAGTTCATTGCCCTCGATTAAATAGGAATTAGCAATTCCATAACCCACCGCTGCATGAATACCATTTTTATAAGAGTAAATTTTTTGAGCAAACTCCTTGGAGTGCTTAAAAAGCTTTTCTACTTCTGTGGTTGCTTCAGCTAAAGGTGCTGATACTGGATCAGTTTTAGAGCAACCAAATGAAAGAATGCATATAATAGATATTTGTATAAAAGTACTAATTTTTTTCATAAGTTGCTCCTAAATGCCAATTCATCATAGCTGTTTTAAAAATCCATTTGAAGAGAAGCATCAAGATGTTAAATGGGAAGACGGTTTTCCATATTCAAATGAGTATCAAGATAGATTTTTTCAGGATGCGGCGATTGCAGAAATTAAAAATATTTTTATTGAGCCCAATGAACTGCTTGAAAGAATTAGAAATGGCTCTCAAATTCACATTGGAGAGCTAGGATTTGGATTTGGCTTAAATTTTTTCGTAACTGCAAAATTTTGGCATGAAAATAATGAAAACTCTGGCATTCAAAATCTTGAATATATTGCTATTGATGAGGCCTTACCTACCAAAGTACAACTCTTAAAAATTATTAATGCATTTCCTGAGCTTGAGGAAATCTGTAATATTTTTTTAGAGAGTTATGACCTTGCTCATAATGATATACAGAGAATTTACTTCCCCTCGCTTAAAATTCGATTAACACTTATTCAAAATGATATTGAATCAGGGTTAAAAAATCTTCTTGGATTCAATAATAATCAAATTGATGCTTGGTATCTTGATGGGTTTGATCCTAATAAGAATAAATCTATGTGGAGCAATTCTGTTTTTCAATACATTGAATTTTTATCTGCAAAAAACGCAACCTTTGGAACTTTTACCTCAGCAGGATTTGTTAAAAGGGGATTAAAAAAATTTAGTTTTGAAGTGCATAAGGTAAAAGGTTTTGGCAAAAAGCGTCACAAGCTAATTGGAAGAAAATTATTAAGCATTGATGCGCCTAATATTACCCCCAATAAAAAAAAGAAAATAGCTATTATTGGAAGCGGAATAGCAGCTTGTTCTGCGGCTTATGCAGCTATACAAAATGACGCACAAGTAGAAATATTTGAGTCTGCGGATGATATTGCAGCTGGTGCATCTGGCAATCCAGTTGCTGCTATGTATCCACGATTTTCAGCAAACAATTCACCTTATTCATTTTTAACTGCTCAAAGTTATTTTTTTGCAGAAAAGATATATGCGCAAGTTCCCAATGCATACAAAAATACTGGTCTTTTATTCTCCCACTCAAATGATTATCAAAAAGAATGGATTGAGGATATGAAGAGTTTAAATCGAGAGGACCTCTTTCAAATCATAGATAAGGAAGAAATGAAAAAATTATATGGATTTGAGTCCCATGGGTTAATAGTGAAAAAAGGTGGTTACTTATTTCCAAAATTAATTTGCAAAGAAATGACAGCACATCCAAATATAAAAATTTCATGCAATCATCATTTTGATGGCTGGGATAAAAATAAATCTAAGCTAGATATTCATTTCCTTAATCAAGAAAAAAAATCTGGCTTTGATGATTTAATTATTGCTAATGGTTCAGGTTTAACAAAATATGTGTCTGGTCTTAAAATTTCAAAAGGTCAGTTGGTTGGTTTAAAGGGTGAGCAGCCAATTGATTTAGACCTGCCCATTAACTCTGCTGGTTATATTTTACCCAAGATAAATAACATAACCTGGATTGGCTCTACGCATGAAAGAGAATTTGATAATATGGATATCTGTCATATGACAGGGCAGAAGCTAATTGAGAGAACGAACAGAAACTTTAAAATTAATCTTGCAGGCTCGGACACTATGTTGATGAAAGCTCATCTTAGGATAGGAAGCAAGGACAGGTTACCTTTGGCAGGAAAAATTGAAGAAAATATTTATACGATAGGCGCTCTTGGTTCGAGAGGATTTAGTTTAGGCCCATTGCTTGGAGATTATGTTGCCTCTCTTATTAACAACTCACCAAGCCCAATCTCCTCTGGACTAGCTTTGGCTATAGAACCATTAAGATTTAAAGATTAATCAGCAAGTTCTCGACAAGCATCTCTGCAGCCGGCAGATCATTGGGGGCATAGCTTGAGCCTTTTCTCCATTTCGTTAATCCAGTCCATAAGGTTTTATCATGCTCCTCATCTCTTACAGAAATTCGTAGAAAAAATTCTGGAACGGAATTAAGTCTATCTGGCTCGTAAAGATAGCTTCTATACATTGGGTAACCATAAAAACGAAAATCATCATATTTAATTTTCTCTTTTGTTGTAACGCTAACATCTATTGTAAGAGAAGCATCTTCAGAATACTTATGCCCTATTCCTTCTAAATATTCCTTTGATGCATCTCCTAAATTTTCAATAAGAATGGGATCCATCTCAACAGGCAATAAATCTTTATTTAATAGGATTTTAAAACTTGATTCTTCCGCTAATTGAAAATTATCCCTACTATTTAACTCAGTAAATGGTGTGGAAGTGCAAGCCGTTAAAAAGGCTGTAAAAGCAAATATCAAAAAGTTTCTTTTAAGTGTCATAGGTAATAGTATTCTCTCAGTAATATGACTAATATAATGCATTTATTTTATTTATAAACTATGTTCGAACTAAAAGAGTCTAAAAAAATTAAATTGTTGGATGTAGATGCTCAAATTTACAAGCATTCAAGGTTTAATACTCAGCACATTCATCTAGATGCAGATAATGATGAGAAAGTGTTTATGGTTGCATTTCGAACCATTCCAGAAGACTCCACAGGTGTAGCGCATATCCTAGAGCATACATCTCTCTGTGGTTCGAAGAAATATCCAGTTAGGGATCCTTTTTTTATGATGATTAGAAGATCGCTTAACTCATTCATGAATGCATTCACTTCTAGTGATTGGACTGCTTATCCTTTTGCGACTCAAAATAATAAAGACTTTAATAATTTGTTAGATGTATATGTTGATTCAGCTTTCTTTCCAAGATTAGATCCCCTTGATTTTTCTCAAGAAGGCCATCGTCTTGAGATTGACGATGAAAATAAGCTAGAGATTAAAGGGGTAGTATTTAATGAAATGAAAGGCGCGATGAGTTCCCCTACAGATCAACTTTGGCATGGAATGTCTAAATATCTCTTTGAGGAAACTACATATCACCATAATAGTGGTGGCGATCCTGAGAAGATCATTAACTTAACTCATGCTGATTTGGTTGCATTTCATCAAAAACACTATCATCCAAGCAATGCAACTTTTTTTACTTTTGGTAACGTCTCAATCGAGGAGGTTCATAACCATCTGGAAGAAAATGTTTTCCAAAAATTTACGCCTGCCTCAGAGCAACTCACAATCAAGCCAGCAAAAATATTTTCAGAGCCTGTCCAGGCCAGCGGAACATATCAGCCCCTTCCTGGCGATGAAAGCAATCATCATGTCGTTATCAGCTGGTTACTTGGCGATAGTCATGATCCGTTGAATTTATTGGAAAAATATTTTTTATCAAATATTTTGCTTGATAATTCTGCATCACCGCTGAGGAAAGCCTTAGAGCTTTCAAAATTGGGTAAATCGCCTTCCCCATTCCTCGGAATTGAGCCCAGCAACAAAGAAATTGTTTTTATGGCTGGCTTAGAAGGTGTTGGGCAAGATAAAGCTAAAGAGGTTGAGGCATTAATCCTTGCAACGCTCAAAAAACTTGTCGTTAACGGTGTGCCTGAGGACTTAATTAACTCTTCTCTGCATCAATTAGAAATTGGCCAAAGAGAAGTCTCTGGGGGAGGAATGCCCTATGGATTGCAATTAATGCTTGGATGCATGAATGCTTGCATACATCATGACAACCCTATCTCAATGTTGGATCTAGACTCAAACTTTACCAAGCTTAAGGCTTTAATTTCAAAAAAAGGATATCTAGAAGAGTTAATATCAACCTGCCTTATCCAGAATCAACATAGACTTAACTATGAATTAAAACCAGATCCTAAATTCAATGAGAATTTAGAGAATTTCTTTTCCGCAACCCTTAGAAATAAAGAAGAAACATTAACTGATAAAGAAAGGGGTGAAATAAACGATCTTGCAAATGCATTGAAAGCTCGTCAAGAAGCTATTGACGACGTAGAAATTTTACCCAAGGTCACGACTCAAGATATACCGCTTAAACGCGAATATACCATCGAATCTTTCATGGAAAATAATAGATCCGTTTACGAAGTTGGGACTAATGGATTGATGTACTCTGATTTTTTATTTCCCTGCAAAAATCTTACACCTCAAGAATTACTTTTTTCATCCCTATACACATTTATTCTTACTGAAGTAGGCCTAAAGAAAGATTCATACGAAGAAATACAAGCCCTTCAGTCTAGTATCACTGGAGGCATAAGCGCATCTTTTAAACTCCATACCAATAGCCAAGAAACGCCTGGAAAACTATTCCTAAGTATTTCTTCTAAATCTCTAGAAGAGAATTTTGATTCAATGGAAAAACTCATATTTAACACCCTTGAGAATGCAAGGTTTGATGAACAAAACAGGATATTTGATTTATTAAATATTTTTATTGCTAGAAATGAAGAATCGTTAAATCAAAATGGTCATATTTTAGCCATGAATTCAGCTGCTAGTAGCTTAAATAGATTTTCCGCAACAGCATTTCAAATGTCTGGTCTACAAATGCTTAATCAATCAAAAGCAGCTATTTCGAAAATGAAAGATGCAACCGATGCAATTGAGTTAATAGATATTCTGAAAAACATTCATTCAAAAGTTTTACATAGCCCATTCAAAGTTTTTACTGCATGCTCCCCAAAAGCTCTCTCAGAAAAATCCATGAAATTTAAAAATATTGTATGCGAAGCAGAGCAATCTCTTCCAGAGCCAATGAATCAGCAAATAGCATGGATCACTGGATCACAAGTTTGCTATTGTGCTCAAGCATTTCAAGGTGTGTCTAGAGAAAACCCTGATGCTGCAGCCTTATCTGTTTTAGCAACAGTCTTAAGAAACGGTTTTTTGCATACAGCAATTCGCGAGAAAGGCGGAGCCTATGGAGCAGGCGCTACAAATGATACTGCAACAAATACTTTTAAATTCTTCTCCTATAGAGATCCTAAGTGCACAGAGACCTTTTCGGCATTTAAAGATGCTATTGAGTGGTCAAAAACATCAATTACTGAGCAACATCTTGAAGAAGCAATCTTGGGCGTTGTATCATCCATTGATAAACCTCTGTCACCAGTCGGTGAAGCTAAAAATGATTTTAATTTTAACTTAGAAGATATCTCAATCCAAGAAAGGCTAGAAATGAGACAGCGAGTTATTAATTGTTCAATTAAGGATTTGATTAGGGTCAGTGAAAAA
>JADHNM010000056.1 GCA_016779505.1 SAR86 cluster bacterium
GGCTGAAGAAATCGCTCGACCCATTCGGCGTCTTGCTGCTCAAAGACATGCCTTTTATTTAATCTATTTTCATGGCCTTGCCAAAACTCAAAATAATATGGAATGAAAGAATAGCCTCCCCAGAAATCTGGTCTAGGGGTTTCAGCATTCATGAATTCTAAAGTTTCATAAAAATTTTTTGCAACTGCATCAAAAGACTCAATAGCCTGAGATTGATTAGAGCTTATCGCTAATGCATTTTTTTCTTTGGTTCTTCCTTGAAAATGCTTATCAGAAAACTCAGAAGATGTTTTAAAAATTTTTGCTTTCATTCTAATTTGAGTATTAATGCTTGCCCAATAAATAAGAATGGAAACTTGGCTATGAGACTCAAACTGATTTGCTTTAGGGGAGAGATAGTTTGAAAAAAATATCCATTCATTATTATCAATATATTTAAGATTTACGTACCTTGCCTCAACTTCTTTCGATGGCTGGTTATAAGATGAGACAGAAATTGCTTCTACTCCTTTTTGGCCATTTTCTAGAGCTTTTTGATAAAGCGACTGAAAGTGAATGTAGGGTTTTTCAGAGTTTGGATTAAGAAATTTAATCATGAACAGTCAATGTGATGGTGCCCAGAGCCGGACTTGAACCGGCACGAAGTTGCCTTCGAGGGATTTTAAGTCCCTTGTGTCTACCAATTCCACCACCTGGGCAATTAGTTTGTATGATCAATATTTCTATTAATTTAAGTATTAGAGATAAATTAAGCACTAAGCTTTAGTGAAATCCTTTCTCTTTCGGCGTCAATTCCAAAAATGATGCAAGAGAGCTTGTCACCTTTTTTATAATTTTCCATTGCTTCAGCAGGATTTTCATCTTCCGTAATATCAGAAAGATGGATTAAGCCGTCAATATCTCCCTCTAATCCAACAAAAATTCCAAAATCAGTAACAGATTTTATGCTGCCTTCAACAGAATCGCCCAATCCATACTTATTGGCAAACTCTGTCCAGGGGTTAGCTTTAGTTTGCTTTAAGCCAAGAGAGATTCTTCTCTTATCATGATCAATCTCTAAAACCATAACTTTAATTTTTTCTTCTAAATCAACGACTTTTGATGGGTGAATGTTCTTATTAGTCCAATCTAGCTCTGATAAATGGATTAAACCCTCAACTCCCTGCTCAAGCTCAGCAAAACATCCATAATCTGTTAAGTTTGAAACTGTAGCTTCATACACGCCACCAACAGAATATTTTCCTTCAATTGTTTCCCATGGATCATTTTGGATCTGCTTTAATCCTAATGAAACACGTAGTTTTTCTTTATCAAAACTTAAGATTTTTACATCAATTTCCTGCCCAAGACTTAAAACCTCTGATGGATTAGTGACCCTTGACCATGAAATATCTGTAATATGCAAAAGACCATCTAGGCCCCCTAGATCAACAAAAGCCCCATAGTCTGTTAGATTTTTTACAACACCTTTAACTATTTGACCTTCATCTAGATTTTTTAATAGCTCAACTTTTTCAGCAGAATTGATTTTCTCTAAAACAGCTTTTCTTGAAAGCACAACATTGTTTCTTTTGTAATCTAATTTTATGACTTTAAATTCTTGAACAGTATTTTCAAGCTCTGGGGCTTCCTTAACAGGTCTGATATCTACAAGTGAGCCAGGTAAAAATGCTTTAACGACATCAACCTCTACTGAAAATCCACCTTTAACTCTTGTTAGAACCTTGCCTTCAACAAACTCTCCTGTCTCTAAAGCTTCTTCAAGCTTTTTCCAAGTACCGATTTTTCTTGCTTTTTCACGAGAAATTCTTGTTTCTCCATATCCATCTTCAACAGCCTCTAAAGCAACTTGTACTTCATCACCAGATTCAATTTCAACCGACCCATCATTATTTCTAAATTCATCCAAGGAAATAACTCCTTCAGATTTCAATCCAACATGGACAGTCACCCATTCTTTATCAACATCTAAAACAACTCCTGTGACAATGGAGCCGGGTTGCATTTCAAGTGTGCTTAGACTTTCGTCTAATAGTGCAGCAAAACTTTCTGACATATTTTTTATACTTCCTTGGTATTTTCTTTATAAATTTTTAAAACTATTTCTAACACTTCTTGAGGATTTAGATTGGAGGAATTCACTTCTATAGAATCATCAGCTGGTATCAAAGGGGATATTTCTCTTGCCTTATCAGCCTCATCTCGCAATCTAATATCGTCAATTAGATCGCGCATATTAACGCCTTGACCGGCATTCTGCAACTCTAAAAATCTTCTCTTTGCTCTTACTTCTGCATCAGCAACTAAAAAAATTTTTGTCCCGGCATCAGGAAAGACAACTGTGCCCATATCCCTACCATCTGCAACCAATCCATGATTACTTGCTAAGTCTCGTTGAAAGCTAATTAAATTAGCTCTTGTTTCTTTTAGACTGCTTAATTTTGATGCTGATTTAGCTATATTTTCATGACGAAGAATTGAAGTAATATCTTTGTTCTTCTCAAAAACATGCATTTCGCGATCAAAGCTATCAATTTTTAAGTTAGCAAATAATTCTGTAGCAGTAGAATGGTTTTGACTTTGATCAAAACAATATGAATATGCTCGGTAAAGTAGACCGCTGTCTAATAAAATAAAATTAAGCTCTTTAGCTAATGCTTTTGCTAGGGATCCTTTGCCAGAAGCTGACGGTCCATCAATAGTAATAATATTATTATTTTTCAAGCCTATATCCTACAGAAGAAGTTAGTTCAATAAAATTAGGAAATGATGTAAAAATATTTTTACAATCCTCAACAATTATTGGTTGAGAGCACTTCAGACCAGCAATTAAAAAACTCATAGCAATTCTATGATCATCATGAGATTTAATGGAGGCTGAATGATCTATTGAGAGTGTATCTGAACTTCCTGAAATACACATACCATCTTCAAAATTTTTATGAACAACTCCAAGGCTGCTAAAACCATCTGAAACCGCCTTGAGTCTATCTGATTCCTTGACTCTTAATTCAGCTGCATCTCGAATTACCGTTTCCCCCTCAGCAAATGCAGCCGCAATAGAAAGGATGGGTATTTCATCAATAATATTAGGAATGATATCTCCAGAAAGTTCAACTCCTTTTAATGTAGATTTTTTGACTGCTAAATCAGCGCAAGGCTCTCCTGACTCCAACCTTTGATTTTTAACTTCAATATTTGCACCCATTTTTTTTAAGGCTTCCAATACTCCTGTTCTAGAAGGATTCATTCCAACATTAGTAATTTCTAGACCAGGTGAATTGCTAATTAAGGCCCCAACAATCAAAAAAGCAGCTGATGAAATATCGCCTACTACTGTATAGTCTGTTGCTTGCAAATGATTAGAAGGTGAAAGCTGAATAACATTTTTACTGCCTTTAGAAGCGATTTCTACATTTGCTCCAAAGTGTTTTAACATTCTTTCTGTGTGGTCTCTGGTCTGCACAGGTTCAATAATTTCGACACCTACGCCTGAAGCAAGGCCGGCTAATAAGATACTTGATTTAACCTGGGCGCTTGCAACTGGTAACTCGTATGTATATTGCTTATGAAATAATGCTGGTGAAAGTGAAATAGGCAACATTCCATTAGATGCCTCGATATTGGCGCCCATTTCAGTTAATGGCTTGATAACTCTGCTCATTGGTCGAGATGATAGAGATTCATCGCCGCAAAAAGAAAGATTTAAACCCATGCCAGAAGTTAAACCCAGCATGAGGCGTAAGCCTGTTCCAGAATTACCCAGATTTAGTGCCTCCTCAGCGTTTTGAAAGATTTTCTGTCTTTTAGATAAATGAACTAAGCCATTTTTATCAACTGTAATACCTGCTCCTATTTGATTTAGCGCGCTCATTGTTGAGAGTGGGTCTTCAGCGTGCAAGAAACCATCAACTGTCATTTCTTGATTCATCAGAGCTCCAATCATGAGAACTCTTTGCGATATAGATTTATCTCCAGGACATTGAACTGTTCCAAAGATCTTGCTATTTGGAGAGGTTGTTAAATTCAAAATTTTGATTCCTTGAAAGCTTTGAGTTCACTTAAAAAATCCTGCAGACTTTTAGGATCATTCTCAATCTTATCCTGCAGGATATTAAGACTTTGCACTAAATCATTTATTGCAGAAGAAATGTTTTTTTCATTCATTGAAAAAATATCTGTCCACATTTCAGGAGAAGACGATGCCAGTCTTAAAAATTCTCCAAGACCTCCGCCTGAAAAAAGTGCAAGATCATCCTGGTCAAGTCCTTTTAAAGTATTTAATAATGCGTAGGCAGCAACATGAGGAAGATGGCTAGAATATGCAAATATCTGATCATGTAACTCAGCATCCAAAACTGAAACTTTTGACCCAAGCTCAGTCCACAAACTCATCACTCGATTTACATGAAGTGATGCTGCAGAATCATGATAAGACAAAATTGTTGACTTTCCCTTAAACAGATCATCAATAGAATTTATTTCACCTGAAAGATGGGAGCCTGCTACGGGGTGCGAAAAGATAATATTTTCAGGAAAATTAAATTTTTGTAAAATTTTATTGAGAGAGCTTTTGGTGCTAGTTGTATCTGTGATGGTGACTGAAGAATTAAATAAAAATTCTAGGGATTTTAAAATATCAGTAGTGACACTTGGAGGAGTGGCGATAATAACCAATGAATCTTCATATTCAATTCTTTTTAGATCATCAAGAGACTCGAGTGATTCTTGGATTGATTGATTCTCTAATGCATTGCTTATGCTGCTTTGGTTTGTATCAAAAGCCAAAATTTGATGATCCTTGGAGCCTGATAAAGTTTTAGCTATTGAGCCTCCAATTAAACCTAGGCCAATAATGGTAATTTTCATAAAAGTTCTTTTAGTGCGTTAAGAAATTTTAAGTTTTCAGCCTCAGTTCCAATGGTAACTCTAATAAAGTCTTTCATATCATATAAATCAACCGACCTAACGATGACACCTTTTTTCATAAGATTGTTAAACATTTCTTTGCCAATAAAATTACCTTTAAAGGTAATAAAGTTTCCAACAGATGGAATGCACTCGAGCCCAAGTTTAGATAATTGATCAAATAAAAAATCATATTGTTGTGAATTTAACTCTATGCTTTGATGAATGTGCTCATGATCATTGATAGCTACTGCAGCCATGGCCTGCGCTAAAGTATTTACATTGAAGGGCTGCCTGATTCGATTAAAGACTTCAATTAAAGTTGGATGAGCTATGCCGTATCCCACTCTAATGCTGGCTAGGCCATGAATCTTAGAAAATGTTTTTGTAATTAGCAAATTATCAAATTCACTTAGGAGATCAATAGGTTTAACGTAATCTTCTTTTGTTACATACTCAAAATAGGCACAATCTAATACAACCAAAACAGACGACGGCACTTTTTTAAGAAGTGAATGCACTTCGTCATGGCTGTTGTATGTTCCCGTTGGATTATTTGGGTTGGCAATAAAAATTACTCTTGTATTATTTTCTAGATGGTCAGCAAATGAGTTTAGATCATGGCCCCAATTGCATGTTGGAACCTCAATCATTGATGCGCCTGCAGATTGTGTGACTATTTTATAAACTGCAAATGCATGCTTTGAAGCAATTGATGAGGTATCAGGATTTAAGAAAGCTCTAGCAGCTAATTCTAGAATCTCATTAGAGCCATTTCCTATAATAATATTATCAACAGGAACATTCTCATGATTAGCAATCTCTTTTTTTAGCTTTGTTCCATTCCCATCAGGATATAAATGCATATCACTTTTAAGCTCCGATAAGATTGCAAGTGCTTTAGGGGATGCTCCTAAAGGGTTTTCATTGCTTGCTAGCTTCACTACTTCACTGTGACCATATTCTGCAACGACCTCTTCAATTGAGCGGCCTGGCTCATAAGGATGAAGGTCCTCAATCCCTGGATTAAGATTATTTAGAATGTCTGAACTCATGAGTCTGAGGGATATGAACCAAGAATACGAACGGATGCTCCCAATTCTTTAAGATTGCGGATTACTTGTTTGAGTTTTGCATCTTTGAAGTGGCCGCTGCTATCTATAAAGAAATTGTGCGCATTCAATGATTCTCTGGATGGTCGAGTTTCAATTCTTTCTAGATTAATTTTTCTTTGATTAAAGGGTTCTAGGATT
>JADHNM010000057.1 GCA_016779505.1 SAR86 cluster bacterium
ACTCGTGAGGCTTGATCATGTAACCTTAAAAAAGGTTCCATTGTTCAGGAATAACATATTTGTAGTGAAAAAGAATTACATACCAGTTTGCCTGATGACAATAGCAGTTTGGTACCACCTGATCCCATCTCGAACTCAGCAGTGAAACGAACTAACGCCGATGGTAGTGCAAGGTCTCCTTGTGTGAGAGTAGGTAATCGTCAGGCTTTTTTCTTTAAAAGGCTCTCAGATTCTCTGAGAGCCTTTTTTTTGTATTAAAATAACTAAATGGATATTACTGAAATCTCAGATCGCATGGAAATCGAAAAGCTTGTTACCGATTATGCCACTGCTGTTGATACCAAAAATTTTCAAGACTTCAATAATTTATTCACAAAAGATGCTCATATTGATTACACAGCAGTTGGGGGCATAGCAGGCAATCTTCAAGAAATCATTAAGTACCTGGAAACAGCATTAGATCATTTCCCAAATTACCAGCATTTAATTTCAAATATTTCCCTCATCCTAGATGGTAATTTCGCTTCTGGAAAAGTGATGTGTTTTAATCCTATGCAAACAGAAGATGATCAAGTCTTTTTTTTAGGTATGTGGTATCTAGATACTTATGAAAAAATAAATGATCAATGGTTTATTACATCAAGAGTTGAGGAGAGTTCTTGGGCACATAATGTCCCTAGCTATATCAATGCTAAACCTCAAAAATGATCATTGGTCTTACTGGCGGCATAGGATCTGGGAAATCAGCAGCAGCAAATTTTTTTCATAGCGAAGGTGTGACTGTTCTAGATGCAGACCAACTTGCTAGAGAGGTTATTGAACAAAATACTCCAGGATTTCAAAGCATAGTTGATTATTTTGGTTCTGATATTATTGGTGAGGATGGTTCTATTGACAGAGCAAAATTAAGACAAGAAATCTTTGATGACAAAGAGAAGAAAAAGGCTATAGAGTCTATTACTCACCCCTTGGTACGAGATTTGATGGCTGAAAGGATAGCGGCCTCAACTTCTCCATATTCAATTATTATGGTTCCATTAATTTTTGAAACTAATAGCATGAGTGCCTATAATAGGATCCTAGTTATTGACTGTGATACAAAACTTCAGCTTGAAAGAGCCACTCTTCGTGATAACAACTCAAGCGAGCAGATTCAAAAAATTCTAGATTCTCAATGCTCTAGAACAGAAAGGTTAAGTATTGCTAATGATGTTATACCCAACAATGATACCTTGGAAAATTTAAAAACTAGATCTCTAGCCATGCATAAATTTTATTTAGGCCTTTGTAAAAAATGAAAAAAGATTGTCCTCAATGTAAAAAACAAGCTGATTTAAGTCCAACTAATCCCTTTAGACCTTTTTGTTCAGAAAAATGTAAATTGATTGATTTTGGTACCTGGGCTAATGAAGAAAAATTAATAAGCAGACCGATTGACTCAGAAGATTTTTATGAAGACTAAGCTTTGATTAAAGTATTTTCCATTCCCCTGTTTCAATTAGTGGCTCAGCTTTTTTATATTTTAATTCCTTAATCTCTTTGCCATTAGTAATTTTTACAATTTCATTTCTTTTTAATTTTGGCTCATCTATCTTGATTGTCTCAACTTTAGCCAATTGCTTTGGTTTTGAGTTTCGGTCGTTGCCTATAACTGGTTCAATTTGTTCTTGTTGAAGTTTCATTTCTCTGTTTTTCTGAGCCTCACGAGATCTTGCTTCTAACTCTTGTATCTCTTCCTCGCTTGCAAGCTCCAACCTAAATAGAACTTTAATTGCCTCGCTATTAATTTCATTTAACATCACTTCAAACATCTCAAAGGCTTCACGCTTATATTCATTTTTCGGATTCTTTTGAGCATAAGCTCTCAAACCAACACTTTGTCTTAAGTGATCCATTTCAGCCAAATGATCTTTCCAATGAACGTCAAGAATTTGCAACATTACCTGTTTTTCAAGTTGAGCTAGATTCTCTCCAATCTTTAGGTATTTTTCTTTGTATTTTTTTACTGCACTCTCTGCAATCAGACTCGCAATTGTCACAGGGGTTAATTTCTGATCATTCTTAACTTTTGTCGAAATATTTTCTTGAATGAAATAATGATCGAAGAGAAATTTATCTAATTCTTCAAGTCTCCATTGACTCTCTACTGAATCCAAGGGCACGAAATCATGAGAAACCGCATGCATTTCTTCATTAATTAATTCATTTATTGCTTCAGAAATATTGTCTTCATTAAGAAGTTGATTTCTTAATGAATAAATTGCCTGCCTCTGATCATTTGCAACATCGTCATACTCCAATAGGTTTTTTCTAATATCAAAATTTCTACTTTCTATTCTTTTTTGTGCATTTTCTATACCACGAGAAAGCATCTTATGTTCAATATGATCATCCCCCATTCCAATTCTTTCAAATAGACTTCTTCGACTGTCAGTTATAAACAATCTCAGTAAGTCGTCTTCTAATGACAAGAAAAACTTTGAATAACCAGGATCTCCCTGCCTTCCTGATCGACCTCTTAGTTGATTATCAATTCTCCTAGATTCATGTCTCTCAGTTCCAAGAATATGCAGACCACCAGCATCCAGAACTATTTGATGTCTTTTTTCCCACTCGCCATCACCAATATTTTCTTTGCCTCCCAAAACAATATCTGTACCTCTTCCAGCCATATTTGTAGCTATTGTAACTACGCCAGGTCGTCCAGCATTTGCAATAACTTCCGCCTCTTTTTCATGTTGTTTTGCATTGAGAACTTGATGAGAAATATTTTTTTTATTTAGCAAAGCGGAAACTCTTTCTGATGATTCTACCGAGGCTGTACCAACTAATATTGGCGCATTTTTTTTACGCAAGATTTCTATTTCCTCAATTAAAGCTTTAAATTTTGCATCTTGAGTAAGAAAAACCAAATCATCTTTATCTTCTCTAGCCATTGGTTTATTGGTTGGGATAATTGAAACATTTAACCCATATATTTCTGCAAACTCAGCGGCCTCTGTGTCAGCAGTGCCTGTCATACCAGAAAGTTGATTAAATAGTCTAAAGAAGTTTTGGTAAGTTGTGGATGCAAGAGTTTGAGATTCCCTTTGGATAGGTGTGTTTTCTTTGCATTCAAGAGCCTGATGAATACCCTCACTCATTCTTCTGCCTGGCATCGTTCTTCCAGTATGTTCATCAATCAATAGAACCTCTTGACCTCTAACCAAGTAGTGGATATTTTTTTTAAATAAGAATGCAGCTTTTAAAGTTGCATTTACATAACGCATAATCTTTAAATTACTAACTGAATAGAGGCTATCTTCTGATTGAAGCAAACCTAGCTCTTCAAGATGTCTCTCAATAATCATGTACCCATCATCAGTCAGTTCAATGGATCTGTTTTTTTCATCAATGATGTAGTGACCTTTCTCTTCATCAAGCAGGGGCTCATCTTCAGTCCCTTCTCTCAATTGCTCTTTAAGATTAGGTATAATTTTTTTAATTTGAACGTAATAGTCTGCACTTTCGTTTGAAGGACCAGAAATAATTAAGGGAGTTCGAGCTTCATCAATGAGAATTGAATCCACCTCATCAACAATTGCATAATCTAATGAGCACTGGACTTTATCCTCAGCACGAAGAGCCATGTTATCTCTTAAGTAATCAAAGCCCAGTTCACCATTAGTGGCATAGATAACATCGCATAGATATGCTGATTTTTTTTCTTCAAATGATTGATTTGAATAAATTACTCCAACGGTTAACCCAAGAGTTTCATATATAGGTCTCATCCAATCAGCATCTCTCTGCGCAAGATAGTCATTCACTGTAACCAATATTACTTTATTGCCATTTACTGCGTTTAGGTAGGCGGGCAGGGTGGCAACTAAAGTTTTCCCTTCTCCAGTTTTCATTTCAGCAATGTTCCCCTCAGAAAGAGCTATTCCTCCAAGCATTTGAGAATCAAAGTGTCTTAGGCCTGTTGCTCTGACGCTTGCTTCGCGCGTTGCAGCAAAAGCGTGAGCCAATAAATTAAAGTTTGAATCTTTTGAGGATTCCTTTAATTTATTCCTAAGGCTAGCTAACTCACTGTCACTAAGTTTTTTGTAATCTGGTTCAAGAGCATTAATTTGATCTACAGATATCTGCATGCGCTTTAATGAGCGTTGATTACTGCTTCCAAATATTTTGGTTAAAAATGACATGAGTTTAATCTTTTAAAATTATATTGTTCTATTTAGAGCTATATTGCATCACCAAACGGAGCTCTAGCATACGATATGGGGGCAATTGATGAATCTTCAAATGTGACTACCTCCCACGCATCCTCAGATGCCAATATTTTTCTTAATAATTCATTGTTAAGAGAGTGACCAGATTTATAGCCTGAAAACTGACCAATAAGATTGTGTCCAAGCAGGTACAAATCACCAATAGCATCAAGCATTTTATGCTTTACAAATTCATCATCAAATCTCAGGCCTTCTTCATTTAGAATGCCAGTATCTCCAAGAACAATTGCATTATCGGCACTCGCCCCCAGTGCCAATCCCCGAGATTGAAGGGCATCCTTGTCTTTTACTGATCCAAAAGTTCTTGCCCTGCAAACCTCTTTAACAAAAGAAGTAGAGGAAAAATCAATTGATGATTTTTGAGCATGTTTTTTTATGGTCTCATTATCAAAGTCAATCTCAAATGAGACTTTAAAACCGTTAAAAGGTTTAATAGCTGCATATGTATCTCCGCGTTCAACCCGAACCTCCTTTTTCACTTTAATAAATTTTTTTAATTTTTCTTGTATCTCTAATCCAGCTGATTGAATTAAAAACACAAATGGACTTGCGCTACCATCCATAATCGGAATCTCAGGACCATCAACTTTGATAATGCAGTTATCGATCCCTAGTCCTGCGATTGCAGAGAGAAGGTGCTCAATAGTACCGATTTTGTAACCTTCCTTAAAAAGAGCGGTTGAAAGAGTCGTATCTCCAACATATTCAAATATAGCTGGAATGCTTATCTCTGGATCTAAGTCTGTTCTTATAAAAGTTATGCCTGCATCAATCGGAGCAGGCAAAAGCTCTAATGTCATATCTTTGCCGCTGTGAAGACCAACACCAACAGCTTTGATAGAATTTTTTATGGTTCTTTGGTTAAGCATTAAATTAATTCAAAGATAGTATTAAGTTCAGTTATTGTAAATGAATTTTATGCTAACTTCTGCCTAGCTATCTCAAAAAGTATGACTCCGGTAGCAACAGAAACATTTAGGCTATTGATTGTCATATTCTTAGATAAAGTGCATACCTGAGAGCATTTTTCTAAAGTTTTCTCTCTCATGCCATCTTCTTCAGAGCCCATAATCACAAGAATGGGTTTATTGAGATTTAAATCAGTATGCATTACATCTGCGTGCTCACTTGTTCCTAAGATAAGATAGCCTAGCTTTTCAAAGTGCTTCAAGCTATTAATTAAGTTCGTTACCGTAAATATCTGAATCGATTCGGTGCCACCAGCAGAAACCTGTCTCACCAATGGAGTGATTGGGGAGCAATGATGTTTATTGATTATTACTCCAGCAACATTGCTAGCTGCTGCCGATCTAATGCATGCCCCAAGATTTCTTGGATCAATTACATTATCTATGACTAAAAATGTAGGATTTTCATGCTGAATAGTTTCCTCATATT
>JADHNM010000058.1 GCA_016779505.1 SAR86 cluster bacterium
CACCGCCCCCATGAGGAATGCAGAAAGTCTTGTGGAGATTGAGGTGAGACACATCACCCCCAAATTCTCCTGGTTTACATAAACCAACCATCGCATTTAGGTTGGCTCCATCGATATAAACCTTCCCGCCATGATCATGGATAATCTTGCATACTTCGCTCACTGTTGTCTCAAAGACTCCATGCGTTGAAGGGTAGGTAATCATGATGGCAGCCAATTCATTAGAATGATGAGTAGCTTTTTCTTTTAAATCCTCAAGATCAATGTTTCCTTTTTTATCACAACTGATTGGCACCACCTTCATGCCAGCCATTTGTGCAGATGCAGGGTTTGTTCCGTGAGCTGATTCAGGAATCAAGCAAATCTTTCTTTGTTGATCTCCATTGCTTCTATGAAATGCATCTATTGCCAATAAGCCAGCATATTCTCCTTGAGAGCCTGCATTTGGTTGCAAAGATACAGCTGCATAACCAGTGATCTCAGAAAGTTTTGCTTCCAGGTCTTTTATTAAAATTTTATATCCAGCTACCTGATCTTGGGGAGCATAGGGATGAATATTTGAGAATTCTTCCCAGCCAACCGGAATCATTTCGGATGTAGCATTTAATTTCATGGTGCATGAGCCCAAAGGAATCATGGCTCTATCCAAGGCAATGTCTTTATCGCACAGCTTTCTTATATACCTCAGCATCTCTGTTTCAGTTCGATGCAAGTGAAACACTGGGTGAGTAAGATATTCAGATGATCTTAGGATATTATTAGGCAGGTCAAAGCTTGAAACAGCCTTCTCTTTTTTTGTGATGCCTTTAAAAAGTTTTGCTATGCTCTGAACCTCTAGGTCTGAGGTGGTTTCATCCAATGAAATACTAATATGATTTTCATCCAGCATTCTAATATTCATCAG
Source organism: SAR86 cluster bacterium (assembly GCA_016779505.1). Taxonomy (GTDB): domain Bacteria; phylum Pseudomonadota; class Gammaproteobacteria; order Magnimaribacterales; family D2472; genus D2472. Next base: position 905 of record JADHNM010000058.1, read on the forward strand.
TTGTTTTTGAGCTGCTGAAAAAACTTCTTTGGTTTGGGATTTAGTATGAACAGTTACAGTGTCAAAAAAATTAGAAGACCTCAGCGCATATCCAAGTTCATTAATTTCTTTTGCCAAAGCAATTGCTTTTAAGTGAACAGATTGAGCAATTTGTTTTAAGCCTTCTGGACCATGGTATGCAGCATAAAATCCAGCCATGATGGCTAAGAGTGCCTGAGCAGTACAAATATTACTCGTGGCCTTTTCGCGTCTTATGTGTTGTTCTCTGGTTTGCAAGGCTAATCTATAGGCCGTTCTTCCATCTGCATCAATTGATGCTCCGATCAATCTTCCTGGCAAGGATCTTTTATATTGCTCTTTTGTAGCCATAAATGCTGCATGTGGTCCGCCAAATCCCAGGGGAACCCCAAATCTTTGTGAGCTTCCGATTGCAATATCAGCTCCTAACTCACCTGGGCTCTTTAGCATGGTTAGCGCTAATAAGTCTGTTGCCATGATTACCAGCCCATTGTTATCATGAATGCTTTTAATCTCTTGAGAGAAATCAGTAATCGCGCCATCATTACCAGGATATTGGAGCAAAGCTCCAAAATATGTGTCTTCTGTTAGATCGATCAATTTTTGCGGGTTACCAACCATAACCTCAATTCCAATCGGTTTTGCCCTGGCTGTAACCACCGAGATTGTTTGAGGAAAACAGTTTTGATCTATAAAAAATTTTTGCGACTTAGATTTACCAACCCTATGTGCAAGGGTCATTGATTCTGCGGCTGCAGTAGCCTCATCAAGCAACGATGCATTGGCTATTTCAAATCCCGTGAGGTCTCCAACCATGGTTTGAAAATTAATCAGCGCCTCTAATCTGCCTTGTGAGATTTCTGCTTGATAGGGGGTATAGGAGGTGTACCACCCTGGGTTTTCAAAAACATTCCTTAAAATAACTTTGGGTGTGATGGTTCCATAGTAACCCTGCCCAATGAACGATCGATAAACGGAGTTTGCCTTAGATATTTCTTTGATTGCTTTTAGAGCATCTTCCTCAGACATGGCATCATTCAATTCAAGCTTTTGGTCAATAAAGATATTTTCGGGCAGTACAGATTTTGAGAACTCTTCTAAGTCCTTGTACCCCAGTTGATCAAGAAGACTTTCAATATCTGCCTGACTTAAGCCAATGTGTCTTAGTGCAAAGCTATTAAAATTTTCCATAATTGTTGTCTATATTAAAGACTGACTAACTCCGCTCAGGAGATTTTTTTGGTTTAGAACTAGTCTTCGCAGGCGTCACTATAATCTTCGGGAGAGAGCAAATTATCAAACTCTCCCATATCAGAGGGATTTAATTTATAGAACCACCCATCTTCATAGGGAGAAGAATTTATTATTTCTGGTTGATCTTCAAGTAACGGATTGACCTCTATCACCTCGCCAGAAAGCGGCGAGTACACATCTGAGGCAGCTTTCACAGATTCAACGATAGCAGCATCGCTTTCAGCATCTACTGATTGCCCAACTTCGGGCAATTCAACGAAGACAATATCTCCCAAAAGATCTTGCGCATGGTCACTAATACCGATGGTAATGGTGCCATCTGATTCAACTCTAGCCCATTCATGAGAGGGAAGAAATTTTAGATCTGCAGGTATGTCATTCATACTGAGATTTTACCTCGAACAATGAATCTAGGCGATACAAAATCTATATTTAACATCTTATTTCTTATCATGACCTTTCCATCTTTCTTATAACCTTGATCAACTCTAGCAAGGCCAATGCTAGATTGGAGTGTCGGTGAATACGAGCCACTTAAAACAACTCCTTTGCCCTCATCATGAGTTACCTCATAGCCAGATCTGAGAACTCCTTTGTCTCGAAGGATAATCCCAACTATTTTTTGTGATTTGCTTTGATCGATTGATAAGAGGGCCTCTTTACCAATGAATTGACGATTCTCATCAGTCATATCAATGGTCCAACCTAAATTTGATTCATATGGATGATTCTCAATTGTCATATCATTACCATATAAATTAAGGCCAGCTTCTAGTCTAAGGGTATCTCGAGCCCCTAAGCCAATAGGCGTACATCCCAGCCTCAAGGCTTGATCCCAAAGCTGATTGATATCCACGGACGGAACAATTATCTCAAGCCCATCTTCGCCTGTGTATCCAGTTCTTGCATATAATTTATCGCCATCAAACATGCATCCAAATGATCGAAGATTATTCACTTGAGGATTAATCCCTTCGATTGATAGAATTTTATTTAGCGCATCAGGACCTTGGATGGCTAAGATTCCCATATCAGATCTTTCAACAACTTCTACACCGAATTCAACAGCATGCTTTTCATACCATTGTCGGTTTTGTTCACGTGTTGAACAATTTGAAACCAGCCTAAATTTATCCTGGGCATGATAAATAATCAGATCATCTAAAATCCCACCTTCTTCATTCAGCAGGGCACCATAAATTGCTCTGTCATCATTGCAGATTTTTTTGATGTCATTTGCAAAGATTTTTTCAAAGAAAGCAACTTGATCACCGCCCTTAAAATCAAACACTGACATGTGCGACACATCAAAAATTCCAGCCGTATTTCTTACCGCATGATGCTCTTCAATAAGGGAGGTATAACTAATTGGCATTTCCCAATGAGAAAAGTTGACCATTTTTGCGCCTAATTTAATATGCGCATTATTGAGGGCAGTTTTGTTCATTATTTAGTAAATAGAGGCTCTTCAGTAATCAGATTATACCAACATTTTAACAAGCAACATTTAATTAACTCCCTAACTTCTTTGTGCTAACCTACATGAGAATAATTCTCATTAAAAAAGAAAAAAAGGAAGAAAAATGGCTGAATTTATCATTGTTTTTAGAGAAGTCTTGGAAGCATCTTTGGTTGTGGGGATCATATATTTGCTTATTGAAAAGACTAATCAAACTGCTCATTTTACCAAGCTTTGGTATGGTGTTTTTGCTTCTATATTGGCAAGTATTGCGGTTGGTTTTATGGTCATACAAGCCAAAAATGCTCTCGGGAATAACTCCACTCAAGCTTTATTTGAAGCAATCTTCCTATACTTAACAGCATTCTTGATTTGGTATGTAATTTTCTGGCTTTCTAAAAATGTGAGTGACAAAAAAGTATTAGAGGGCCAAGCTCTAAATGCCATGGAGATATCTTCATGGGGTATATTTTTTGTCGTCTTTTTTGCAATTTTACGTGAAGGTTTTGAGACTGCTATTTTTTTAATTTCTAGCTTTTCAATTACTGGTACTTTTTCATACATTGGATTTATTGTAGGCGCAGCTCTTGCCATTTTAATTGGTTACTTGATTGTTACCCAAGGAAGAAAAATTGATTTACGAAGTGTCTTTAAATACACAACTCTATTACTTGTTTTTCTTTCGGCAGGCATGATTGCATATGGAACCCATGAAGCAGAAGAATATCTAGTGAAATCAGAGCAGATAGACAAATCTGAGATTTACCGTGTGTGGGATATCTTAGAGCCAACCAAATCTGCAGAGACTGGTAAAACGATTTATCATCCATTTCATGACAAAGGTTCAATAGGATTATTCTTAAAAGGCTTTTTTGGATATAACAGCAACCCCAATATTCCAGAGGTAATCTTATGGTTTTTGGCTATGTTGTTTGGGCTTAATATGTGGAGACGCTTCTACTATTAATTAGGATTCAAGCTGATCCATATTTTTAATTGCTTTTTCCATCTGTCTTTCCCGAGTAGCATGCTCGTTAACAGCTTTGAGCATTGCATCAGCCCGTTTCTGGAGATCTTCTGTAGAGCCGCCAAAGTTTAAAAATTCCTTTTTAAGCTTCCCAAATTCTTGCATGATTTCACTGGCTCTTTCATTTAAAGCTAGCGTTCTAAAGCCCATGTGGACGCTGATCAAATAAGCGGCAAGAGAGTTAGGCCCCATGATCAGCACTCTGTGATCTCTAAAAATTTCTTCTCTAAGGTTGGCTATTGAGTCTATTAGTTGCATAAGAGATTCGCTGGGAATATACATGACACCAAGTTCGATGGTTATGCCTGACTGCATGTATTTAATATTAATGTCTCTTGCGTCGCTGAGGACATGACGTTTAATATCATCTTTTGATTTTTTTACTAATTGCTGATCTTGTGCATCCACTGCCAAAAGATAATTATCAAACAGACCTGAAGGGAATTTTGCATCTATGGGCAATAACAAACCTTCGGGAAGTTTGATTGCAAATTCAACCCTTTTACCTGAGCCAGGTATTACTTCTGCATTGGCTATAAATTGATTGGAGTGAAATATATCTTTAATGATTGCTTCAAGAGACCACTCCCCAAATTTACCAGCCAAGGTCCCCCCTGATAGGTACCTGTTAAGTTTATTGAGCGGATCTTGGAATGATTGAATATCTTTTGTTAAATCAAATAATGTGGCTTCTTGTCGCTCTACTGCTTTATCTATGTCTCTTAGTGATTCTTTAGAATCAGAGCTTTGTGAGCCATCCTTAATATTAAGATAGATAAGGAACCCCAATAACAGGATTATCACTATCAAAAGAATCCATATATATTCCACTTACAAATTTATCCTATAAAATATATTTACTTATACACCCAATGATACTATGGATGAATCTCTGGAATCTAAATT
>JADHNM010000059.1 GCA_016779505.1 SAR86 cluster bacterium
CTAAAGAAAGGAAGCACTTTGAAACCTCTTTATTGCTTGGAATTGCTTATGCTGCTTCCATCGGAGGAATGTCAACATTGGTTGGGACTGCTCCAAATATTATTTTTGTTGGGTTTATTCAAGAGACATATGGCATTGAAATTTCTTTTGTAGACTGGATGAAGTTAGGTGTGCCTCTGGCATTCTTGATGCTCATAGCTTCATGGTATGCAATAACAAAAGTTGTTTACCCAGTTAACTTTGTAGCAAATATTGAAACCAAGCTTAAGCTACAAAACATGTTAGATGATCTTGGGCAGCTTGGTAGAGATGAAAAAAAAGTTTTAATTATTTTTTCTCTTGCTGCAGGAGCCTGGATGTTCAGAACACTGCTTGACAATTTTTATGTTTTTTCAGGTTTGACAGATGCTGGAATAGCAATATTAGCTGCTTTGAGCTTCTTTTTTATACCTTCAGAAAATAATAAAACTGATTTATTGACCTGGGAACAAGCCAATAAGCTTCCGTGGGGATTGCTCGTTTTATTTGGAGGCGGTTTATCCCTTGCTGGATCAATCGGCTCATCGGGTTTGGGAAGTTGGATCGGTCAAGGCTTAACCATTCTAGAAAATGTTCCTCCGATTGTGCTGGTTCTAGCAGTAGCAACTTTGATTATTTTTTTAACTGAAATCACATCTAATGTGGCTACTACTTCAACATTTTTACCTGTAGTTGGTGCGGTAGCAGTGGCGCTAGGCATTGCACCTGTGGCGTTAACAATTCCAGTTGTCTTGGCAGCCAGTTGTGCATTTATGTTGCCGGTGGCAACCCCACCTAATGCAATTGTCTTTGGCTCAGGTAAGTTGACTATTCCAGATATGATGAGAGCAGGATTTGCCTTGAATATTATTGGGGTCTTTTTGGTTACACTATTTGCCTTCTATTTAGCTCCAATGATATTTTAAAATTTATGACTCTTAAAAATATTTTCTTATCGCTTCTGTTTTTTGCCTCAAATGCATGGGGACAAGTTAGATACATTGATTATCCCTCACCTTTTCACCCAACCCTTGGAAGTTCTGGGATGGTTGTTTCGCAAAATCAAGCTTCCTCGGATATAGGAGTGGAAATTTTAAATATGGGTGGCAATGCTATAGATGCAGCGGTAGCAGTAGGATTTTCTCTAGCAACCACTCTTCCTAGAGCAGGCAATCTTGGAGGTGGAGGCTTCATGCTTATTTATTTAAGTGATGAGCAAAAAACCATAGCAGTAGATTTTAGAAGCTCTGCGCCCAAGGGCATTTCAAAAGATGACTTCCTCTTTTTAAAAAATAATTATGATCAAAGAAGATATGGTTATAAGGCATCCGGAGTTCCAGGAACTGTAGCTGGCTTGCTGCAAACACATGAACGTTACGGAAAGCTGTCCTTAAAAAAAATATTACAGCCTGTGATTGCACAAGCATCGAAGGGAATATTGGTTAGCTACGACCTTAACCAAGCAATTGGAAGCGCTCATCAAATCAATCTTGATGAAGAGTCTAAAAAAATCTACTATCAAAATGAAAGCCCCGTTATAGAGCATGCTGTGATGCAGCGACCTGATTTAGTATGGACTTTTCGTGAAATAGCTAGAAATGGTGAAGATGCTTTTTATAAAGGCTCGATTGCAAAAAAAATTGTTAAAGCTATGCAGCAAAATGGTGGCTACATTACAAGAGAAGACCTAGAAGATTACAAGCCTAGATTTGCAGAACCTATCCAAACAACCTACAGAAATCATAAAGTTCTTGCTCATCCCCCTCCAGCTGGTGGAGCTGCTGTATTGCTTGAGGGATTAAATATTCTTGAAAACTTTAAAACTGATGAGATGGGCCCAAACTCAGCGAGCTTTTTACACCTATTTGCTGAGGCATTGCAACGTGGGCATATGGACAGGTCAAGATATATGGGTGATCCGCAATTTTATGATGTGCCTATTGAGAAAATAATTTCAAAGGAAAGAGGAAGTTCTCTAGCTAAAAAGATTGACTATCAAAAAGTTACGCCGCCCGAGTCATTGAACCCAGACTCATTATTAGTAGAAGGTGAAAATACCACTCATTACTCGATCATCGATAAAGACGGTAATGTTGTTTCCAATACCTACACATTAGGTTACTCGTTTGGTTCAGGGGTTACCATCCCTGGCACTGGAATTCTTCTTGATAATCAAATGAACAATTTTGCTTATCAGCATGGAAATCCTGAGGTCATAGATCGATCTGCAAGCATAGGCAATAAATTTGAACCAGGTAAGAGGCCTATGAGCACCATGACGCCAATTATAGTCTTTGATACAAATAATGAGTTAAAACTCATCACAGGGTCTCCTGGAGGCGCTTTAATCCCCGCTGCTGTATTGAGGGTTGTAACTGGGGTAATCGACTTTAATTTGAATCTTGGCGAGGCAACAATGCTACCAAGACTTCATAAAGATTGGCCTTACAAAAATTTGCGTTTAGAGAAAGGCTTTAGCAAAGATACTTTAAAGATTCTTCAATCCTACGGACATGAATTGGAGGAATCCAAAACCATGGGTTCAACACAAAGCATATTAATTTCTTCAAAGGGCAAAGAAGGGTTTGCAGACCTAAGGCGCCCTAATGCAGGAGTAGCAATTCAAATTGATTAAAGCCTTAGCTTTTATTCATAAAATGAATGGTCTATCTGATGTGGATTTTAGAGATTATTATGAAAACAAACATGCTCCATTAGCCTCCTCTCTTCTTACGCTTGAAGGATATGAGAGAAACTATGTTAATTCAAAACTAAATCCACTGTATTCCTCGCTTGGTTCAATCAGTATTTTTCAATATCAATCAATGCAGTCTCTGGAGGTTGTTGGCAAAGAAATGTCTTCAAGTGCCGGTGATAAGCTAAGAAAAGATGAGCTAGAATTCATGGATGTATCAAAAAACTATCATGTTCTCACTGAGTCAGATCAATTAACTAAAAAGGAATTTAAGAAAAAAATTTTTTATCCTTTGAAAAATTATGAAGATTTAAATTTATTAGATGCTTATGACGGTCTAGAAAAAATTTCTGATAATCTGCTTATCGAACCAAATGAGATAATCAGCATTTCTGAATATGGGATAACGCAAGGAATTTCTTTGGAAATTTTAGAAACACTTATTTCAGAACATCCCAGAGCTATAATTGCATCTTGTGTTAACTAATGTTGATTAGCTAAATATTTTAATGCTGCATCAATTCTATGATTCACCTCAACTGCATCAAACAAAGAGAGAGTTAGGCCTAGCGATGGTGACTGAGTGGAGCCCGTCATTGCTATTCTTATAGGTTGATTGAGTTTCGGGGTGGGCAGGCTTAATGCGGTTTGAGCCTCCTGTAATGCATGGTCTATGGACTTTTCATTCCAAACCTCAAGACTATTCAGTTTTCTTTGAACAAATTCTAAAACTGATTCTGCTCCTCTTAAAAATTTATCTGCAGCTTTTTCATCATAAGAGTCCACTGGAGAAAAATAAGGTGCAAGGTCTTTAGCAACGCCAAGGAGGGTTGGCTTAGAGCTTCTCATGGCAGCGATGATATCTTTGCTGTTGCCCTTTTGAGTATAATCAATCCCAACAATTTTAAGAAATGGAATCAATTTCTGCATGAAATCATCAAACGGCAGTGCTGCCAAATGATGATTGTTAATCCAATCAAGTTTGGCAGAATCAAAAATAGCTCCAGCCTTTTGAACCTCTTGGATTCTAAAATCTGAAATCAAGTCCTCGATATAAAAAATTTCTTTATCGCCCTTGGACCAGCCTAAACGCGCAAGCATATTAATCATGGATGACTCAAGATACCCCTGATCAAAATAATCCTGCAAACTTGTAACAGCATTTCTCTTAGATAATCTTTTTTTGTCTGGGCCAAGGACCATTGGCAAATGGGCATATTCAAGAGAGGGATAGCCTAATGCATGTTGAATATGTATTTGACGAGGGGTATTGCTTAAATGATCCTCACCTCTGACCACTGTAGTAACTTTTTGCTCATAGTCGTCAATGACATTGCAAAGGTGGTAGGTTGGTGATCCATCGCTCCTTAGCAGAATCAAGTCATCCAACTCAGAATTCTGAAAGATAACCTCACCTCGAACCAAATCATGAAAAATTAGCTCACCATCTTGAGGTGTTTTTAATCTCAACACAGTTGAAGCATCAGCTTGAAGATTTAAATTCCTACATTTCCCATCATATTGAGGCTTGAGACCCTTAGATTGTTGTTTAGCCCTCATTTCATCTAATCTTTCTTTGCTGCAATTACAGTAATAAGCTTTACCAGATTCTATGATTTCCTTAACAGCATGTTGATATAACTCCGATCTTTCAGACTGTCTGACAGGAAGTTCATCGGGATTAATCCCTAGGTCAGATAAGCCCTTCAGGATATTTGTTTCAAACTCTCTGGTTGACCTTTCAGCATCTGTATCTTCAATCCTGATGAGGAACTTTCCTTTGTTTTGCTTTGCATACACATAATTAAATAAAGCAGTTCTCACGCCGCCTATATGCAATGCTCCAGTGGGACTTGGTGCAAATCTTGTAACTTTTGTCATGATGATTCTCTTTTTGAGTTGATTTCTAGAATTCTTTGCTCGTGGTTCAAGATATCATCCTGGGAAACCATAATTTTTGGAATAGGAAATTTCTTGAAATCAATTTTTAAATCTCCTGACTGACTATTGGAATTTGAGCTTGCATTTGATGTCATAAATTCAAATTTGCTTTGACCGCCTGTTAGGTGAATGTATACATCGGCAAGAATATTTGCATCTAACAAAGCGCCATGAAAACTTCTATCGTATCCTGTAACCTCAAATCTATTTGCAAGCGCATCTAAGGAATTGCGTTGGCCTGGAAATTTATTTCTTGCCATCAGTAAGGTATCTTCAACATCACATATTTCTTCAAGAGTTGGGTACTTCGAAGAAGCTCTTTTTAATTCAGCATTGAGGAAACCTAAATCAAAAGAAGCATTATGAATTACTAAAATGCTTCCTTCCACAAATTCTAAAAAACTCTCAGCAATCTCCGAGAACTCCGGTTCGCTTGAAAGTCGCTCCATCGATAGGCCATGCACCTTCTCAGCCTCCTCATCAATTGATCTCTGGGGATTTAGGTATGAGTGAAAATGCAGATCTGTTCTTTTTCTGTCTGCAAGTGCAACAGCGCCTACTTCAACAATCCGATGACCCTGTTCAACCTCTAGTCCGGTTGTTTCAGTATCAAGAACAATGAGTTTTTTTGTCATAAGATAGAGTCTATTCCTTTGTTGGCCAATAAGTCTGCTGCTTCATTGCCAGCATCTCCAGAGTGACCCTTAACCCAGCGCCATTGTACTTGATGTTGAGCAATTAATTGATCTAATTTTTGCCATAATTCTTTATTTTTAACATCTTTTTTTGCAGCAGTTCTCCAATTATTTTTTTTCCAGTTTTGGATCCATTGAGTAATTCCATCCATGACATATTTTGAATCTGTAAAAAGCT
>JADHNM010000005.1 GCA_016779505.1 SAR86 cluster bacterium
GTTGGCTTCAACATTTAATGAATCAGGCATTATTTTTTTTACATCAATTTCAATTATTTTCTTAATGCTCGCACTCGCAACAGGCCTTATCTTGCTCAATAGATTTGTAACTTCAGAGGATATAGATAAGGCAGCAGGTGGAACCAGTTTTGATGCTCTAAAAAATCTTATTTCCTCTTCTCAAATAAGATCTATAGGGCTGTATATGTATTTATGGACCGCAATGATGACGGTCCACTGGGTTACATCAATTGATATTGTGAATGCATGGTCTTCAGACGGGGGCGATAGAATAATATTCTTTAGTAAGATTGAGCAAACAGTCACAATCCTTACTCTGTTCACCCAATTTTTCTTAACTTCTGCAATTATTAGATTTGCTGGCCCCAAAAATATTTTAATGTTCTATGGGTTCATATTTATGGGAGCATTTATTGGTTATTATCTTAACCCTTCAATAGGCTATGTATTCGCTATTACTATTATTTTAAGATTATTTGAATATGGAATTAATAAACCAACTAGAGAGGTCGTTTTTAGTTATTTAAAAAGAACAGATAGATATAAATCAACAGTTATGGTTGATACATTCTTGGTCAGAATGGGAGATTTTACAGGCAGTGGATTTATTCTTTTATCAAAATCATTTGGATTGTTATTTTCACAAGTGCCATTGTTAGCAATTCCATTTGCCGGATGTTTAGCCATCCTTGGCTTCAAGATTCCACCCAAGGAAACTATAAGCTCTTAGAAACCCCTTCTTTTACTTAATCTTTCTCTAGCAAATTCTATCTTGGTCATAATAGTTTCTGAAGTTTGAAAGGAATTACCTGAAAGACTTAATGCAAATTGAAATTGATTTAGCGCATTATCGAAATCTCCAATTAATGTGTAATACTCCCCACGACTGAGGTGATACCCAACAATATTTTTTCCGGCTCTTTGAACTTCTGATAATTGTATCCATAAACCTGGATCACGATTTTTGCCAATCAAAAGATCTCTTAATATTTCTTCAGCTTTAATAAATTCTTTTTTTGAGCTTAAGATTTTTGATTTAATAATTGATGCAGGATAGTTTCCTGGAGCAATATTAAGCACTTGGTCAATATTTTCTTGTGCTTCATTAAATCTTTGACCGGATAATAAAATTTCTGATTTTGTAATATTGAGAATCAAATTCTTTGGAAATTTTTTTAAAACTTCATTCAATTCATCCAATGCTCGATCAGTTTGCCCATTAGCTTGAAGTGCACTTATATATGCATACTTATTTTCATTAGTAGGAATATCTTCATACATTTTTTCAAAGTACCTAACTGCAGTCTGAGGGGACGATGTGTTATATCTTGCCTTCAATCTTCCCTTAATAAATTCAAAGTTAATGGTATTTTTTTTACCTCCAGTAAATTCTATTTGATCAGCAGCATTAAAAGCATCGCTTATTCTGGAGGATGTAACTGGGTGAGTTAACAAAAATTCTGGAGGATTATCTCCTGCTAATTTTCTCACTTTAGCCATATTTTCAAACATCTGACCCATTCCTGCTGGATCATATCCAGCAGCTATAAGATTGTTAAAGCCATATCTATCAGCCTCTCTTTCAAAAATTCTATTAAACCTTAGTTGTTGTTGTTGCAATGCAGCAGGTCCAGAAATAAAAGCGGTTGGATTATTTGAGATAATAGCCAATGCTATCGCTGATACCATCACCAAAGAAGAGGCAAGATTGGTATCTCTGCCTCTCAATACATTTCGAGCGAAATGCCGTTGACTTAAATGAGCTAGTTCATGTCCTAGAACAGATGCTAGCTGGGCTTCATTTCCTGCATTCAAAAATAAACCACCATTAACTCCTATCACCCCTCCAGGAGCAGCGAATGCATTAAGAGACTTTTCGTCGATAAGAATAATAGTAAATTTTCTATCTTTTACTTGAGAAGTTTCAGACAGTTTGTATATAAGTAGCTCTGTGTATTCTTGGATGATAGGATCATCTATCAAAGGAGCTTGGGCATATACCTGTTCTACGAAACTTTGTCCTAATATTCTTTCTTGTTCCAAAGAAATTACTCCAGAAACTCGATCGCCTAAGTTTGGTAAATTTAGATCTTTTTCTTGCGCAAAGATAAACTGAAAGAAAAATAAAATAAGGTAAAGAGGTCTTCGAATGAACATATGATTAATTTTTCAATTGCTATGAAGCTTACACTATTGATTAATTTCAATTAACATATCATTTATAAGACAAAATTAAATATAAAAAGTGCTTGAAGAGATAAATAATTTATTTAGAAAAATTTTTTCTAATGAGGAGACCCTTGTCTTTGCAATACTGCTGATCGTTGCTTTTTTGATTCTATTTTTTCTTGGAAATATTTTAACCCCATTTTTAATTAGTGTAATTTTTGCATATTTATTAGTAGGTATGCAAAAGCGACTTGAAGATTATGGTTTAAATAGCTCAATTGCTTTAATACTTACCTATAGTTTTTTCTTGCTTCTGGGAATTGCATTAATGGTTTGGTTAGGGCCGTTGGTTTACCAACAACTTGAGTCATTAGTTCTAGAAATTCCTAAATGGGTAAATGCATTGATGATATTTGTACAGAATGTACCAGAGAAATATCCAGACTTAGTCTCATCAGATCAAATAACAGCATTTTTACAAAGCCTATCTGGTCAGATAACGGAAATTTCCCAGAATTTTTTAAAAGCTTCGATTGCAGGCATTCAAAATACAGTAACTATTGCTATTAATTTGATTCTATTACCAATCCTGGTTTTCTTTTTTTTATTTGATAGAGAGTCAATTATTTCTAGTTTTTTAAACATCTTGCCTAAGGAGAGGGCAATGCTTAAAAAAGTTTGGGTTGAAATGGATGGTCAGCTAAGCAATTATGCAAGAGGAAAAGCAATAGAAATAGGTATTGTGGGATTAGCTGCAGCTATCACCTTCATGTATTTTGGTTTGGAGTATGTAGCCTTGTTATCAGTCCTTGTAGGATTTTCAGTCTTGATACCCTATTTAGGTGCTTTTTTAGTAACTTTGCCAGTTGCTGCTGTGGGCTTACTTCAGTTTGGCCTTAGTTTCGATTTCTGGCTTCTAATGGGAGCTTATTTAGTTCTACAAATCCTTGATGGAAATTTACTAGTCCCTATACTTTTTTCTGATGCAGTTAAACTTCATCCCGTTATAATTATGCTTGCAGTTTTTGTATTTGGAGGGATATTTGGTTTTTGGGGTGTATTTTTTGCTATACCCATAGCTACTTTGATTAAGGCCATATGGAATTCATGGCCAAAAAATTTAGCTAATTAAACTATCCAGCCAATTCCTTTGTAGCATCAAGAACTTCTTGCACATGTCCTTTTACTTTGACAGACCTCCACTCTTTCATTATTTTGCCTTCAGCATTAATAAGAAATGTGCTTCGATCAACCCCCATATACTCTCTGCCATACATTGATTTTAGTTTCATAACATCAAAAGCTTTGCATACCTTTTCATCAGGATCAGATAAAAGTTCAAATGGAAAATTTTGTTTTGACTTAAAGTTTTCATGAGACTTGATTGATTCCCTGGAGACACCCAAAATCTCAGTATTTAAATTTTTAAATTTTTTATAGCTATCTCTAAATTCTTGGCCTTCAGTAGTGCATCCAGGAGTCGAGTCTTTTGGATAAAAATATATTACTAAATTTTTATTCTTATAAGTTTCATTTGAAACAACCTGATTATTTGTTGCATCAGCTTTAAACTTTGGACAGTTCTTTCCTTCTAAATTTTTAGCCATTATTTCCTCAAAAAAAGTGTATAGTTTCATTTTTTACTGAAAACATTCATGATGCAACCCCTACAAGGTAGTTTCGTAGCTCTAGTTACACCAATGTCTCCAGGTGGAGGTATAGATTTTCATGCTCTTGAAGCTTTAATAGAGTGGCATGTAGAATCTGGAACCAACGGAATTGTCTCTGTTGGAACAACGGGGGAATCTGCAACTGTTAGTGTTGCAGAGCATATTGAGATTATTGAAAAAACTATCTATCTTGTTGATGGAAGAGTGCCTGTAATTGCTGGTACGGGGGGCAACTCAACACAAGAGGCTATTGAGCTCACACAAACAGCCTCAAAACTTGGAGCAGACTATGCTCTTATTGTTACTCCCTACTACAATAAACCAAATCAAGAGGGCTTATTTAAGCATTTTATTAAAATTGCAGACTCAGTAGATATTCCTCAAATACTCTACAATGTTCCCTCACGAACAGCTTGTGATCTCAGACCAGAAACGGTAAGCAGGCTTGCTAACCATCAAAATATTGTTGGTATCAAAGAGGCTTTAGACAGTCCCGAAAGGTTGGCTGAGCTTGTAAGAATATCTCAAGCTATTCTTGATCAAAAAAACTTTTCAATTCTTTCTGGCGATGACCCTTCGTTTAATTCTTTTATGGCACATGGTGGTGATGGGGTGATTTCTGTAGCTGCCAACATTATTCCAAAGCATATTTCTCAGATTTGCTCTCTTAACCTATCTAAGCAATATGATGATGCAAAGGAGTTAGATGCTATATTTAAAAAACTATATGAACTTTTGTTTATTGAATCAAACCCAATGCCTGTAAAGTGGATGCTGTATAAAATGGGAAGAATACAATCTGGAATTAGACTGCCTTTGGTTCCTTTTAATGAAGTTTTTCATGAGAAAACTATAAATGAGATGATAAAATTAAAGTTAATATGAAACATCTAAAAAACTCTTCTTTGCTATTGATGCTAATGGTAATTTCTTCTTGTTCATACATCTCTGGACCTGATGGGATGTTTCCTGAAACAAAAGATAAATTTTTTGATGAAAAGCTTTCTCCTGATTTGAAATTGCCATCAACAGATGTAGCAATCAATAAAGATGATCATTATCCCCCTATTAGCGATGGTATTCCTGCTGCTGAAGTTCAAGATATTCCTGCACCAAGGCAAATATTTTCTTCGGGAGAGTCTAATGAGGTCCAACTGAGAAGACTCGGTGAGTTGATGTGGGTTTATGTGGAAACCTTGCCCTCAACTTCATGGCCAATTACTAAAAATTATTTTGAAGCTTCTTCAATGTCAATACTTGATGCAGATCCTGATGCTGGCATTATGCATATTCAATACTCTGATGCTCTCAACCTTAAAATTACCATTGAGCATGGTATCAAGGAGGCTTCAACAGAGATTTTCTTATCTTCATATAATTCAGATGAAGGAGTGTCAGCTAAACAGGATCCTGAGTTTATTCAAAAGGAATTAGAAAAAATAGTTCAATTCTTTGCTAGCTCTGCTTCTTCCTTTTCCGGAACATCACTTGCAGCTCAGAACTTAAACGATAGAAAGAAAGCAAAAATCTTCAATGTTAATGATCAAACTATTATTGAGCTGAATCTTGGATTTGATAGGGCGTGGTCAGCTGTCAGTAGAGCTCTAGAGGCAGGCAATATTACTTCTAATGATATAGACAGAGATAATGGAATTTTCTTAGTCAGTTATTCAGTTGAATCTGACAGTAGAAGCTGGTTTTCTTTTCTAAACTTTAATGATGAGGAAATTAATGATTCACTCTTGCTTGGAGAATCAGCTGAATTTAGAATAGTGCTTGAATCGAAAGATGACAAAACTAATATTATTGTTGAGTCACTTGAAGGAACCAAAGAAGAAGCCGACTCTCTTTTATCTAAAATTAATGAACTATTAAGTTAAACAATTATGGAAAAAATATCGCAAATCACAACCGGTAAAGCTAAATCTTTATACACCACAAAAGAACCTGATCAATTAATCATGGAGTTCAGAGATGATACTTCTGCTTTTGATGGAAAAAAAATAGAGGCTCTGGACAATAAAGGTAAGGTTAATAATCAATTTAATGCTTTTGTGATGGAGTTTTTAGCATCAAAAGGCATCGAGACTCATTTTATTAAGCTACTTTCAAACCACGAATCTCTAGTTTATAAATTAGAAATGTTTCCAATTGAATGTGTTGTGAGAAATAGAGCCACTGGCTCACTTTGCAAACGATTGGGAATCGAAGACGGGTTGATATTAGACCCTCCATTGTTTGAGTTCTTTTTAAAAAACGATGATTTGGGAGATCCGCTGATTAACGATCATCATATTGAGTCTTTTGGTTGGGCAACGCAGGAAGAAGCAGATTCTATGAGAGATTTGACTCTAAAAATCAATGACATTCTGGTTGAATTTTTCATGGAAGCTAATCTGATATTAGTAGATTACAAATTAGAGTTCGGAAAATTTCAAGGCAAGATGCTGCTTGCTGATGAATTTACTCCGGATGGTTGTCGTTTGTGGGATAAAGATACATTAACCAAAATGGATAAAGACAGATTTCGCCAAGATCTAGGAAATGTTATTGAGACCTATGGAGAGGTAGGTGAGCGTCTTGGAATGCAAATAAAACTTGACTAAATTAGTCAGGTATTGATAATACCTGCATGAATTTCACAACTAAAAGTCGCTATGCTGTTAATGCTTTAGCTGATTTAGAGTATCTTTCTAATTATGAGAGTCCAGTTGCCTTAAAGGATATTGCTGATAGACAAGGCATAGATTTAACTTATTTAGAGCAATTATTTAGAAAACTAAGAATCGCAGGCATTGTAAAAAGTGTTCGGGGTAGAAATGGAGGGTATGTATATGCCACCACCCCACAGGACATCAGCATTAAAAATATCATGGATGCTGTTGAAGAGAACTTGGATGCAACAAAATGTGCAGGCACATCTTCCTGTCATTCAGGCCAACAATGTAATTCACATAAACTTTGGGATGATTTAAATAATGTAGTTGATGAATTTTTAAGCGATATTTCTATTACCGATCTTGTAGATAAGCCTAAAGATCCCCATATATACCTTAAGGAAATAAAATAATGAGCAACGATATCAACCTACCAATATATATGGATTATGCATCCACTACACCAGTAGATCCTCGAGTTGCAAAAAAAATATCTGATCACTTAACCATTGATGGGAATTTTGGTAATCCAGCTTCTCGTTCGCACAAGTTTGGTTGGAAAGCTGAAGAGGCGGTTGAAGAGGCAAGATCTCATGTAGCAAATTTAGTTAACTGTGATCCCAGAGAAATAGTGTGGACTTCAGGAGCAACCGAAGCAGACAATTTAGCAATCAAAGGCGTTGCTAATTTTTACCATAAGAATGGAAAGCATATTATTACTTCTAAAATAGAGCATAAAGCCGTACTAGATCCATGCAGGCAACTAGAAAGAGATGGTTTTGAAGTTACTTATCTTGAACCAAATGAGGGTGGTGTAATAACACCTGAAGCGGTTTTAAATGCTATTAGAGAGGATACCGTCCTTATTTCAATTATGCATATTAATAATGAGTTGGGCACCATCAACGATCTTAGTGGCATTGGAAATATTGCGCGTGAAAAAGGCATCTTTTTTCATGTAGATGCAGCTCAAAGCACTGGGAAGGTTGCTATTGACTTGAGCTCACTTCCGGTTGACTTAATGTCATTTTCTGCACATAAAACATATGGACCTAAGGGAATAGGAGCGTTGTTTGTCAGAAGAAAGCCTCGAGTAAGAATTGAAGCTCAAATTCATGGAGGTGGTCATGAGCGAGGCATGAGATCTGGTACTCTCCCCACACATCAAATAGTTGGCATGGGAGAAGCTTTTAGAATTGCAAAAGAAGAAATGGATGTTGATAACCAAAGAATTAAATTACTTCATGATAAGTTTTATGAATCTGTTGCGAAAATTGAAGAGATTTATGTGAATGGTGATGTTAATAATAAAGTTTGTAATATCTTGAATATTAGTTTTGCGTATGTTGAAGGAGAATCATTAATTATGGCTTTAAAAGATATAGCTGTTTCCTCAGGGTCAGCTTGCACATCTGCTAGTTTAGAGCCATCCTATGTGTTAAGAGCGCTTGGAAGAAAAGATGAGCTTGCATCCAGCTCTATTCGATTTTCCTTTGGAAGATTTACTACTGAGCAAGAAGTGGATTTCACATTAACTTTAATCAACCATGCTGTTGAAAGACTTAGAGAGCTATCTCCATTATGGGAAATGTATTTAGATGGAATTGATCTTGATACGGTAGATTGGCAAACTCACTAAATACTGGGAGGTATTTATGGCATATAGTAAAAAAGTTGTAGACAAATTTGAAAATACTATCAATGAACCTGCAAAATACAATGTTGGTAGATTTGATCCAAAAGAGATGAATGTAGGCACTGGAATGGTAGGGGCCCCAGCATGTGGTGATGTGATGAAACTTCAGATCAAATGTGAAAGCCAAGGTAATACCCACGTAATAAAGGATGTAAAGTTCAAGACTTATGGCTGTGGTTCTGCGATTGCTTCTTCAAGTGAATTAGTTGAGATGTTAATTGGAAAAACTTTAGAGGAAGCTAAGGAAATTAAAAATATCGATATTGTGGAAGCTCTTGAGCTACCCCCAATAAAAATTCACTGCTCAGTTTTAGCTGAAGATTCTATAAAACAAGCAATAGAAGATTACGAACAGAAGCAATAATTAATCATGGATAAGTTCTCTCCACAAGAGCTCAAATTTTCTGAAAAGGCTATTTTGCATTTTACTTCCAGTCTGAAGAACAATGCTAAAAGTGAAGGAGTAAGAATTGGTGTAAGAAAAGCTGGTTGCTCTGGCTTTGAGTACTTTTTTGAGTTTGTTGAGAAGAAATTAGTCGACACAAATGACTTTGTTTTTGATGAAGGCGACTGCAAAATCTTTGTTGATAAAGAAAGTTTAAATTACCTCAAAGGGAGTTTGGTTGATTATTCTGAAGATGGCCTCAATCAAGGAATTAAATTTCACAATCCAAATGCTAAAGCCGTATGTGGTTGCGGCGAAAGTTTCACTATTTAAATGGCATTTATTAAGTTATTACCTCATTTTGAGTTATGTCCTGATGGAGCCGAATTTGAAACTCTAAAAGATGAGTCTATTTGCGAGGCCGCATTAAGATCAGGTATTAAAATTGAACATGCATGCGAAATGTCCTGCGCATGTACCACATGTCATATTATTGTTCGAGATGGTTTTACCAATCTTAATGAGGCATCTGAGGACGAAGAGGATCTCCTTGATAAGGCATGGGGACTTGAACCACACTCTCGTCTGAGCTGTCAAACTATACCAGAAAGCGGAAATTTTACAGTTGAATTACCAAAGTACACTATTAATCAAGTTTCAGAGGATCATTAATGAAGATTGGATGGTCAGATATTTTAGAAATTGCGATTGATCTTAGTGAGGCTCATCCTGATATTGACCCCCAGTGGATAAGTTTTCCAGACATGCATCAAAAGATTTGTAGCTTAAAGAATTTTGAGGATGATCCACAAAATTCTAATGAGAAGATTCTTGAGGCAATTCAAATGGCATGGATGGATGAATTAGACTAAGTCACCTATAATGTCGCAAATTTAGGAGTAATCTCATGACAATACAACGAACACTTTCAATTATTAAGCCTGACGCAACATCAAAAAATATTATTGGAAAAATCATTGATAGATTTGAAGAAAATGGGCTGAAGGTGATAGCAGGTAAATTAATACATATGGATGAAGCAAAGGCTGCAGGTTTTTACGCTGAGCATGAGGGAAGACCCTTTTTTGCTAATCTTGTTGAATATATGACATCAGCCCCTGTATTTGTTCAGGTTCTTGAGGGAGATAATGCTGTTTTAAAAAATAGAGAGTTAATGGGTGCAACTAATCCAAGCGAAGCAGATCCTGGAACTATTAGAGCAGACTTTGCAGAGACAATTGATGCGAATGCTGTACATGGGTCTGATTCAACTGATAGCGCGGCAAGAGAGATCTCCTATTTTTTTGACGATAACGAAATCTTTTAATTGAGTGCATAAAGAAAAGATAAATCTACTTGGATTCTCGCATGAGTCATTAGTAGATTTTTTTCAGTCAATACAGCAACCAAGTTTTAGAGCTCTCCAATTGATGAAGTGGATTCATCAACGTGGAGTAACCGATTTTATGCAAATGACTGATTTTAGTCTTGACTTGAGAAGTCAACTTTATGAAATTGCAGAGGTTAAACCCCCTAAGGTAGAAGAATGCTTGTTATCTCCAGAGGGAACAAAAAAATACTTAATTAAACTAGATTCAGGGTCAATGATTGAGATGGTTAAGATTCCAGAAAAGAAAAGGTTAACTCTATGTATATCATCTCAAGCAGGATGCGCATTGCAATGTACCTTTTGTGCAACAGGAGCTCAGGGTTTTGAAAGAAATTTATCTGATGCCGAAATTATTGGCCAACTTTGGCTCGCTAATTTTTACGATGAATCTAGCCCCCCGATATCTAATGTTGTATTTATGGGAATGGGCGAACCCCTTTTAAATATTGAGCCAGTGATGGCTTCCATTAGTTTAATGCAGCATCAAAATGCATATGGGCTTTCAAAAAGAAGAATCACTCTAAGTACATCAGGGATAGTGCCAGAAATAAATAAACTTGCTGATAAAACTGATGTCTCTTTAGCAATCTCTTTACATGCTGCCAACAATATCCTGAGAGATGAAATAGTTCCAATAAATAAAAAATATCCGCTAGAGGAGCTATTAGGTGCTTGCAAGAATTATTTAAAAACACAGAGCAAACGAAAAACAATAACAATTGAATATATCTTAATAGATGGGGTCAATGATTCTTTGGATCACGCTAAAGATTTAGCAAAGATTCTAACAGGACTGTCTTGCAAAATAAATCTGATACCCTTCAACCCATTTGAGGGCTGTAATTATTTGCGATCTCAAGAAAAGAGCATATACCAATTTAAAGATTTTCTGATAAAAAAAGGTTTGATAACAACTCTTAGAATTACAAGAGGAGATGCAATTGACGGAGCATGTGGTCAGCTAGTAGGTAAGTTGACAAAAAGCATTAAAGGGAAAAATAAAACAAACTCAATCAATTTAATTAATACCTCATGAGTCTCAAATCTGCGCACACAGGCAAAGTTGGCAAGGCTTTTCAAAATGCTCGCATACTTCTCTCACTGACCGTAGAAGATGTCGCACATCAAACTTTAATCAATATTGAATATATTAAAGCTATTGAGTCAGGTGATTATGCAGTTTTCCCAGCGAGAATGTTTGCTGTTAAATATTTTGAAAAATATGCAAAATTTCTTAATTTAGAGATTAGCTTTTTTGATATTTATAATGCTGATGTGGTTGCTGCAGCCAATAAAGAACTTCAATCTGATTTGCCTGATCCATCATTTATGAATATGAAGAAAAATATGATTTATATTTTTTTTATATGTTTTTTTCTCTTGCTTTCAATATTTTTTATTTTTGTTGATAGTGATGATCCTGACAAGCTCCTTGATACTAAATCAATGGAAAGTATGATTCAGCCTTTAGCCACTGAATCAAAAATTATCGAAGAGTTTCATGAAGAGATCAATAAATTACACGACGAAATCAATAATTTTTTTATACAAGATAAGCTTGATTCAGTTCAACTTGGTGTTAATGTTGATTCATCGGAACCAGAAACATGAATAATTCCTGGATAGTAAGAAAAAAAACCAAACCTATATTTGTAGGAAATGTTGGCGTGGGTGGGGACCATCCTATCTCTATTCAATCTATGACTAATACAAATACAGCAGATATCCAAGCTACAGTAGACCAGATTGAAGAATTAGAGGCCGCTGGAGCTGATATTGTTAGAGTCTCAGTTCCTGATGAAGATTGCGCAAAAGCATTTAAAAAAATTAAAAAATTAGTCTCAGTTCCTTTGGTCGCAGATATTCATTTTGATTATAAAATTGCTTTGCTTGTTGCCGATTCTGCTGATTGTCTAAGAATTAATCCAGGTAACATAGGTAAAGAAAACAAAGTCCAAGAAATTATTCAAGCTGCAAAAGATAATAATATTCCAATAAGAGTTGGCGTAAATGCTGGTTCATTGGAGAAAGATCTTCAAAAAAAGTACGGGGAACCTAATGCTGACGCATTAGTAGAATCTGCTCTAAGGCATGTAGATATCTTAGATAGATATAACTTTTCAAACTTTAAATTAAGCCTTAAAGCTTCTAACATTCAAATGACAGTTGAAAGTTATAGGAAGTTTTCTCAATTGTTAGATCAACCATTGCATCTGGGTATTACAGAGTCTGGAAGTTACAGAGCGGGTTCAGTCAAGTCATCTATTGGTTTAGGCATGCTCTTATCTGAGGGTATTGGTGACACAATCAGGGTCTCCCTTGCATCTGATCCCGTAGATGAAGTTAAGATTGGGTGGGATATTTTAAAAAGCCTCAATCTAAGAAGTCGAGGTATTAGAATAGTTGCATGTCCAAGTTGCTCTAGACAAAATTTTAATGTGATTGAGGTAGTTAATGAGCTTGAAGCAAGATTCGAGGGCATCGCTGAGGATTTAGAAGTGGCTATTATTGGATGCTATGTTAATGGTCCCGGTGAATCTAAGGCGGCTGATGTTGGCTTAACCGGAGGCCCGAGCAACTTGCTTTATGTAAATGGTGCTCCTTTAAAAAAAGTCTCTAATGAGAAACTTGTTGATACAATAGAAGAGCAGGTAAAAGAACAGCTGCAAAAGAAAAGCTCCATAGACATAATTGCAAAAGGTTAAAAAAGTGAAGATTCAATCATTAAGAGGCATGCCTGATTTATTTCCTGAAGATTTAGAGAGATGGCATATATTTGAATCAAAGCTTTCAGAAATTTTTCATTCTTTTGGTACACATGAAATTCGTACTCCATTGCTAGAGTCCACAGAGCTTTTTTCAAGATCAGTAGGGAACTCATCTGATATTGTTAATAAAGAGCTTTACTCATTTTTAGATCGCAATGAAGATAGTATTAGTCTTAGGCCAGAGGGCTCAGCCAGTGTGATCAGAGCCATTATCCAGAAAAAACAAGAACAGGAAAAACATAAATTGTGGTACCAAGGACCAATGTTTAGATATGAGAGGCCGCAAAAAGGTAGATTTAGACAGTTTCATCAAGTTGGAGTTGAGTATCTTGGATTTGAGGAAGGAATTTCTGAATATGAGTTAATTAGCATGGTTTTGCAAATTAATAAATTAATTGGTATTTCAGACTATACAATCAAAATTAATCACCTTGGAGATGCAAATGCTAAGGAAAGTTTTTGTGAGTCATTAGTTAGTTTCTTAAAGCCACACATAAATGAATTGCATGAAAAAGATCAAGCAAGATTGGAATCTAATCCATTGAGAGTTTTAGACTCTAAGGAAAAATCTACCCAGGCAATATTGGAAGGAGGTCCTAAATTTCAAGATTTTATTTCAGATGAGTCTAAGAGTTTCTTACAAAATCTTGTAGATGCATATAGCAATCATTGTGATATTCAGATTGATCAATCATTAGTCAGAGGATTAGATTATTATACTGGCATTGTATTTGAAACTATTTCACAAGAACTTGGGGCGCAAGATGCCTTCCTTGGAGGAGGAAGATATGACAATCTTTCTAATCAATTGGGCGGCAAAGATATGCATGCCATAGGTTTTGCTATAGGTGTTGAAAGAATAGTTGAGCTCTTAACTGCTGAAATTAATAAACCTTCATTAAAAGTTGGATTTATAATCACTGGACAGCAGATTGATAAAAAAACATATAAAATAGCCAATGATTTGAGAAGTGCTAACAATAGTATTGTTCTTGATACATTATTGAGTGAGGGAAGTTTAAAATCTCAGCTCAGACGAGCCAATAAAAACAATTGCAGTTATGCAATCATTATTGGAGAGGATGAGTTAATAAATGATCAAGTAATATGGAAAGACCTTAGCGAAGGTGGCGAACAAGAACTTCTTAGCTCAAAAGAAGTCATAGATAAGTATAGTAATCTTTAGGAGAGATCATGGCAGAGTACAGTTCAGATGAAGAGAGATTTTCAGCATTTGTAAATTTCTTCAAGGATCACAAAAATACCCTTGTAATTGGTTTTTTACTTCTTGCATTTACCTTAATTTTTTCTATTAGTTATAAGTCATATAGCAGTTCGCAGAACATCAAAGCAGCTGAAATTTATGATGCGTGGTTTGTCGGTCTTTCCAATGAATCAGCAAGCAAATTAGATAACAAAGAGCATTTTGACAAGCTACAAGGAGACTACCCTAATACCGGTTATGCTCAACTTGCAAGAATGATAAGGGGCTCATCTTTTGCCAGAGAAGGCGACCTTGATGCTGCTTTAGTAGACTTTCAACAACTTTTAGATGTAACTTCGGGTTTTTTTGGAAATGATATGCTGAATTCAATTGCAAAAATAAATATTGCTAGAATTGAGCTTAGCAAGCAAAACTTTTCTAGTGCCCTTGCAGTCTTAGAATCATTTAATTCCGAATCTGAGCACCCTCTTGTTTACGAGGTTAAGGGGGATGCCTTGGTTGGACTTGAAAAAAATGATCTTGCTTTAGATCAATATTCATTGGCTCTTGAGAATTCACAAAATGAATCTCAAAAATCTCTTTTAAAGATGAAGATTAATAAAATTACAAACTAATACCAATGAAAATTAATATATTTCTGAGTATTGTTTTAATACTCATCTCTTCATGCTCTACTTTAGCTTTTTGGTCCGATGATTCAGATGTTGAAGTGATTGAACCAGTTGCTCTTCAATCTTTTAAGGATGATTATCCAATTTCTATAGAATGGAAAAAATCTTTTAAAGGGGAAAATAGCTTAGGTTCTTTTAAGCCCTCGTTTTATTCAGGCAATATGTTAATTGCTGAACCAGAAGGAAATATTTTTTCAATCAACCCTATCTCCGGAAAAGAGAGTTGGAAAATTAACCTAGACCGTGAATTAGCAGCAGGCGTAGCTTCAGGTTTTGGTAAATTAATCGTATCCGATGTTAATGGATTTGTAATTGCTATTGACTCAGAGACCCAAGAGATTATTTGGGAAAAAAATATAGGTGGAGAAGTCTTGTCTAATGCAGTTGTTAGCGCCTCATTAATTCTTGTAAAAAATTCTGTGGGTGAATTGGTTGCATTAAATGCTTCATCAGGCGAAAAAAAATGGTCTTTTAGATCTCAATTGCCTACTTTGACTGTTCGAGGAACAGGTGAATCCATCATTGAAAATGGTATTGTTTTTTCTACTTTTGATAATGGGCGCATGGCTGCGTTCCAATTAGAAACAGGTTTCTTCCTTTGGGATGCACCTATTTCTTTTGTTGAAGGGTCCTCTGAGCTTGAAAATTTAATAGATGCTGATTCAGCTCCAGTTATAGCTAAGCAATTAATTTTTGCCACTAATTATCAAGGCAATTTAACAGCATTTGATATAGCTCAAAAGAGACCAGTATGGAATTCAAAGTCTTCATCATTTCATTCTCCCATTGTGGCCAATAACATGATCATGGCAATACAGGATAATGGATCAATCCTGTCATTTTCTTTGGCTAATTTAGCCCCTTCTTGGACCTCAGAAGAGTATTTAAGAAGGCAATTATCAAGCGGAGCAGCATATAAAAATTTGTTATTAGTTGGAGATTTGGATGGCTATGTTCATGTAGTTAATCCAATGACTGGAATCACTGTTGGAAGAAAAAAAGTATCTAGCAATCCAATAATGAGCATTGCTACTTTTAGAGACCATGCATATGTTATTGACCAGGAATCAAATGTAGCTGCAATTAAGCTCTAATATGCCTTTTCAAAATGTTAAATTCAATTGCAATTCTTGGCCGACCCAATGTAGGGAAATCTTCCCTATTTAATAAGCTTACAAAAAGCAGAAATGCAATTGTTTCTGATTTTTCTGGACTCACTAAAGATAGAAATTTTGGCTATGCCTCCATTAAGGACCATCAATATTTAGTAATTGATACCGGAGGAGTTGGTTCAGAAATCACAGAATTTAGCTCAGCAATTACTCAACAGGCACTCATAGCTGCAGAAGATTCATCTCTTATATTGCTCTTAATTGATGGCTCAGAAGAACTCACTTCAGATGATATTGATCTATATCAATATATAAGAAAAATGAACAAGAAATTTTTTGTTGTCTTGAATAAAATTGATATAAAAAAAAGATCAAATGCAAAGGAAGATCTTTTGAAGTTTGGTTGCGAAGATATACTTGAAATTAGTGCAGAGCATTCTCGTGGAATTAAGGAATTACAAACTTTTATCTCCCAACAATTTCTTGAACTATCAAATGCTGCTGATACTGAAGATCTAAAGGGAACTAAAATAGCTGTAATTGGGAGACCAAATGCTGGTAAATCAACATTTATCAATCAATTTACAAAGCAGGATCGTCTAATTGTTTCGGATGTTCCTGGCACAACTATAGATTCTATACATGTCCCATTTATTTTTAATGATGAGAATTTTATTTTTATTGATACTGCAGGAATTAGAAAGAAATATAAACAGAGTCATGCGGTAGAATATTTCTCTTATGTAAGAGCAATGCATGCCGTAGATGAGTCGGATATTGTCTTAATGCTTATTGATGCATCAGATGGAATAGTGGATCAAGATCTCAGGATCTTGAATTTGATAAGGGGTTATGGAAAGCCAGTTGTGGTTGCTTTAAATAAAATTGATGAACTTTCTGCAAATCACTTACTAGATCTCAAAGAAACTAAAAAATTTCAAAACTCAGCTTTAAATGATTTAATTTTAGTCGAAATTTCAGCGCTTCAGAAACGTGGATTTAAAAAACTGTTTGACACCCTTGCTAAGGTTAATCAACTAGCGAAAACTAAATTTTCTACTGGTAAGCTGAATAAGCTACTTTTAAAGTTTACTAACTCAACTAATACACCGAGTATTTCTGGTCGTCAAATTAAAATGAGATATATCCATTTTGGAGGAATTCATCCAACAAAATTCATAATACATTCAAACTTTTCTAGCAAAATTCCTTCGAACTATAAGCGGTATTTAATTAACTCCTTCAGAGACGAGCTTAAGTTAAATAGTGTTGAGCTAAGCATTATTTTTAAAAAAGGAGACAATCCTTTTGAAGGTAAAAAAAATGAGCTATCTTCACGACAAATTAAAAAGAAAAAAAGGCTTATAAAGCACATAAAAAAATCAAAAAAATAAGATTTTCTTATTTTAATTACGTATAATTTAGGCCTGTAAAGTACTTAAAAAGTAACAAATGTCCCTTAAACCAGTTTATATTAATCTATTTAAAATTCAGCTTCCCTTATCCGCTTTATTGTCTATATCTCATAGAGTTACAGGAATACTTATTTTTTTTATTGTTCTCCCTGTTTTTGCCTACATACTTAATATTCTTCTTGATAGCCCAGCTTCATTCATCTCATTTACAGATGCATATAATACTTCTATTTTTTTAAGAACATTTGTTCTTTTTAATATATTAATTTTTCAATACCATGTCATTGCAGGAATCCGACACATGCTAATGGATTTCCACTTAATTAGTGAGAGCCTCTATGCATCAAATACATCAGCAAAAATTGCAATAATCATATTTTTTGTAATTGCTCTCTTAACAATATTGGGGCTGATATGAAATTAGGTAAGTTAATTTGGTACTTGCAAAGATATTCTGCAATTTATTTCCTTTTATTTCTTGGGTATTTGGTATTAATTGTTTTGACTGATAGGTTCAGTTTTCAATTTTTAACAGGAAGTCTTACATTTAAACTTTTATCAAGTTTTTTTATTATTTTGGCTTGCATGCATGCTTTCGCAGGTTTGTGGACTATAGGTACTGACTATTTAACTAAAAGGACGCTAGGTTTTGTTGCTCCAGTTCTGTCAACCTATGCAAATCTATTAAGAAAGATCTTTGAGTTCTTTTTTATTTTTCTTGGGCTTTTTCTTGTTATTTATTATCTATTAATTATCTGGTCTTAATATGGAAAACTACAATTCATCAAATATCAAAACATTAGAATTTGATGCTCTAATTATTGGTGGCGGGGGTTCAGGCATGAGAACTTCTTTGGAGCTTGCGAAATCTGGATTAAAGACAGCAGTTGTTTCAAAAGTTTTTCCAACAAGATCGCACACTGTTTCAGCCCAAGGAGGCATTACGTGTGCAATTGCAAGTGAAGATCCCAATGATGATTGGCGTTGGCATATGTATGACACTGTAAAGGGATCAGATTACATAGGAGATCAAGATGCAATTGAATATATGTGTTCAGAGGGACCCAAGGCGGTATTTGAGCTAGAGCATATGGGCTTGCCTTTTTCTAGGTTTGAGAATGGACGAATATATCAGAGACCTTTTGGTGGGCAATCAAAAGATTTTGGTAAAGGTGGTCAAGCGGCAAGAACCTGTGCTGCAGCTGACAGGACAGGACATGCTTTGCTTCACACTCTTTATCAAAATAATATCAAGGAAGGCTCAAACTTTCTCAATGAATGGTTTGCAGTAGATTTGGTTCTTAATCAATCTAAGGAAGTGACTGGTGTTATTGCATTTTCCATTGAGTCCGGAGAAGTAGCATATTTAAAATCTCAAGCAACAGTAATGGCTACTGGTGGTGCTGGAAGAATATATTCTTCCACTACAAATGCTCTTATAAATACTGGAGATGGTCTGGGCATGGCTTTAAGAGCAGGATTCCCAGCGCAGGATATGGAAATGTGGCAGTTTCATCCTACCGGAATTTATGGAGCAGGCTCTCTCGTTACAGAAGGTTGTCGAGGAGAGGGAGGCTACCTAATAAACGCTGAAGGCGAGAGATTCATGGAAAGGTATGCGCCTAATGCTAAAGATTTAGCTGGAAGAGATGTTGTTGCAAGATCAATGGTATTAGAAATTTTAGAGGGGCGAGGATGTGGCGAAAATAAAGATCATGTTTTCCTTAAACTAGATCATTTAGGTGCAGATGTACTAAACGCAAAGCTTCCTGGAATATGTGAGCTTTCAAGAACATTTGCTGGAGTCGACCCAATATTTAACCCGATCCCAGTTGTTCCGACATGCCATTATATGATGGGAGGAACACCAACCAATATTCATGGCCAAGCTTTCACTCAATCCAATGGCGAAGATAAGATTATTGCTGGTTTATTCTCAGTTGGTGAAGCAGCATGTGTTTCAGTTCATGGAGCCAATAGACTAGGAGGTAATTCTCTTCTTGATTTAGTAGTATTTGGAAGGGCAGCTGGAATTCATATTCAAGAAGCATTAAAGACAGGTGGCGGGGTTGCAGATGCTGATAGCGATGACATTAATAAAGCGCTTCACGGTCTTAATAAGATTAATTCATCCAGTGATGGTTTTGAAGTAGCTGAGGTCAAGAGAGAACTTCAATCAGTTATGCAGAATTATTTTGGTGTCTTCCGAAGAGGCGATTATATGGAGAAAGGTGTTTCTGCTTTGGAAGAAATACGTGAAAAGGTTTCTAACCTTCACCTAAAAGATAAGAGCATGGCTTTCAATACCAGTAGAGTTGAAGCATTAGAACTTCAGAATTTATTTGAAGTTGCTGAGGCAACTGCAATTGCTTCACTTCAAAGAACAGAAAGCAGAGGAGCCCATGCTCGAGATGATTTTAAAGAGCGTGATGATGAAAATTGGTTGTGTCATTCTTTGTATGATCCTATCAAAAAAACTTTGAGCAAAAGAGATGTTAATTTCACACCAATTCAAGTGGATACTTTTGAGCCAAAGGTAAGAACATATTAATTTTATTTGAGATTAAAAAATGATTGATGTAAATATTTATAGATACAATCCAGAAACTGATAAGTTTCCTTATACACAAACGTACACCCTTAAAAAACCTGAGAAGGATATTATGCTGCTAGAATTATTAAATATTCTTAAAGAGCAAGATTCTTCAATATCATATAGAAGATCATGCAGAGAAGGGGTATGCGGATCAGATGGAATGAATATCAATGGAAAGAATGGGCTTGCATGCATCACTCCAATCTCTCAAGCAATCAAAAATAACAAAATAGAACTTAGACCATTGCCAGGGTTACCAGTAATTCGTGACTTGGTTGTTGATATGACGGAGTTCTACGCACAATACGACAAGATCAAACCTTTTCTTCAAAATGAAACTGAGCCCCCAGCTCAAGAACGATTACAGTCTCCCGCTGAGAGAGATAAGCTTGATGGTCTATATGAGTGCATTTTATGTGCATGTTGTTCAACAAGCTGCCCATCTTTTTGGTGGAATCCAGATAAATTTGTTGGACCAGCTGCTTTGTTGCAGGCTTATAGATTTATTGCTGATTCAAGAGATACCAAAACTGCAGAGAGGTTAGAAGGATTATCTGATCCATTCAGTGTTTACAGATGTCATGGAATTATGAATTGTGTGAATGTTTGCCCGAAAGATTTAAATCCAAATCATGCAATTGGTGAAATTAAATCAATGCTGTTGTCTGATAAGAAAAAAGAAAACATTATCGTGTCTGATGGGGTGAGTTGATCTATAAAATGAATAACATGGAGACATTCTGGTCGACCTCGCATGTAGCAGGCGCTCAGAGCTCATACTTAGAATCTTTGTATGAATCATATTTAGATGATCCGTTCTCAGTTTCTGATGATTGGAAAATATACTTTGACTCGTTGCCAAAGATTAATGGGGTTGAAAAAGAGACATCCCATCAAGAAATCATTAACAGGTTTAAAGAGGCGGAGGTCAATCCCTCAATTCAAACACGCTCTAATTATAACACCGCTCATTCAAAGCAAGTTAGAGTCATTCAGCTAATACAGGCTTATCGTAATAGAGGACATCAAAAGGCTCAATTAGATCCATTAGGTTTAAAACCAGTTCGTCACTGCGAAGATCTTGATCTTAATTTCCATGATTTGGATGAATCAAATCTTTCAGATATCTTTGAAACAGACACCTTGATGATAGGTAAGGAATCAGCAACTTTATTAGAAATTATTGAGGCTTTAGAAGCAATATATTGCGGTACTTTAGGAATTGAGTATAACTATATTTCATCGCTGGCTGAGAGAACTTGGTTTCAAAAAAGACTAGAGCCAAATTTAGGCAAATTAAACTTTAATCAAGATGAGCAAAAATATATTTTAAAACGCTTGAGTTCAGCTGAAGGTCTTGCAAAATTCTTGTCCTCTAGATATCCGGGTATGAAAAGGTTTGGCATTGATGGGGCTGAATCTCTTATTCCTATGGTTGATAGTTTGATACAAAACTGTGGAATATTTGGAGCAGAACAAATTTGTTTTGGTATGGCGCACAGGGGCAGGTTGAACTTACTGGTAAATGTATTGGGAAAATCTCCAAAAGAGCTATTTACAGAATTTGAAGAAAGTTTTGAGTTAGAGGGAGCAAGTTCCGGCGATGTAAAATATCACCTAGGTTTTTCTTCAAATATATTAACTCCCAATGGTGAGGTGCATGTCTCCCTAGCAAACAATCCTTCGCATCTTGAGATTGTTGATCCTGTAGTTTTAGGATCAGTTCGAGGAAGACAGGATAGACTAAAGGATGTGAATAAAGAGCGAGTTGTTCCAATCTTAATTCATGGTGATGCTTCTTTTTCGGGTCAAGGAGTTGTCATGGAGACTCTTCAGATGTCCCAGACTAGAGGTTACGGTGTCGGAGGAACAATACACGTAATAGTAAATAACCAGATAGGATTTACCACATCCAATGAAGAGGACTCTAGATCAACTCAGTATGCTACTGATGTAGCAAAAATGATTGAAGCTCCCATTCTACATGTAAATGGAGATGATCCAGAAATGGTTGTATTTGCAGCTAAATTAGCCTGTGAATATAGGCACAACTTCAAAAAAGATATTATTCTAGATCTCTTTTGTTACAGAAGGAGAGGCCATAATGAGGCAGATGAGCCATCATCAACTCAACCCATGATGTATCAAAAGATTGCTAATCACCCATCCGTTAAAACCTCATACCAAGAACAACTTATTTTATTGGGAGTAACGAGCCAATCTGAGTGTGATGGAATAGAAAAAAAATACAGATCGTCATTAGAAAATGGAGACACTGTCGCTCATAATTTAGCAATACAGCCTAATCAATCTATGTGGTTTGATTGGACCCCTTATATTAATCAAAGAGGAGATGCTGAAATTGAATCTGCATTTAATAAAGATAGATTCAAAGAGCTTGCTCAAATAGCTTTTACCCCTCCAAAGGATTTTGTTTTGCAAAGACAAGTAGAAAAAATTTTTACAGATAGACTTCAAATGGCAGATGAAAAAATCCCTTTAAATTGGGGATTTGCTGAAAACATGGCATACGCGACTTTGTTGGATCAAGGCTATCCTATAAGATTTTCAGGTCAAGATATAAGAAGAGGAACATTTTCTCATCGTCATGCAGTTGTGTTAAATCAGAAGGATGGTGACGGCGCCATGCCATTGATCAAAATTGCAAATAGTGCTAACACCACCATTGATATTTACGATTCTCTGTTATCTGAAGAAGCAGTTCTTGGTTTTGAGTATGGTTATTCAGCCACCAGACCTTCTGGGCTTGTTATTTGGGAGGCCCAGTTTGGAGATTTTGTTAATGGGGCTCAGGTGGTCATAGATCAATTTATTGTCTCTGCTGAGCATAAATGGGACAGGCTATCAGGTTTAGTTATGCTTCTACCTCATGGTTATGAAGGTCAGGGCCCTGAGCACAGCAGCGCCAGACTGGAAAGATTTTTACAATTGTGTGCAAATGAAAATATCCAGGTATGCGTACCAAGTTCACCTGCACAAATTTATCATTTGCTCAGATTGCAAACAATTCGAAAAATGAGAAGGCCATTAATTGTTATTTCTCCAAAAAGTTTATTAAGAAATCCTCAAGCTGTGTCTTCAATAAATGATCTAACCGAGGGATCTTTTGAGTATGTAATTGATGATTTGAATTCAAATCCTGCTTTGGTAGAGAAAATCATTATGTGTTCGGGAAAGGTCTATTACGACTTGGAATCTAAAAGAAATGAGCTTGGAATTAAAAACATAGCATTATTAAGAATTGAGCAATTGTATCCATTTCCCTATGACACTCTTGAGAAACTTATAAGACCTTATGAGAATGCAAGACAATTTGTTTGGTGTCAGGAGGAGCCCAGCAACCAGGGAGCTTGGTTCAGCCATCGTCATAGATTACAAATTGTTTTAGATAGAATTAATGCTACTGAAATACAACTAGTTAGCAGGAAAGCATCAGCAGCGCCTGCAGTTGGGTTAAACAAACTACACAATCAACAACAAGAAGCTTTAGTAATCGAAGCTCTAACATTCTAGAGAAATAATTATGTCAATTGAAATTAAATCCCCAACATTCCCAGAATCTGTTGCAGACGGAACAATTGCAAACTGGGTTAAGAAAGAGGGCGAGCCTGTTAAACAAGATGAAGTTATTGCTGAAATTGAAACTGATAAAGTGGTTCTAGAGGTAGTTGCCCCTTTTGATGGAGTTATTTCTAGGGTTTTAAAGCCAGCTGGTGAGATTGTTTTAAGCGCTGAGTTAATTGCAGAGTTTAAAGAGGAGAGCCACGATAAAAAATTAACTGAAAAAGATACTCTTGTAGATAGCGAGGCAAAGAAAGTGGAAAGTGTCCAACCCAGTGAGGTTAAAACCAAAGCAAATGGACCGGCAGTAAAAAAATTATTAAAAGAGCATAATTTGGATGAGGCAAGCATTGATGGATCTGGAAAAGATGGAAGGCTTACTAAAGCAGATGTTGTAAATCATCTTGATGAATCCCTGGAGGGCAAAACAGAAGGGATGATTGCGAAGGAGATTCATTCTCCTTCTCCTGTCCCAACCCCTGTATTTTCAGCCGACAGATCAGAGGAGAGGGTTCCGATGTCCAGGTTACGCTCAACCATAGCCAATAGATTATTGAGCGTTAAACAAGAAACAGCAATGCTGACAACTTTTAATGAGGTTGACCTAAAACCCATTAAAGATCTTAGATCTAAATATGGCGAAGATTTCTTTGCTGAACATGGTGTCAAGCTTGGCTTTATGGGTTTCTTTGTTCTAGCAGCAGTTCAAGCTTTGAAGAAGTTTCCAGTCGTCAATGCATCTATTGATGGAAGCGATATTGTTTATCATGGCTATCAGGATGTCGGTGTAGCTGTCTCTACAGAAAGAGGTCTTGTAGTTCCGGTGATAAGAGACGCAGATAGCCTCCGCATACCAGATGTTGAAAAATCAATTTTAGATTATTCTGAAAAAGCTAAGAATGGGAAGCTTTCAATAGCAGAAATGCAAGGAGGTACTTTTACCATCTCAAATGGAGGTGTTTTTGGATCTTTGTTATCTACTCCTATTTTAAATGCTCCTCAGACTGCTATTTTAGGGATGCATACTATTCAGGATAGGCCTGTAGCCATAGATGGCGAGGTAGTTATTCGACCTATGATGTATTTGGCTCTAAGTTATGATCACAGACTACTTGATGGAAAGGAGGCTGTGACATTTCTAATTACTATAAAAGATCAATTAGAATCGCCCGAAAAACTTCTTTTAAATTTATGAGGCATAAAAATGTATGACGTTATTGTGATTGGAAGTGGCCCTGCAGGATATGTTGCTGCAATTAGAGCCTCTCAGTTAGGACTAAAAACAGCCTGTATTGAAAAATCATTTGATGCTGATGGAAACTCTCAATTAGGCGGTACATGTTTAAATGTTGGATGCATTCCCTCGAAGGCATTATTGGATTCATCTCATAGATATTCAGATGCGATAAATCATTTATCCAATCATGGTATTGAGGTATCCAAACCAAAACTAGACATCGCTAAAATGATGGAAAGAAAAAATAAAATTGTCACACAATTAACAACAGGGGTTTCAGGCCTTTTTAAAGCAAACAAAGTAACTCAAATTCTAGGCCATGCAAAAATTATTGATTCAAATCATGTTGAGGTTATTTCTAAGGATGGCTCAGAAACACTTGAAACAAAGAATATTGTTATAGCCACTGGATCATCTCCAATCAACATTCCAGTAGCAGAAATCAATAATAAAGATATTGTTGATAGTACTGGAGCATTAGAATTTGATTCAGTTCCAAAGAAATTAGGAATTATTGGAGCTGGAGTTATTGGGTTGGAGCTAGGCAGTGTTTGGTCAAGGCTTGGTTCAGAGGTCACAGTGCTTGAAGCTATGGACGAATTTTTACCAATGGCTGATAAAAGAATTGCCAAAGATGTTTTAAAAGAATTTAACACACAGGGATTAAATATTAATTTGGGATGCAAAGTTACATCTGCAATATCAAATAAAAAAGATATCACAGTGACTTATGAAAATAATGGCAATACTACTGAATTAAAAGTTGATAAGTTAATTGTTGCGGTTGGAAGAAGTCCAAACACAGAGAATCTTCTTGATAAAAATTGTGGTTTATCAATTGATGAAAAAGGCTTTATACCTGTTAATGATTTTTGTGAAACCAATGTTCAAAACATTTGGGCAGTTGGTGATGTTGTTAGAGGTCCGATGTTAGCTCATAAGGCTTCCGAGGAAGGCATCATGGTTGTTGAAAGAATTGCTGGTAAGCACGCAGAAATGGAATATGATTTAGTCCCATCCGTTATATATACTCACCCAGAAGTCGCTTGGGTGGGGCAAACTGAAGAAGATCTTTCTGCCGCAGGTATAGAATTTAAAACAGGATCTTTTCCTTTTGCAGCAAATGGAAGAGCATTGGCTTCTGGAGAAAGCGCAGGATTTATAAAAGTTATAGCCGATAAAAAAACAGATACAATACTGGGCGTTCATGCATTCGGGCCCTCAGCTGCAGATATCGTTCAACAAGGGGTTGTTGCCATGGAGTTTGGCGCTAGTGCGGAAGATCTTGGATTGACTATTTTTAGTCATCCAACAGTTTCAGAAGCACTGCACGAAGCAGCATTAGCAGTAAATGGACAGGCAATACATATTGGAAATAGAAAAAAATGAATCTTCATGAATATCAAGGAAAAGAGCTTTTTAAAAAGTTTGGGTTACCTGTTTCAAATAATAAGGTTATTACCTCTGCAGATGATGCCATAAATGCATGCAGAGATATTGGAGGTAGCAAATGGGTTGTTAAGGCACAAGTGCATGCTGGCGGAAGAGGCAAGGCAGGAGGTGTTAAGCTTGTGAATACTCCCGATGAAGCATTAGATTTTGCCAATCATTGGCTTGGTAAAAGGCTAGTCACCTATCAAACAGATTCTAATGGCCAGCTTGTGAATGCAATTTTAATTGAAGAGTGTACTGATATCGAAAAAGAGCTATATCTAAGTGCTGTTGTAGACAGGGGAGCACAAAGAATAGTTTTTATAGGCTCTAGCGAAGGCGGAGTTAACATAGAAGAAGTAGCGGAAAATACACCGGAAAAAATCATCTACGAGCCAATTGATCCCTTAACAGGGCCAATGGGATTTCAATCAAGAAAAATTTCAAAGGTTTTAGGTCTTAATAACGAGCAGTCAAAACAATTTTCAAAAATGCTTCCACAGTTAACTGATTTATTTATTAGCC
>JADHNM010000006.1 GCA_016779505.1 SAR86 cluster bacterium
GGAGCTTCTTCTTCAACCGGAGCTTCTTCTTCTGCTACTGGAGCTTCTTCTTCAGCCGGAGCTTCTTCTTCTGCTACTGGAGCTTCGTCTTCTGCTACTGGAGCTTCTTCTGCTGGAGCTTCTTCTTCAACCGGAGCTTCTTCTTCAGCCGGAGCTTCTTCTTCAGCTGAAGCTTCTTCTTCTGCAGCTTCTTTTGCTTGAGCCTCTAACTCTGCAATTTTTTTAGCTTTTATAGCGTCTTTCTTTAGATTCCTTTTTTCTTTCTTAGCATCAAGCTTAGATTGAAGATCATCTGGTGATAATCTTGCATCTTTTGCTAATTCTTTGACCTTATCTGAAAGTTGAGCACCCTGAGAAATCCAATGATCTAATCTCTCAACATTAAATCTCATTCTTTCTTCAGATCCTTTTGCAGATGGATTAAAAAAACCTAAGCGCTCAATGAAGGCACCATCTCTAGGTTTTCTGGAGTCAGCAACCGTTATAAAGTAATAAGGGTTCTTTTTGGCTCCGCTTTTTGCAAGTCTAACTACTACCATATTAAAAAATTATTTTTGTATTTATAAAAAGGTGTGTATTTTAGGTTAACCTTGAAGAATTTGATAGTGTTAATATATAAAGATTACAAAAAAAAATAAGATTGTGTCATTTCCAATAACAACATTTATTGCTCTTCTAGCCTATTTCATTTCTAGAGGTGCATTAACCTCTTCAAAACAAATATACATAGGTCTATTTTCAGCTTTAATTATTATTACAAGCTTCATGATTTCATCTAAGGGCTTATCTATATTGGCTTTACATGTCTCAGTTACAAGTTTTAGTATAGTAATATTGATGGTTACTTTTTTTGAAACAACTCTCCTCGAAAGGCATATTACAAAAATTAAAAAAGGCGAAATCGGTTCCAATACTAAATCTGTAGAAAGAGAATATAACGAAATTTTCGTTCTAATTGGATTTGGTCTTGTGGGTATAGTCTTATCACTTGTTTCTGGGCTTATGGTTCTTGGTGAACTAGATTTGGAATTAATATTTAAAATTGTATTTACTGCATTTGCTCTAATTATTTATATGCTTACGTTTTTAGGGGTAAAATACGCCAATCTGAAAGTGCGCTATGCAGTAAGAGGAACTATTCTTTCTTTTGCTATGGTGCTTCTGGCATATTTTGGTAATTCAATTATTTTAATAAACTACTTATAACTTCTTCTTGACCACTAACTCTATCTCTTTTTTGTTCTTAGCACTATTTGTGCTGCTTATTTTTTCAGCCTTCTCATCAGGATCTGAAACAGGCATGATGGCATCCAATAAAGTTAAATTAAGGAATCTTGGCAAAGGCTCTAAGGGTTCTATGAGAGCCCTTAAATTGCTTCAAAGGCCTGATGTGTTGCTTGCATCAATTTTGATAGGTAATAACTTTGCTAATATTGCAGCTTCTGCAATTGTCACAATAATAATGATTGATTATTTTGATGGCAATGTGTTGCTTGGATCAATCATTTTGACACTTGTTATCTTAATTTTTTCTGAAATCACTCCAAAGACCATAGCAAGTGTGTATCCAGAAAATTTTGCAACCAAATCTTCATGGGTTCTTACCATATTAGTAATTATCTTTAGGCCCCTGGTTTGGTTAACAAATATCTTAAGCTCAAGAATACTTAAAGTATTTAATGTTGACCCAATGCAATCGGCTAGTAATGATAATTTAAACTCAGATGAATTAAGAACATTGCTAGAAGAACATGGTGATTTGATCCCCAATCAATCCAGAGAGATGCTGTCATCAATCTTAGGCATGGAAGAATTAACTGTTGAAGATATTATGACGCCTCATGCTGAAATTATTGGTATAGATATAACTGAAAGTATTGAGGCTGCGCAAAAAATTATTGGCTCGTCTTATTATAGTAGATTGCCAGTTTTTAAAGGGTCTATTGATCAAGTAATGGGTATGCTGCATCTTAAAGATTCACATCAATTTATAGAAAACCTTGAAGCTGGGAAGGATGTAAAAAGCATACTATTTGATACAACATTTATATCTCAATCGACGACTATTACGACACAGCTAAGTCAATTTCAAAAACAAGATAATAATCTTTCATTGGTAGTTGATGAATATGGTGAAATACAGGGACTCTTAACCATGGAAGATATTTTTACAGAGATAGTTGGAAAATTTGGTGCTGCTAAAGCAGATTTAGAGAAAGAATTCCTTAGAAAAAAAGATGGTTCAGTTATTGCGGATGGTAACTCAAAGATTAGAGAATTAAATAATTTTATGAATTGGGACATTGATGAAGATGGTTCAAAAACTATTAATGGGGTCATCACTGATTACCTTGATCAAATTCCACAAGAAAATGTCTGTATAGAAATTGATGGCTACAGAATAGAGATTTTAAATATCGATGAGAACTCTATTGAAAAAGTGAAAATTAAAAAAAAGGAGAGCTAAGCTCTCCTTTAATAAAAAATTTTTAAAGATTATAAATAATGAACCAATAGTCCAAATATTACTGTTAGAGCAACCCCTGAATGGATAACTGCTTTTACAGAAGCAATCATTGTATTCATTTTGCCAAACAATGCATTTGCTTCAATTAGCAAAATAATTGCTAAACCAATCCAGAGGCTATTCATGCTAGATTCAGCAATCATCGGCAAACTCCCACCATGAGCAGAATAAACCATTAAATAAAGCATTGGCAATGAAAACAAAGTGTTTGTTCTAGATGCTAACCCAGCCTTTGCACCAGCATCTGCCGCATCTGGAGCTCCTGCAATTACCTTCTTTTGATTAGGCCAAATAACAAACCAAACATTGGCAGCCATTATAGTTCCCATTATTGCACCAAGAATAATACCAATATTGACAGTTATGCTTAACCAATATAAAAGATATAAACCAGTTAAGAATGTAAATGCTGCAGCCCATCGGAAATACCACAAGGCATTTGGGACTAATTTTTGAACTACATCAGACTTGGCGGAAGCTTCAGATTCTTTAAAGTATTCTGTTTGAACAAAATTAAAGTAATAAAGCAGGCCTATCCAAAGCACTCCAAAAAGAATGTGAGCAAATCTAATTAGCACGGTTCCAAGATACGCTTCCATATTCAAACTCCTAAAATTTAAATTGTGATCGAATAATTATATATCTTGCAAAAAAAAACGGGGAATAAACCCCGTTTTTTTTAATTGATAGATAGTTAGCTTACATCATACCTGGCATTCCACCCATACCACCCATGCCGCCCATATCAGGCATCGCAGGTGCTGCGGTGTCTTGAGGCTTGTCAGTAACCATGGCTTCAGTAGTAATCATCATTCCAGCAACTGAGCCAGCAGCTTGCAGCGCTGTTCTGGTAACTTTTGCAGGATCTAGAATACCCATTTCTATCATGTCACCATATTCACCATTTGCTGCATTGAATCCAAATGATCCCTCGCCCTCCATTACCTTGGCGATAATGACAGATGATTCTTCACCAGCATTTGCTGCAATTTGTCTTAAAGGAGCTTCAAATGCTTTCCTGACAATATTAATGCCCACATTTTGATCATCATTATCACCTTTAAGCTTTGTAAGTGATTCCAGCGCTCTAACCAGTGCAACACCTCCACCAGGAACAATTCCTTCTTTTACAGCAGCTCTGGTTGAATGCAAGGCATCTTCAACTCTAGCTTTCTTTTCCTTCATTTCTATCTCAGAGCCAGCTCCAACTTTAATCACAGCTACTCCTCCAGCTAGTTTTGCAACACGTTCTTGCAATTTTTCTCTATCATAGTCAGAAGAAGTATCTTCTATCTGAGTTCTGATTTGATTTACTCTGGATACTATAGCTTTTTGATCGCCAGCACCATCAACGATAGTTGTATTATCTTTATCTAATGTCACTCTTTTTGCGCTTCCTAGATCTTCAATGGTTGCACCTTCAAGGGACAGTCCAACTTCTTCAGAAATTACAGTGCCTCCAGTTAAAATAGCGATGTCTTCAAGCATTGCCTTTCTTCTGTCTCCAAAACCAGGAGCCTTACATGCTGCTGCTTTTACTGTTCCTCTGAGATTATTTACCACAAGCGTTGCAAGAGCTTCCCCTTCAATGTCTTCAGCAATAATTAATAGCGGTCTTCCAGCTTTGGCGACCGATTCTAGCAGAGGCAACATATCCCTGATATTTGAAATTTTCTTGTCATGCAAAAGTATGAAAGGATTCTCAAGCTCAGATGTCATATTGTCTTGGTTAGTAACAAAATATGGAGATAAGTAACCTCTATCAAATTGCATACCCTCAACCACATCAAGCTCGTTATCGATTCCATTGCCCTCCTCGACGGTGATGACCCCTTCTTTACCTACTTTTTCCATTGCTTCAGCAATAATCCCGCCAACGTCTACATCACCATTCGCAGAGATGGTCCCAACTTGTGCAATGGTCTTGTCATCAGAGCAAGGTACACTTAATTTTTCAACAAACTGGACCGCTGTTGCGATAGCTTTATCAATACCTCTCTTAAGATCCATAGGGTTCATTCCAGCCGCAACAGATTTGTGACCTTCGTTTACTATAGATTGGGCTAATACAGTTGCTGTTGTTGTTCCATCTCCTGCTTCATCTGAAGTTTGTGAAGAGACCTGTTTAACCATCTGGGCACCCATATTCTCAAATTTATCTTCCAGCTCAATTTCTTTTGCAACTGAAACACCATCCTTGGTAACTGTTGGCGCACCAAAGGACTTGTCCAAAACAACATTCCTTCCCTTAGGGCCTAAGGTAACTTTAACTGCATCTGCAAGTATATTTACGCCCTTAAGCATTTTAACTCTTGCGGAATCCCCAAATTTTACATCTTTAGCTGACATATCTTTATTCTCCTAATTATTGATTAAATTGTTTAACTGAAAATACCGTAAATATCAC
This sequence comes from SAR86 cluster bacterium, assembly GCA_016779505.1. Taxonomy (GTDB): domain Bacteria; phylum Pseudomonadota; class Gammaproteobacteria; order Magnimaribacterales; family D2472; genus D2472. Next base: position 4,935 of record JADHNM010000006.1, read on the forward strand.
TCTCACTGAGCATTAGATATTCATCACCATCTATTTTTACTTCGTTGCCGCCGTACTGACCAAATATTACCAAGTCACCGACTTTCACACCCATTGGAGCAATTTCTCCATTGTCCTGTCTTTTTCCAGGTCCTACAGCAACCACTTCGCCCTGAGAAGGTTTTTCCGCAGCTGAGCCAGGCAAAACAATACCGCCAGGTGTAGTTTGTTCTTCGTCTGTTCTTTTAACTAAAACTTTATCGTGTAAAGGTTTCAATTTCATTGCAAATCTCCTGATTAAAAATAACAATAATCCTTATAATTAAAGGCTATCGATTATATGAGGCTTAAAAATATTAATTCAATACTTTGGATATAAATCTTTAAAGAATTTTATAAAGAAGCTTCCTGCTAAAACCCCAAGTAAATCAGCAAAAATATCTAAAAATTCAAAAGACCGATAAGGTATATATATCTGTACTATCTCAATCAAAATTCCGTAGGCAAGGACTATAACATAAAGCAAGAATTCCTTCGAAAAAATTCTACTCAACCAAGTGACAATTGTTAGATATAAAAAGCAAAAAAAGTGGAGTAACTTATCGCTTAGATTGGCAGACGATTCAACTGAAATATCTTGAATGGAAAGAACTGATATTAATAGTATAGAAATGACTAAAATAATTTTAAAACTATGTTGAATTAGCTGCATAGTTTTTTTTATAAATAAGAATTAATAACAGCGCAGGAATAGACATAGCTGAAGTGGTATAAAAAAAGTAGGTCCAACCCATCTGAAGCGAAGAGGTTGAAATATAATAATCAGCCAAAACCCCGGAAAAACCACTAAAAAATTTTCCTGGCAGCATCATGAATGATGTCAACATAGCATATTGAACAGCAGTAAATTTTTTTGAAACCAAACTGGTAAGAAAAGCAATATTAACCGTTCCCACGAGCCCTGCTGCAAAACTATCTAAGCCAACGATCAAAGATAATAGGGATATATTCGATTCAGAACTTGCAGCATAGGCAAAAAATAAATTAGTAATTAGAACGCAAAGACCACCAAACAATAAAGCATTAAACAAAGTAATTCTTTTAATTAATAACCCTCCTACAAAAAATCCAATAACTGCGCCAACAAGAGCAATGGTTTTTACAAGCGCTCCGATTTCTGTCTTTGAAAAACCCAAATCTAGATAAAAAGGCATTGCCATAGGTCCCATTACGATATCAGTTAACCTATATGTTGAGATTATTAGAAGTAATAATGCTGCAGCCCATAAACCAAAGCGATTAAAGAAATCTTTAAAAGCACCAACCAGAGCTTCATCAAATCTTAAAATAGCAATTTCATGATTGGTAGGCTCATAACATATCAAAGCTCCAGCTGATCCTATTAGCATAAGGAAACCCATAAATTGATATACATAAGCCCAGTTGTATAAATCAGCAAAAATTAATGCCATAGATGTAGCAACAAGAATGGCAACTCTATAGCCCAATTGATAACTTGCAGCTAAATCACCTTGCTCCTTTGCATCCCCTATCTCAATTCTCAAAGCATCCACAGCAACATCTTGTATTGAGCCAAAAAAGGCAGCAAAAAAAGCAAACAATGCTAGCAATTGAATATTTTGAAGAGGGTTAATTAAGCTCATTCCTATCAACGATAAAAAAATTATTAATTGGGAAAAAAGAATCCAGCCCCTTCTTTTTCCAAAAGTCACAAACCCTGGTATTGAATATCTATCTACAAATGGTGCCCATAAAAATTTTAGAGAGTAAGTCAGAACCAACCAAGCGAAAAAACCAATTTCAGTCAAAGAGATACCAACATCTCTCAGCCAGGCTGTGAGGGTTGAAAAAACAAGCATATAAGGTAGGCCAGAAGCAAAGCCTAGCAACAAAATAGCTAATAACTTTCTACTCATAACATGGATTGTAATAAACTCCAGTCAAAATATGGTCCTGGATCAGTTTTTCTTCCTGGGGCTATATCAGCATGACCGACAATATTTTGTTTACTAATTTTTAAATCATTCGATAGATAGTTAATCAGCTGAGATAAAGTGTCATATTGCTGTAATTCAAATTCGTCCTCATCGCATCCCTCCAGCTCAATACCAATTGAAAAATCATTACATTTTTCACGCCCCTTATAATTAGAAATACCAGCATGCCAGGCTCTTTTATGGATCGGTACAAATTGAATTAATTTTCCCTGACGAGTAATTAAAAAATGAGAAGACACCTTGAGGTCTTTAATTGATCTTAAAAATTCATCTTTGCCTGGATCTAAGCAGTTTAAAAAAAGATCTTTAACTAGCTGAGTATCGTAATTTCCTGGTGGAAGACTGATAGCATGAATAACAAATAAATTGATGTCAGTATTTTGAGGTCTTTCATCAAAGTTGGGTGATGGGCAAAATTCTGCGACATCGATAATTCCATTATGCAAGATCATATTTTTCTTATAGACATAGAAACAGTGTAATGGAGGATGTTTAAGACATAAAATTTTTTTAAGCTTAAGATCAACGTAGCTCTGGAGGGAGTCTAAAATATATGTTTTCTTTATTTTTACCTAACTCTTCGGCAACAGCATTTAATTCTAGACTAATAGCTTGAACGACGTTTTGAACAATTGATTCTGGTGCTGATGCTCCAGCAGTTATGCCTATGCTTTTGTATTTTGATAAGATTTCAAAATCAAGTTCGTCCGCACCATCAATCAATATAGAACTTGCACCACATTTTTCAGCCAATTCTTTCAGGCGATTCGAATTTGAGCTATTTCTTGATCCTATAACAATAATAAATTCACTTTCTAAAGCAAGTTGCTTAACAGCATCTTGTCTATTTTGAGTGGCATAACAAATATCATCGCTCTTCGGCTTAAGAATTTTAGGAAACTGTTCGTATAAAATTTCCACTATTGAGATGGTGTCATCGAGACTAAGTGTGGTTTGTGTGACATATGCTAAGTTTTCAGGTTGGGAGACATTAACTAATCTGGCCTCTCTCTCATCTTGGACAAGATAAATGTTGCTAATTGAATCTATGGGGTTGTGTCTTCCTAGGGTGCCTTCAACTTCAGGGTGTCCTTCGTGACCAATTAAAATGATATCTCTTCCAGCACGGACATGCCGCTGGACCTCGCTATGAACTTTTGTTACGAGGGGGCATGTTGCATCAAAAGATAGTAAATTAAATGCTGCAGCTTCTTTCTCAACCTTTTCAGACACTCCGTGAGCACTGAAGATTACATGGGAAGATTGGGGAACTTCACTCAACTCATCAACAAAAATAACTCCTTTTGATTTTAATTCCTCAACGACAGTCTTGTTATGAACTACTTCATGTCGAACATAGATAGGAGGTCCAAATTTTTTTAGGGCTTGATTAACTATATCAATGGCGCGGTCTACTCCAGCACAAAATCCCCTAGGGTTAGCCAATAAAACTTTAGTCTTCATCCTGATCTATTTTGTAGAAATTTTTTAAACTCCATCAAAAAAAATAATACAGCTCCAATTGTGATATAGGCATCAGCAAAATTAAAAATAAAAAATGGAGTTTCTCCAAGGTGAAAAAAAAGAAAGTCAGTAACAACACCATCTGGCAATCTATCAAAAATATTTCCGAGTGCTCCAGAGATAATTAAGATAAGAGAAAAACGATTTATTGAAGATTCTTCATTTTTATATAGCGAATGAAGATAGGCTACGATTAATAATCCAATAAGGGATAAGCCAAAACTTAGAAATGAATTATTGAAATCTAAAATACTAAAGGCTATTCCAGAATTAAAAACCAACAATAAATCTAAAATTGGAATCAAAGGTATTGCTTGCCCAAAATTTAATTGCTCTTCCGCAATAAATTTTGATGCCAAGTCAATTGCAATTAAAAAAAATATTACAAGGTAGCCTTTTTTAATGCTAAGCAAACTTTCTATCCTCTCCTGGACCATCTAAGTTTTGATTGCATCGATTACACAACTCTGGATGCTTGGTGATAGAGCCTACTGATTCATTCCTATGCCAGCATCTTACGCATTTTTCTGAAGACGATTTGATAACAGAAATTTCCAAAGCATCTCCTTCTAGGATATGGCATTCGGAAACTATAAAAAAGAAATGTATTTCAGCTGCTAGTTTTTCCATTAACTCGAAATCCTTTGAATCAAGCTTCAGCTCAAGAGAAGCATCCAATGAACCTTTAATTTCTCCAGCAGCTCTTGATTCCTCAATGCTTTGATTAACTTCTTCCTTAATCTCAAGCAATCTTTTCCAGTTTTCTTTTGATAAATCGCTGTCAAAATTATCTAAATCTCTTAGAGTAGTTAGAAAAACTGAGTCCGCCCTCTCCAAAAGAAATTTATTTCCTTGCCATATCTCCTCTGCAGTAAAAGATAGAACAGGTGAAATCAATACAACTAGCTGATTAATAATTATTTGCATTGCAGTCTGAGCAGACCTTCTAATTTCAGAATCTTGTTGAGTGGTATATTGCCTATCTTTAATAATATCTAAATAAATACCCCCCAATTGATTTACGCAGAAATTATGTATTCTCTGAATAACTTGATGATATGAATATGAGGTATACAGCCCTATGACATCCTCTTGCAATTGAGCAAGCTCATGCAAAATCCATTTATCAAGCTCAAGTAAGTTATTAAGCTCAATTGAATCTTTTTTTGCATCAAAGTCATTGATGTTCCCCAATAAAAACCTAAAAGTATTTCTAATTCTTCTGTACTGATCTGAAACTCTCTTAAAAATTTCATCTGAAGCAACCATTTCACTTCTGAAGTCAGTAGAGGCAATCCACAACCTTAAAATATCTGCCCCTAATGTGTCCCAAATTTTTTGTGGTGCGATTGTATTACCTAGAGATTTAGATTGTTTTCTGCCCTCATCATCCACTACAAATCCATGCGTTAAAACAGAACGATAAGGGGCCATGCCATTAGTGGCAATCCCAGTTAACAGAGATGATTGAAACCATCCTCTGTGTTGATCTGAGCCCTCTAAATACAAGTCTGCCACAACATCTGCACCATACAACTTATCTAAAACGCACATATGGGTTACACCCGAATCAAACCAAACATCCAGTGTGTCATGGACCTTAGAATAAGACTCAGAATCATCAATCAATGAATCAAGCTCCAAATTGTCCCATCCTTCAATACCTTCTTTTTCAATAACATCTGCAATTTGATTAAAAAGTACATTCTGTTTTGGGTGAATCTCACCTGTTTGATTGTGAATAATTAGAGTAATTGGAACGCCCCAATTTCTTTGCCTCGAAATACACCAGTCAGGACGATCCTCAAGCATTGAAAGAATTCTTTCCTCTCCCCAACTTGGCTCCCACTTCACATCCTTGACAGCATTAATTGCACCATCACTAAGACCAGATTTTTTCATAGAAATAAACCATTGTGGTGTTGACATAAAAATGACTGGTGACTTATGCCTCCAGCAGTGAGGATAAGAATGTTCATATTGTTTATGAGCAAGTAGCGCCTTATTTTCCTTTAACAATTCAATAACAATTGGATCTCCCTTTTTAGTACTTAATCCACTTAAAGGGCCATACTCTTCTTTAAAAAGACCCTTATTATCAAGAGCCTTTACTGATTCAAGGCCATTATTTATGCAGATAAAGTAATCATCCAATCCATGAGCTGGAGCAGTATGAACACAACCAGTCCCACTCTCAGTTGTAACATGATCTCCATGAAGAAGTTTCGATTCCCTGTTGTATAAAGGATGAGTCATTGAGATATCTGTAATTTCTTTTCCTAGAGCCGATCCGAGGATCTCAAGCTTAAAACCCCATCGATCAACGCAGGCATCCATTAAATCTTCAGCAATAATGAAATGTTCATTGGCACCTTTTGCAACAATGTATTCAATGTCTTCATTTATACAGACCGCTACATTTGATGGAATCGTCCAAGGGGTTGTTGTCCAGATGACAAATGAAACCTCTTCGAGTTTTTCAATTTGAAACGTTGAGCATAGGGAATCAATGTATTGAGGCAAAACGTTAAATTTTACATCAACTGAATGCGAGTTTTTGTCCATATACTCTACCTCAGCCTCTGCTAAAGCAGACCGACAATCCATACAAAAATGAACAGGCTTCTCACCTTGTTCTAAATGTCCATTCGCAATAATTCTTCCTAATGCACGAACGGTATCGGCTTCAAAACTTTTATTTAATGATAAATAAGGATTTTCCCAATCGCCTAGCACTCCCAAACGAATGAAATCATTTCTTTGCTTGTCAACCTGAGATTGGGCATATTCACGACAAGCTTTGATGAATGATTTTTTATCTCTGACAAGATCGCTGCCTTTTCCATGCTTTTTTTCAACGTTTAATTCAATTGGCAGGCCATGACAGTCCCAGCCAGGAACATAAGGAGCATCTTTTCCAATTAAAGTTTGAAATTTAACCGTTATGTCCTTGAGTGTTTTATTAACCGCATGGCCCAAATGAATGTCTCCATTCGCATATGGAGGTCCGTCATGAAGAATAAACCGTTCTTTGCCATTATTCTGTTCTCTTATTTGTTGATAAAGATTGATAGAATTCCAAAATTCAAGAATCTCAGGTTCTTTTCTAGGCAAGCCAGCTTTCATGGATAGATCGGTTTGAGGGAGATTTAAAGTATCCCGATATTCTTTACTCATAGAGAATTATTCCAGTATTTTTTTAGCTTGAGATATATCTTGAAGAATTTGTTCTTTTAATAGATCAATACTATCAAATTTCTTCTCATCACGAAGTTTATTTTTGAATTCTACAGTCAATCTTTGTCCATATATAGATTCATTAAAATTAAATAAATGAATTTCAAGAACGGGTTTGGAGCCATCCACGGTTGGTCTAATACCCATGTTCGCAATTCCATTAAATGACTCCCCTGCTAATAGACATTTGACTGCATAAACACCGGCTATGGGAAGTCTTTGTTTTGGTATCCAAAGATTTGCGGTAGGAACACCTATGGTTCTTCCTAGTCGTTGACCGTAGACTACTTTTCCTGAAAATGTATATGGACGTCCAAGCAATTCTTTTGCCAGAACAAAATCACTTTGTAATAAGGCTTCTCTTATTCTAGTCGAGCTTACTCTTAAGCCGTTTCTTGAAACAGTTTTGTTTGCAATAACCTTTGTTCCATTGGTTTTACCCCAATTTTTTAGCAACTCAAAATCACCCGCCCGCTGAGCCCCAAACCTAAAATCATCTCCTATGATTAAGTGCTTCAAGTTTAGTTGCGCCAACACTTCATCGAGAAAAATCTGCGGAGTCATTGTTTTAAGAGATTTGTTGAACTGAAGAAAAAAAGCAAAATCTATTCCAAAATTTTTAAGGAGCTTTACTTTTTCTCTCCAAGGACAAATCCTTGGCGGAGGCTTAGAGTTTAGATCGTTGGCTGCAAAATACTCAGAAGCATGCGGCTCTGTAAAAAAAACCAATGATGCGCTTGAGCTTTCAAGAGCTTTATCTTTTACTTGTTTAAGAATTGCTTGATGTCCTAAGTGCAGCCCATCAAAATTTCCAATGGTTCCACTCATTGGCTGATTTGGAAACTTTCTATTAAAAGTTTCTATATTTCCTATTCCTCTAATTAAGTACATTATCTAAAATCAGCCAGCCTGATACCCAACAAAAAACTTACCCCAAAATATATTATTAAAGAGCCAATGACAGCTACGCTAAGATGAAGCAACCTTTGAATTTGTGTGAAAAATTCAAAATTAAAATATTGACTAAAAATTGATAAAAATGATATCAAAGCAATGCTAGCTATCAATACTTTTAAAGAGAAAAGACTAAAAATACCTGAAAAAGAAATCAACATCTGCCTGTGTAACAAGTAACTTAAAATAATTACAGTTACTATTGCAGAAATGGAGCTGGCGACTGCTAACCCAAAATGACCTAACCCAAAATAAAATGCCAATAAATAGTTAAGGACAATATTAATTAATAAACTTAAAAAGGCTATCTGCATGGGAGTTTTGGTATCTTGTCTAGAAAAAAAGGCTGGAATTAAAACTTTCATAGCCATAAAAAAGGGTAATCCTAATGCGAAACCCATCAAGCTCAAGCTGGCCTGCTGTACATCGGTCCATAAAAAAGCTCCCCTTTGAAAAATAGTAGCTAACAAGGGAGACGAAAAAACAATCAACCCAATCAATGATGGTATGGCAAGAAAGAAAACTAGCTTGAATGCATGTTCAAGCTGAGAAACAAAAGCCTGTGTTTTTTCTTGAGCGTAAGCTTTGGATAGGCTTGGCAAGAGGACTGTGCCGATAGCAATTGCAAAAATTCCCATTGGGAATTGAATTAATCTATCTGATACATATAACCAAGTTGGACTACCTGTTATTAACCAAGATGCAAAAATAGTATCGATTAAAAGATTAATTTGAGCTATGCCGCCTGCCACAATAGCTGGAAGAATCAAGATAAAGAATTTTTTGACTCCTGGATTACTAAGATCTATTTTTGGAACAGGAATTTTTTGGATAATTGTTAATGGTGCAATTTGAAAAAGTAATTGAAGAAAACCTGCCAAAAGCACTCCCCATGCAAGAGCCATAACAGGTATTTCGATTTTTGGAGCAACCAACCATGCTGATCCAATTAAACTCAAATTAAAAATTAGAGGAGTAACTGCTGGAATGGAAAATTTATTATGAGAATTCTGAATACCAGCAGCAAATGCAACAAGTGAAATCAATGCAAGATATGGAAACATTATTCTTAAAAGATTCACTGCTAAATCTTGTTTTTGTATATCAAAGTAAAAGCCCGGAGCAAATATAAGAATAAATATCGGTGCAAATAACAAAGCTAAGAGGGTAAATATAAAAAGAGCAGACAGCAAAAGGCCAAACAATGCATTTAAAAAATCCTGACCACCTCTCTCATCTTGCTTGCCTAAATATTCAGAATAGATAGGAATAAACGCTTGGCTAAATGCACCTTCTGCAAAGAGCTTTCTAAAAACATTTGGGATTTTTAATACAACAACAAAAATATCATGAAAAATACTTGCTCCAAGAAGATTGGTCGTAAAAATATCCCTTATTAAACCTGCCACTCTAGAAATAAAAGTCAAACTACCTACTTTGATGGTAGATAAAAAATTAGATTGGGAGGCTGTTTTTTCGGTCACTTAATCTGAAGAAGTATCTTTTGCAAAATCTAAAGCAGCTGAATTAACGCAATACCTCAAACCAGTTGGCTGAGGACCGTCTGTGAAAACATGGCCAAGATGAGCATCACACTTTGAGCATCTAATCTCAGTCCTTACTCTGGAAAGAGAGTAATCCTCTAATTCATTAATTTTATTGTTGTTGGCAGCTTCATAAAAACTAGGCCAACCACAGCCCGCATCAAATTTTGTTTCAGATTTAAAAAGCGTCTCGCCACAGCAAATACAAGTGTATACACCATCCTCAATATGATCCCAGTACTGACCTGTAAAAGGTCGCTCTGTACCACTTTCTTGAGTGACATAATATGACTCGGGAGAAAGTTCCTTTTTAAGCTCTTCTTTGGATTTTTTAGTCATATGTTTAAATATAATTAACTATGTCATTAGTATAATCCATTGGCTGCTGTTCTAGGCTAAGATTTAATTTGCCAATTTCTGACCCAGTAAATAAAAAAAGTATCTACCAGAGCTATAAATACTTTTATAATGTATTTTGCCATTGAGATCGCAAAAGCCTGTTTAAAAGATAAGTCTGTTGCAAAGACCCATGTAAATTGATAGATCAGCGTGTCTATAAGTTGTGAGGCCATGGTGGAGAGATTATTTCTGAGCCAAAGCTTTTTTCCATTTGTTAAGTTTTTGAGATAATGAAAAAACCACACATCAAATCTTTGGCTGATAAGGTATGCGGCCAAGGAACCAATGATAAAAATGGGTGAGTAATATGCCAGCACTGAAATAGCATCATGGACCTCTGCCGCTGATCCTGTTAAATCAGATGGCATGAACTTAGTGCTAAGCACTAAAGTTAACATTACTGCAATGTTTGCAACAAATCCAAGCATGACTGCTCGATTGGCCTCATCTTTTCCAAATTTTTCATTTAAAAGGTCTGTAGCAAAATAAATTCCAGAATATAGGATTGCTCCCATACTTACATTGAATTGCATTCCAAAAAGATTTAATTCACTAACTTTTCCACCCTGAAGATTGCCAAGCACTATTCCAAGAATCACAGCGCAGTACAAACCATATTTACCAAAGAATCTATATAGAAAAATAGCTAGCAACAAGTCGTAAAAAACTACCAGTAACCACAGTGTTTCTTGACTTAAATTGCTCAATAGGTAGTCCATTTGGGAATTATTATTACATAGAAATTTAAATTATTAGGTTACATTAATGGATTACCAAAGTTAGAATTATAAGATCAACAAATATAATAAGAGAAATTAATGAGTGAATTAGGTTTTTATAGATTTGCAAACTCTCAACCAAATGAAATTGCCATAATTGAACCATCAGAAAAGATTTGGACACGCGGTGATTTGCTTGCAAAAACTAATCAATTAACTCATGCACTTAAAGAGTTTGGAGTTAAGAGTGGTGATGTGGTGGCAACAGTTTTACCTAACTCCGTTGAGTACTACATAGCCTACTTGGCCTGTGCTCAGTCTGGTTTTTATATGGTCCCTATCAATTGGCATTTAGCTGGACCAGAAATAGCATATATTCTTGAAGATTCTGGGGCGAAAGCATTCATTGCATCTGGAGAAGTTCCTGCTATGGAGGAAGCCTGCCAAAAGGCCATTGCTGCTATTAACTTTCCAGAAAAAGGATGCATTAGTACAACCGAGATGAGCGGCTTTATTCATTTAGATGAGTTTGTGAGCTCACACCCAACCACCAATCCAGAAGAGAGAACTGCGGGTCAGGTAATGAACTACACATCTGGCACGACTGGAAAACCAAAAGGTGTGAAGCGCGCACTAATTCCAGGAGATCCAGATGATGTTTTAAGCATGTTTGCAATGATACTTAGCTTTTTTGAGATTCAGCCGCAAGAAAACAATGTCCATATTGTTGGGTCGCCTTTATATCACACTGCGGTCTTAGTGCACTCTTCAGCAGCACTGCATTATGGTCACTCTGTTGTTTTGATGGAAAAATTTGATGCAGAGAGAATGCTTTACCTTATTGATAAATATAAAGTCACAACCAGTCACATGGTTCCAACTCAATTTCATAGATTGTTACAGCTTCCTGATGAAATCAGAAAAAAATATGATTGCTCATCGACTCGAGCAATGATTCATGCTGCTGCGCCCTGCCCAATTCATACCAAGCAAGCAATGATTAAATGGTGGGGAAATTCTATATGGGAATATTATGCTGCCACAGAAGGAGGTGGAACAGTTGTTGATGCTGAGTCATGGTCAAAGTTTCCTGGAACAGTTGGCAAAGCATGGCCAGGAGCAGAAATAAAAATCATCAATGAGGATGGAGCCGAAGCTGAAACAGATAATCAAGGTACAGTTTTTATGAAGCTTGGCGAAGCAACAAAATTTGAGTACAAGGGTGATCAAGCAAAGACAAAAAAAGAACGATTAGTTATTGATGATCAGGTTTACTTTACTGTGGGTGATATAGGGTATTTAAATGATGAAGGGTATTTATTTTTATGTGACAGAAAGATAGATATGATTATTTCAGGTGGTGCAAACATATATCCAGCTGAGATTGAGAGCGCATTTCTCATGCACCCTGCCGTTGCAGATGTTGCTGTATTTGGAATCCCTAATGAAGAGTGGGGAGAGGAAGTAAAAGCAGTAATAGAGCTTAATCAAAATTTTGATTCTTCTGAAAAATTGCTTGCTGAATTAATGCAGTTTGCACAGGAAAATCTTGCAAAGATGAAGTTACCCAGAACCATAGATTTTATTGAAAAACTTCCTAGAGATGAGAATGGTAAGTTATATAAAAGAAGGTTAAGGGATCCTTATTGGGAAAATCATTCCACAAACGTCTAATGGAATTTAATGCTGCTGACATATTTGAGGGAGTCGTTGATAGGATTCCTAATAGAGAAGCAGTTGTTCTGGGGTCTACCCGTTTAACTTATCAAGAGCTAGATGCTAGAACAAATAAAGCAGCAAATGCCTTAAAAAAACTTGGGGTAAAAAAAGGCAGTCACATAGGAATTTATGCTTTTAATTGCATAGAGTGGCTGGAGGTCATGCTTGGGGCATATAAATTATGTGCTATTCCTATAAATATTAACTATAGATATGTTGAAGAAGAGCTGAAGTATCTAATTGATAACGCTGATATGGAAGCTGTGTTTTATCATAAACAGTTTGGTGCAAAGCTTAATAATATTAGAAATGATCTGCCTCTATTAAAAGATTTCATTTGTATAAATGATGGTTCAGATGCTGATGATGTCATTGAGGGTAGTTATGATTTTGAAGCTCTTATCTCAAATGAAGATGATTCTAGGTTAAGTGTTGAAAGATCAGGGGATGACAAATACATACTTTATACAGGTGGCACGACAGGAATGCCGAAAGGTGTGGTATGGCGCATGGAAGATGTCTTGATGACACTTGGCGGAGGCATAGATGCAGTAACGGGAGAAAAATATCCTACACCCGAAGCCTTTGCAGATAAATGCTTGCAAGACCAAACAACTGCTCTTGCATTAGCTCCGCTAATGCATGGCGCTGCCCAATGGCAATCGTTTAATGCTTTCTTTTCAGGATGGAAATTCATTATTAATGATCAAATTTCATTTGATGCGGATTATATTTGGGAAATTATTGCAAAGGAAAAAGTGATGAATCTAACTATCACAGGCGATGCAATGGGAAGACCGCTTTGTGACGCACTCCCCTCTGCATTAGAAAAAGGTTTAGACCTATCATCATTATTTGTTCTGGCAAGCACCGCATCTGTTTTCAGCGCCTCCATCAAAGATACCATCTTGGAATATCTACCTAATCTTTTTCTCATAGATGCTGTGGGATCCTCTGAAACTGGAGCAACGGGCGTAAATATTCATACCAAAGATGGAAAATTAAAAGACTCTGGTGGAGGTCCAAAATTTACAAAGCCTAACTTTAGTGAAATTGTAAATCTTGAAACATTAGAAATAATCCAAACCAATGACACAGCGACTATTGGTTATTTGGCAAGAAAGGGGCATGTACCGATTGCATACTATAAAGATGAGGATAAATCTAAAAAAACCTTTATTGAGATTAATGGAGAAAGATATTCAATACCCGGAGATATGGCTAAATATGAAGAAGACGGTCAGATGACTCTTCTTGGCAGAGGAAGCGTTTCAATAAATTCTGGTGGCGAAAAGATATTTCCAGAGGAGGTTGAAATGGCACTGAAGGCTCATCCAAACATATTTGATTGCCTGGTAGTTGGTGTTAAAGATGAAAGATGGGGACAAAAAGTTGTTGCTGTAATTCAAAGGAGAGAAAACTCTGACCTCTCACTCAATGAAATAAAAGATATTGCCTCAAAATATATAGCAAGTTACAAAATGCCAAAAGAAATAGTTTTTTCTGAATTAATAGAAAGAGCTCCATCAGGCAAACCTAATTATCAATGGGCCCAAAAATTTGCTAATTCACAACTAAATATAAAATAACTATGAGAATCGAGACTTATATTCCAGGTTTATCTAAAAATACTATCGAGATAGTTAAGCATGCTGAATCTCTTGGATATGATGCGCTTGTTTCTGGTGAATTAAATAATGAACCTTTCCTCCCTGTTCTTCTTGGATTAGAGCATTCAAAAAAAATGATTGTAAGAACTGGATTAGCTATAGCTTTTCCAAGGAGCCCTATGACCGTTGCAAACATGGGTTGGGACTTACAGTCATTTAGTGATGGTCGTTTTCAACTTGGCTTAGGAACCCAGGTTAAAGGTCATAATGAAAGAAGGTTCAGCGTACCTTGGTCTCCACCTGCACCAAGAATGCGAGAATATATTCTTGCCGTCAAAGCCATTTGGCACACTTGGAAAACAGGAGAAAAATTGGACTTTCAAGGAGAACACTACACTCATACCCTAATGACTCCAATGTTTACTCCACCACCTATGGATTGTGATGTGCCTCCAATTTATGTTTCTGGCCTTGGGCCTGGAATGGCAAGAATCGCTGGCGAAGTAGCTGACGGATTATTGCTCCATCCAATGTGCTCTCCAAAATATATCAATGATATTATTTTGCCTGCAGTAGCTGAAGGAGCAAAAAGAACAAACAGAAATCCAAGGGAATGTGAGCTACTTTGGGGAGGCTTTATTGCCACTGGTGAAACAGAGGAGGATCTAAAAATAGCAAAAAGAAATGTTGCTGCAAGGATTAGTTTTTATGCTTCAACTAGGACCTACAGACCGGCACTTGAATTTCATGGATGGGGGGACATAAATGAAGCTCTGCATAAATTATCTATTGAAGGAAAATGGGAAGAAATGTTTGCTCTCGTAACTGATGATATGGTTGAGACGCTCGGTTTCTGTGGAACAGGCGTTGAGGTTGCAAATGCGCTCAAAAATGACCTCAGTCCGATATGCAGTGCAGCGATGTGGAATGAGGTTGAGCATTTAGGTGCAGACCATTCTAAAGATGAACATGTTGCTAATTTAATTCAAATTGCCAAGGCTTAAATGCCCTCATTTCTGACTCATAATTTTTCTGAACTTCCAGAAGAATTTTACACATTCCAAGATTGGCAAGGGTTTGATAATCCCAAAATAATTATTGAAAACCATGCTATGAAAAAAATGCTCGGCATGGAGGATACAGACCATCAAGAGCTCTTAAAAATTTTTAATGGCGTAAAAAAAATAGATTCTTTAAAACCATTATCTATGGTTTACTCAGGGCATCAATTTGGTCAGTATGTAGAACAACTTGGTGATGGAAGAGGATTGCTTTTTGCACAAATAAACTCTAATGAGGGGTTATTAGATATCCACCTAAAAGGTGCTGGTAAAACTCCTTATTCTCGCTTTGGAGATGGTCGAGCTGTTCTCAGATCTACAATAAGAGAGTACTTGTGTGGTGAAGCAATGCATGCACTATCTATCCCTACATCAAGAGCCTTGATGATTATTGGCAGTGATGAGATGGTAGTAAGAGAAAAAAGTGAGTCTGCTGCAATGCTTGTAAGAACAGCAAAAACTCATATCAGATTTGGAAGCTTTGAATACTTTCACTACAACAATAAACCGGAGCATGTTAAAGCTCTGGCAGATTTTTGTATTAATTCTTATCCTCAATATTTCTCTAGAACTACAAATGCATATGAAGATTTTTTTAGAGTAATCGTCAAGGAAACAGCAAATATGATTGCACACTGGCAAGCCTGTGGCTTTAATCATGGGGTAATGAATACTGATAATATGAGCATTTTAGGAGAGACGTTTGATTACGGCCCTTATGGTTTTATGGAAGATTACAATCCAAACCATGTATGCAATCATTCTGATCATCAAGGTAGGTATGCATTCAAAAATCAACCTTATATTGGTTTATGGAATTGTTCTGCGTTGGGGCATGCCCTATCCTCACTTATCTCTGAAGAGAGTCAAGGTAAAATTCTGCAGACCTATGAAGCAATCTTTCAAGATACTTTGGCTGAACTTTATCGAAAAAAACTAGGTCTAGAACTAGCAAAGCCTGAAGATGCTACTTTAATTCAAGGTCTATTAGATATTATGGAATCTGAAAAACTAGATTACACCAATACTTTTAGAAATCTCACGCAAGCCCTGGCTGAAGAGCATTCTCCAGAACTACACTCAGAAATTTCAAAAAGCTGGGTTGTCTCTTTTCTGGAAAGACATTCCAAGGAAACCTTATCTAAAGATAAAAGATTGAAGCTAATGAACCAGGTTAATCCAAAGTTCATTTTAAGAAATTATATGGCACAAGAAGCAATTGAGGCAGCAGAAGTCAATGATTTTTCTATGCTTGAAACTTTAATGATTGTAATAACCCAGCCTTTTGAAGAGCTAATAGAGCATGAGAAGTTTGCGAATAAATCTCCGATATGGGCAAAAGATATAGAGATTTCTTGTTCTTCATAAGCGTGCGATAATTCTAAGATGAAAAAATTAAATGTCTTAAAATTTATTAGCATGCTTTCAATCTTAGTATTAATCTCCAGCTGCAATATTCCTTTGGTACCTTTTATCTAAAATAATTTGTTATCTCTACTTCAAAGATCTAAGAGAATTAAAAAAATCTAAATTAATAGATTCGTCTAGGCCCACTATATCTTGATAAGAATAAGCATTGAAATCATGTCTCGGGGAATGTTTGACTCTAAGATCTTTGAACCCATCAGCAAGAGTATGAGTTGAAATATCCTTAAATGCATTAGAGATAGCAGATAAATCTAACTCACTATTGAACATAGCCAAGGGAAATCCATAAGAATGCATATCACGAACAATATTTTCTAGCCCATGAGGCCAATTCATTAATTGATTATTGCTTGAACCGCTATCTTTAAGACAATTAAAAGCTTTCGCGCATTCTGAAGCAATTACACCCGTACCGTTCATTTTACCTTCAATGCTGTAGCCAGCTATATGAGGTGTTGAGATAAATGCATTTTGAATAGTAGTTTTGGATGGAGTTGGCTCATCCACCCATACATCTGCAACATAAATTAAGTTATTAGATTCTGTGACTAACTTCTCGCAAACAACCCCTCCTCTGGATGTATTAATCAAGATTTTATCTTTTAGAAAGCTACTGTGTGATTGATTGAGTAGATCGCTTGTAGGATAAACGCCTTCTGTAGAATATGGAACATGAATTGTTATGAGGTCGCATGCCAATACTTTTTCCATAGTAACTAAGTGGCTATGTTTTAACAAAGGGTCGTAAGCGTATACCTCAATGTTAAGAGCCGAAAGTAATTGATAAAGCCTTTTGCCTATATTGCCATATCCAATTATTCCAATGCTTTGCCGAACACTGAAAAGGCCTTCTTGAATTAGCTCTCCTAAAGCAGCCATCACATAATGGATAACACTAAATGCATTACAGCCTGGAGCGTGTGACCATGAAATATTTTGAGCATCTAAATATTCAGTATCTAGGTGATTTATTCCTGCAGTTGCCGAGCCAACAAACTTGATTGACGAATGATCACATAACTTTTTACCTACCTGAATAGTTGATCGAACTAAGAGTGCGTCAACGTTTTTTAGATCATTTGAAGTGAGCTCATCATATACAAAATATTCCAGTGAATACTCATCAGCAAAAAACTCAGATAATTTTTGCTGTATATTTGGAATTTGTGAATCTGAAGCGATCTTAATCAATGGATCTTATCTCTCCAGACAATGCTTTTAATCCATCCCCAAAGACTATTATTTCCAAGTGAGTACTGATCAAGCAAATCAAAGTCATGAGCTAATTTTATAGGATCTTTAAAAAAATCTTTTCTAGTAATAAATTCACCCTCATCTAGATTTCGAATGAATGTCGCAGGATTGCCTGCATAAATTGTATTATTTGGCACATCTTTTGTAACAACTGATCGAGCTCCAATAATGCTATTTGCCCCAATCCTGACACCTTTACAAATCATTGCATCTTCACCAACCCAAACATTTTCCTCAAGAACAACAGGCTTCGGATCGCCAACAACTTTTGTTCTATCATAAATTCCATGCCAATCAGCATCAGTAATGCATGCACCATGACCAAACATGCATGAATCTCCAATTGAGATTTTGTCAGCAGCCATTATCCTAACTCCGGGAGAAATTAAGACATAGCTCCCAATATCAACTTCACCACTCCATTCTCCAGCATCCCAGCTTGTTATTTGAATGTAATCATCAGGAGCAGAAATAAATGTAGGAAAGTCACCAACAGAAATATTTGAACCAAATAACTTAATAAATTGAGGTTTAAAAAATACCGTTCCCTTTCCAAGATGCTTAAACTGCGGTCTCAGAAAGTGATTTACATAACGTGCAGTAAGCTTAGAGATAATTTTTTTTAACCAATATGGTCGACTATCTTTTCTAATTTTATTTCTCCATTTTAGGGTGATTCTTATATGATAAAGTACCGAGAAATTTCTGGGTTTATTTTTTTGAAAAAATTACTAAAAGAACTAAAGCAACTGCTAAAAATAGGTATACCAATCTATGGATCTCAAATTTCATATATGGGTATGGGAGTTACAGATACAATTGTTGCTGGTCGAGCAAGTGCACTTGATTTATCTGGACTTGCCATTGGTAATGCTTTGTCTATGCCATTTTATTTTCTCCTTGGAGGTTGTTTATTTGCAGTAACTCCAATAGTTGCCCAGCTATTCGGAGCAAAGAAGTATGAAGAAATTGGGCAAAAGGTTCGAGAAATATTATGGGTTAGCATAGCGTTAGGTTTAATTGGTTTTATTCTATATAGAAATCTAAGCTTTTTTATTCCTTACTTTGATATTGAAGAAAATATTGCTCAGATTTCGGATGGATATTTAAAAGCTATGTCATTTGGTTTTGTCGCCAACATGCTATTTACATGTCTTCGTTGCTATAGTGAAGGCATGGGTCTGACTCTTCCAGTTTTTTGGGTTGCATTTATTGGCATGTTATTAAATATTCCGCTTGATATCATTTTTGTCTATGGATATTTTGGAATACCTCCCATGGGTGGAGTTGGCTGTGGAATTGCAACTTCAATAAATATAATTATTGGTTTGTTTGTTTTGATACTAGTGATTTTTAAGAAGAAAGAATACAAACCAACAAAATTATTTTCAAAATTTTCTGGGCCCAATACTGATACCACAAAAGAAGCGCTGAAATTAGGTGTGCCGATTGGATTTGGCGTGTTTGTAGAATTAAGTATGTTTTCAGGTGCAGCATTGATATTAGGATCACTTGGAGCAACTGTAATTAGTGCCCATACAGTAGCAATAAACATAGCAAGTGTTTTATTTATATTGCCATTATCTTTTGGATTAGCTGCTGCAACAAGAATAGGTAATTTAGTGGGTGAAAAAGAACTGCGAAAAGCTAAATATGCCTCTCACATTGCTATATTGATTTGCTTGGTTGGCGCTATTTTAAATACAGCAATAATTCTATCTTTTAGAGAGGCTCTTGTTTCGCTTTATTCTGAAGATTTGGCCGTTATAGCAATAGCAATAAACCTATTACTTTTTGCAGCAATCTTTCAAATTCCTGATGGTATTCAAATGGGTGCCTTAGGAAGTTTGAGGGGCTATAAAGATACTTTTGCTCCAATGCTAATGTTAATTCTAACCTATTGGTTTATTGCATTGCCCGCAGGCTATCACTTAACTTATTATGGTTTATTGGGTGATGCTTTGGGCCCTGCGGGGATTTGGATAGGAATGATTGCTGGGCTAACAGCATTCGCAAGTTTGATTATTCCAAGGCTTAATTATATTGCTAATAAATATATAGCTAAATCTAGCTCAATACTTCCTTAGCTTTTACTCCGATTTGGAGTAAATTTTCAGCTATATGAACTCCGCATTCTTCAAGTTTTTTAATTTTATCAGCAGCAGTGCCTTTACCACCTGCAATAATTGCACCTGCATGCCCCATCCTTTTTCCTGCTGGTGCAGTTTGTCCAGCTATATACGAAATAACAGGCTTGGTAACATTTTCTTTAATAAAATCTGCTGCTTCTTCTTCAGCGGTTCCTCCAATCTCACCTACCATGACAATTGCTTTGGTCTGCTCGTCTTCTTGCATCATTTTTAAAACATCAACAAAAGAGGTTCCTGGTATTGGGTCTCCTCCAATACCGACGCATGTGCTCTGACCAAGACCTAGATCACTGGTTTGCTTCACAGCTTCATAGGTCAAGGTGCCAGATCTGGAAATAATTCCGACTGAGCCTTTCATATGAATACTTCCTGGCATTATTCCTAACTTTGCCTCACCTGGGGTGATTATCCCAGGGCAATTAGGACCTATTAAGGTGATCCCTAGTTCATCAATTCTCTTTTTTACGATAAGCATATCCAAGGTAGGCACCCCTTCAGTAATACAAATTATTAATTTAATTCCAGCATCAGCAGCTTCTAAAATTGAGTCTTTGCAAAATTGCGCTGGAACAAAAATAATTGAAGCATTAGGCTTAACTGCTTCCATAGCTTCATGAACTGAATTAAAAACAGGAGTGCCTAGATGCACTTGCCCCCCTTTACCTGGAGTCACTCCCCCAACAATATTGGTTCCATATTCAATTGACTGTTCTGAATGTAAAGTAGCTTGAGAGCCTGTGAAACCTTGGACTAAAAGACGTGTATTTTTATCTACCAATATACTCATTTGCTTAACTCCACAGCTTTTTTAGCCGCATCCTCAAGATTATTTAGACTAACAATTTCCGTATTAGATTCAGCGAGAATGCTGCTTCCAATATCTGCATTATTTCCTTCTAATCTTACGACTACTGGAATAGAAACACCTACCTCTTCAATTGCAGCGAGGATACCCTCAGCAATAAGGTCGCATCTCACAATGCCACCAAATATATTTACCAAGACCACCCTTACCTCTGGATCAGCTAATATTAACTTAAAGGCTTTAGAAACTCTTTCTTGAGTGGCCGTTCCACCCACATCAAGAAAATTAGCTGGAGATCCACCAAAATATTTAATGGTATCCATCGTTCCCATTGCTAACCCTGCACCATTTACCATGCAACCAATATTTCCGTCTAGAGAAACATAACTCAAGTCATGCATTGCAGCCTCTGACTCACGAGGATCTTCCTGAGAAGGATCATGCATAGCTTGAATTTCTGGTTGTCGATAGACTGCATTTGAGTCAATATTGATCTTTGCATCTAAGCAATGTAGTTTTCCACCTTGAGTGATTACCAGTGGGTTAATCTCAAGCAAACTAAGATCATGGCTAATAAATAAATCAGTTAACTGTGGAAGCATTTTTGAAAATTGTTTTGACTGCTCGTTATTAAGACCTAAAACCTTTGAAATTTTTCTTGATTGAAATCCCATTGGCCCTGTTAAGGGATCAATTGGCTCGTAGAT
>JADHNM010000060.1 GCA_016779505.1 SAR86 cluster bacterium
CCTAATGTAGGTGAAAAATGAAAATTTCATATGAATTTTATCCTCCAAAGGATTTAGATTATCAAAAAGTGGTCAACGAGTTTTCGTTAATTGAAAAGCATGGGCCGAGATTTATTTCTATAACCTATGGAGCGATGGGAAGTTCTCAGGAAAAAAGTATTGGTCTAATTAAAGCTTTTAAAGAAAAAACAAATATCGATATAGTTTCACACTTAACTCTAGTGGGTAAAAGCAAAACCGATTTAATTAAAATCATTAACGAGTTTAAATCCCTTGGTGTTAGCAAAGTGGTTGCCTTAAGGGGTGATAGTCTAGAAGGTAAATTTCAATCTCATCCAGAGGGTTTTCATAACACTGCAGATTTTGTTAAATTTTTAGCAGAATTGAATATAGAAGTTTTCGTGTCTGCATATCCTGAACCTCATCCAGATTCTGAAGGTTTTGATTTTGATCTTAATTTACTAAAAGAAAAAACTATTGCTGGTTCAAATCAATGCATCTCTCAGTTTTGCTTTTCTATAAATAATTATAAAAAGCTAGTTGATCAAATATCAAAAAAAGAAATCAATAATGAATTAACCGCAGGAATTATGCCCATTTACAATATTCACAGTCTTTGCAGTATGGCAAACAAATGTGGGATACATATACCGGCTGAAATAATTAACCAATTTTCAGATGACAAAGTGCGCAATGAGAAAGCAGCAATAAATATTTGCATCAAACAAATTAAAGATCTTCAAAATATTGGTATAAATAATTTTCATTTTTATACCCTCAACCAATCATCACTTTTACTTGAGGTATTTGATGAATTATCATAAATTTAATTAAGGAGAAATTATGAGTTATATTTTTACATCAGAGTCTGTTTCTGGCGGACATCCCGACAAAGTTTGCGATCAAGTATCTGATGCTGTTTTGGATGCTTACTTAGCTGAAGATCCTAATAGCCGAGTAGCCTGCGAAACAATGATCAAAAATAACATGGTCTATATTGCTGGAGAGATTACTTCTTTGGGAAGCCCAGACCTCGAACCGATTGTAAGAAAAACCATTAATGATATTGGCTATAACACGGATGAATACGGGTTTAATGGTGATACTTGTGAGTTTACTAATCTTGTTTTTGAGCAGTCTCCGGATATATCTCAGGGTGTCACTGAAGGTGAAGGAGAAAATTTAGAGCAAGGAGCTGGCGACCAAGGGTTAATGTTTGGGTATGCATGCAAAGAGACAGAATCATTGATGCCCCTTCCTATAGATCTTTCTCACAGGTTGGTAAAAAAACAAGCTGATGTTATGAAAAGCGGAGAAATTAAATGGCTAAGGCCTGATGCAAAGAGCCAGGTAAGTGTTATTTATTCTGATGATGGGAAAACAATTGAGGGCCTTTCTGCTATTGTGCTTTCAACCCAGCATGATGAAGATGTCACTCAAGAAGAAATCAAAGCTGAAGTAATGGATAAAATTATTAAGCCTATCGTTCCTGAGGAATGGATTCTTGATTCAACAAATATCTACATTAATCCAACTGGTAAATTTGTGATTGGTGGTCCCGTTGGTGATTGTGGTCTGACAGGAAGAAAAATAATTGTAGATACCTACGGAGGCATGGCTCGTCATGGTGGAGGTGCTTTTTCTGGAAAAGATCCATCAAAAGTAGATAGATCAGCGGCATATGCTTCAAGATATGTGGCTAAGAATATTGTGGCTGCAGGGCTTGCAGATTATTGCGAAATTCAAGTTTCATATGCCATTGGTGTAGCAAAACCCACATCTATTCATGTTGAAACTTTTAATAGTGAAAAAATATCTAAAGAAGCTATTGTAAAAATAGTTGAAGAGGAGTTTGATCTAAGGCCAAAAAGCCTAATAAATATGCTTGATCTGAAAAGACCAATTTATCTTCCAACTGCAGCATATGGACACTTTGGAAGATCTGACATTGATTTAACGTGGGAAAAAACGGATAAAGCAGATCAGATTTCACAGTAAGGTTAAATTTACAAATTCAAAGGGTGCATATGTGCCCTTTTTTTATGTAGAATGCACACTCTCATTAATGGAGTTATAAATGGAAAATGATTATAAAGTAGCGGATATAGGTCTTGCAGATTTTGGTAGAAGAGAAATATCCTTGGCAGAAAACGAAATGCCTGCACTGATGGCTTTAAGAACTAGGTACAAAGATGCCCAACCTCTCAAAGGTGCAAAAATTATGGGTTGCATACACATGACGATCCAAACAGCTGTTTTGATTGAAACGTTGGTAGATCTGGGAGCTGAAGTTCGCTGGTCTGGATGTAATATTTTTTCAACTCAAGATCATGCAGCAGCTGCAATCGCTGCAGCTGGAATCCCTGTTTTTGCCTGGAAGGGACAAACAGACGAAGAATTTGATTGGTGCATTGAGCAAACAATCGTTCAAGATGGCAAGCCGTGGGATGCAAATATGATCTTAGATGATGGGGGTGACCTTACACATATGGTTCATACTAAATTCCCTGACATGCTTGAAACCATTCATGGAATTTCAGAAGAGACTACTACTGGTGTTCATAGGCTTAAAGCAATGCTTGAGAGTAATAGCCTAAAAGTACCAGCAATTAATGTAAATGACTCAGTAACTAAATCTAAAAATGATAATAAGTATGGTTGCAGACACAGTTTAAACGACGCAATAAAAAGAGGGACCGATATGTTTCTCTCTTCAAAGAAGGCATTGGTTATTGGATATGGAGATGTTGGCAAGGGATCTGCTCTTAGCCTTGCACAAGAAGGCATGATTGTGAGAGTTGTTGAATCTGATCCTATATGTGCCATGCAGGCTTGCATGGATGGATTTGAAGTTGTTTCAACTTACAATAATGGGGTTGTAACCAGAGACGTAAAAGATATAAATCTGAGCTTGCTGGAAGATACTGACCTCATTGTAACAACTACCGGAAATGTAAATGTTTGTGATGAAGCAATGTTAAGAACTGTTAAAAACACTGCTGTAATCTGTAACATAGGTCACTTTGATAATGAAATTGATACGCAGTTCATGAGAGATAAGTGGTATTGGGAAGAGATCAAGCCTCAGGTTCATAGGGTGTTTAGAGATACCTCTCCATCAGAGACTCCAAATCTTCAAAGCAAAGACTATATTATTCTTTTGTCTGAGGGCAGGCTTGTAAACTTGGGGAATGCAACGGGTCATCCAAGCAGAATCATGGACGGATCATTTGCTAACCAAGTTTTGGCTCAGATGTATTTATATGAACAGGGTTTTGCAAATGTTAACGATGCTGACAAGCAGAAAGAAATGTTAACAGTTAAGGTCTTGCCTAAAAAACTAGATGAAGAAGTTGCTGAGCTTATGGTTCAAGGCTTTGGCGGAACAATCACAAAATTAACAGGCGAACAAGCTGAGTATATCAATGTTCCTGTTAATGGGCCCTTTAAAGAAGAAGAATACAAATACTAATCTAATTAGTTTTTTTCAAATAAATTACTCATAATAGGCGAATGAAAATTCG
This sequence comes from SAR86 cluster bacterium, assembly GCA_016779505.1. Classification (GTDB taxonomy): domain Bacteria; phylum Pseudomonadota; class Gammaproteobacteria; order Magnimaribacterales; family D2472; genus D2472. The sequence continues at coordinate 3,525 of JADHNM010000060.1, forward strand.
CCTATTTTTCTTTTTAGCATTGGTTTCTCTTATTGTGTCAGGTTGCGGCATGAAAGCACCCATACCTTCTGAGATTCTATTTAATATTTAAATTCCTTTATGGATCATTTTCATTACAAAGAAGACGAGCTGTATGCTGAAGACGTTGCATTAAAGAATGTAGCAGATAAATATGGAACACCAGCTTTCATATACAGTAAAGCGACGCTCGAAAGACATGCTCAAGCATACATAAATTCCTTCAAATCCATGGATGGGCTTGTGTGTTTTTCAGTTAAGGCATTATCGAACATTGCTGTTCTAAAAACCTTAAAAAATTCTGGATGCGGTTTTGATATCGTTTCTGGTGGCGAACTTCATAGGGCGCTTTTAGCGGGCGCAGATCCGAAAAAAATTATTTTTTCAGGAGTTGGAAAGTCAAAAGGTGAGATGGTGGCAGGCATTGAGAACAATATTCTCTCTTTTAATGTTGAGTCTGAACATGAGCTAAGTAGGCTTAGCATGGTTGCAGCAGAAATGAAGAAAATAGCTCCTGTGGCGATAAGATTTAATCCAAATGTTGATGCTGGAGTTCATGAGTTTACAAAGACAGGACGAAAATCTGATAAGTTTGGTGTCAGCATTGAGGCTGCAAAAGATTTGATAAAAAAATGCAGCAAAAGCGCCAGTCTTAAACTTGTAGGTTTGACTTGCCATATTGGATCACAAATTATGGAATTGAAAGGTTTTGAGGATGCTGCTAAACAGGCTTTGGAACTTTTAATTGAGCTTGATAGGCTAAATATTAATTTAGACTTTATAGATATGGGTGGTGGCCTAGGAGTTAACTATGTGGGAGAGGAGACCATTCAGCCATTTGAATTAATAGAAAGTTATGAAAAAATATTTGCAGGTAGAAATGAAAGATTAATACTTGAGCCAGGACGTTCTATTTCAGCCAATGCTGGCATCATGCTCACGAGAGTTGAATACAAAAAAAATGATTTTCTCATTGTGGATGCTGCAATGAACGATTTGCTGCGCCCAGCTCTCTATCAAGCCCATCATGATGTTTGGCCTGTAAGAAAAACCAACAATGCTACATCCAATGTAAGTCTAGTTGGGCCTATCTGTGAAACGGGAGATTTCTTGGCAAAAAATATAAATATTGAAGGCTCTGAAGGGGATCTTTTCGCAGTAAGAACTGTTGGAGCCTACGGCTTTGTTATGAGCTCAAACTATAACTCACGACCTAGAGCACCAGAAATTATGGTCGACAACGACAAGTTTTATTTGATAAGAAAAAGAGAAGATTACTCTTCCCTCACTGCTCTTGAGGAGGGTCTAGATGATTAGTTTTAAAAAAATGCATGGTAATGGCAATGACTTTATTGTCGTAGAGAATCTTACCAAAGCGCACTCCCTGTCAAAATCCCAATTGATAAAAATGGGTGATAGAAAAAAGGGGCTTGGATTTGATCAACTCATTACGATCAACCCTCCGAAAAATTCTAATCATGATTTTTATGTAAGGTTTTTTAATTCAGATGGATCTGAAGCAGAGATGTGTATGAATGGAGTTCGGTCGGTTGGAGCATATCTTTGGGAAGGCGCCCTTGCTCCAAAAAAGCCTTTACTGTTGGGTACAAAATCAAAGCCAGTGTTAATCAAGCCAATGAGCTCTGATAAAGTAAAAGTGATTTTAGAATATCCTATTCAAAAAATAATTCCAAAATCAGAAGCTAAGTTTTTAGAAAGATGTGGTTTAAAAAAATATAAATTTATAAATGCTGGCAATCAACATTTGATTGTAGAAACAAAAAGAGTTTTTTCTTATAACCTAGATGATCTTTC
>JADHNM010000061.1 GCA_016779505.1 SAR86 cluster bacterium
TTCATACTAAATCCCAAACCAAAGAAGTTTTTTCAGCAGCTCAAAAACAACTGATGAATATTAGAATGCTGGATGAAAATCATATTAGTATTTCATTGGATGAAACCTCCTCAGACCTAGAGGTTCAGAGCATAGCAAAACTTTTTAAATGCATCGCAAAAAAAGAGAAGGCTGTTTCAAGCTATGACCTGCCTAATAATATCCTAAGATCATCTGAATATCTCACTCACCCAGTGTTTCACTTGTATCGAACTGAAACAGAGATGCTGAGGTACATAAGAAAGCTGTGCGATAAAGACATTGCCTTGGATAGAGCCATGATTCCTTTGGGCTCATGCACCATGAAATTAAACGCTACATCTGAAATGATTCCAGTTGGCTGGGAAGAATTCTCAAATATTCATCCCTATGCTCCCCAAGATCAGGTAGCTGGATATAAAATCTTAATAGAAGATCTGGAAGCAAAACTCTCTGAAATCACTGGTTATGCAGCTGTATCTTTGCAACCAAATGCAGGCTCTCAAGGAGAATATGCTGGATTATTGGCAATCGATGCGTTTCATAGAAGCAATGGAGATCAACAAAGAAAGATTTGCTTGATTCCTGAATCAGCTCACGGAACAAACCCTGCATCTGCACAAATGGCTGGCATGAAGGTGCTGCCAATCAGTTGTGATAAAAAAGGAAACATTGATCTTGAGGATTTAAAAGAAAAAGCCACTCATCATTCTAATGAATTGGCTGCCATCATGATCACCTACCCTTCAACGCATGGAGTCTTTGAGACAACAGTGAGCGAAGTATGCAAGATTATCCATGATCATGGCGGGAAGGTTTATATCGACGGAGCCAACCTAAATGCGATGGTTGGTTTATGTAAACCAGGAGAATTTGGGGGTGATGTGTCTCACCTCAATCTCCACAAGACTTTCTGCATTCCTCATGGGGGCGGTGGACCCGGCGTTGGCCCGATTGGCGTCGTTGAAGATTTAGTCCCACATTTGCCAACTGATCCTCTCACCTACAAACAAACATCAAAGAATGTTGGGCCAGTTGCAGCTACAAATTTTGGCAGCGCTTCTATTCTTCCAATCAGTTGGATGTATATTCAAATGATGGGAGCATCCGGGCTTAGAAAAGCTACACAAGTTGCAATTCTCAGTGCCAATTATATTGCCCAAAAATTGAGTTCACACTATAAAATCTTATATACAGGAAAAAATGGCTTAATTGCACATGAATGCATTCTTGATATCAGGCCCTTAAAAGAATTATGTGGGGTTGAGGTTGATGATATCGCTAAGCGATTAATAGATTTTGGGTTTCATGCTCCCACTATGTCATTCCCAGTTCCTGGAACACTAATGATTGAACCCACTGAGAGCGAATCATTAGTGGAGTTAGATCGATTTATTGAAGCAATGATTAGCATTCGTAATGAAATTAACCAAATCGAAGAGGGAACATACTCTGTTGAGGATAGCCCCCTGAGAAACGCCCCGCATTGCGCTGAAAAAGTGACCAGCGATAATTGGCAATATAAATATTCTCGCTCTATAGCTGCTTATCCAGCAGAGCTAAAAGGCAGGAATAAATATTGGCCGCCTATTGGAAGAGTTGACAATGTCTATGGTGACAAGAACCTGATGTGCTCTTGCCCTTCCATGTCAGATTATCAAGAAGAAAATTAAATTAGCGGCAGATAGATTACTTCCCAGCCCCTCTCATTAGATATTGCCTCAAGTTTTGTATCTGGATTTACCGCCTTTGGAAATTCAACTGCCTCCAACAATGGTAGATCATTAATCGAGTCTGAATAAAAGGTTACTTGTGAAAAATTATTGTATTGATGGGCTTTCATCCAGGTTTCTACTAATTTTAACTTACCCTCGCCTAAGGCAGATGGAGAAATAAACTCACCTGAGCATTTGCTGTCTTTAAACTCAACCCGTGTGCCTATCACATGATCAATTTCCAGTCTTCGCGCTATTGGCTTAACAATTAATTCATTTGTCGCACTTGCAAGTAAAATGATGTCGCCTTTGTCATGATGATCATGAATTAACTTAAGTGCAAAAATATTGATCATTGGTTCAATAATCTTCTCAACAAAAGGCGAGATAATTGTATTTATTTCATCTTCAGTCAAACCCTTGTAGGGCTTTAAGGCAAAAGTTGTATATTCATTAAAATCTAGCTGGCCTTGATGATAGTCTTTAATGAATTCATCGTTTTTAAGCTTGGCAGTTTCATCCAGAAGATTTATATCTACCAAGTAATTAATCATCGAATAATCTGAATCGCCATTTAGAATGGTATTATCTAAGTCAAAAATTGCTAAATCAGGCTTGCTCATAAGGAGTTAATCTAACATGAATGATAAATCTTACAGAAAAAATGTTGGCTTAATTGTCTTAGATAAAAAAAACCAGCTATTAATCTGCAGAAGAAAAAGTAAAAAAACTTGGCAATTCCCACAAGGTGGAATTGATGCCGGTGAATCTAATATCAAAGCAGCTTATAGAGAACTATATGAAGAAGTGGGCATTAAAAAAAATCAAGTCAAAGTTATTAAAGAAAGTAAGTATTGGTACCACTATGACTTACCAGTGAAGTACCAACCATGGCCCAAAAGTTTAAAAAATTTTAAAGGTCAAACTCAAAAATGGTACATGCTGAAAGCTAACACAGAACTAAAAATCAATCTCTTGAATGAGGTGCCACAAGAATTTGTAGAATATAAATGGTCAACCTACTGGCATGCTTTAGCCAGTGTTGTTCCCTTTAAACAAAATGTCTATAGAAGTGTCCTAAATGAATTCCTTCCAGCATATATACAATTACATAATGATTGAAATTTTTATTTATCTTTCGCTTGGTGCATGCACAGGATTGCTTGCTGGTATGTTTGGAATTGGTGGAGGCAGCATATTGGTCCCATCTCTTATTTTTATTTTTTACGGCATGGGTTTTGAGGGCTCTATTATTGTGCTTATGGCGATAGGAACATCGCTGGCAAGCATATTCTTTTCCGCTATCTCCTCTGCCCTTTCGCATCACAACAAAAGAAGTGTGGAATGGTCATTGGTTATGCCGTTATCTGTAGGCATGATTGTGGGTGCTGTGATTGGAGCTGGATATGCAGCAACTCTTTCAAATGAAAATTTAAAGTGGATTATAACAATTTTCCTTATAGTTATTGGTATAGAAATGATCTCAGGCTTGACACAAGCTCTTGCAAAAAAAGATAAAGGGTTCATATCTCTTTCGAAATTTATGGTTCCAGGGCATGGATCATGGATAGGATTTTTATCATCAATTATTGGTATTGGAGGCGGTTCATTTACAACTCCGTTAATGATTGCTGGAGGCTATAATATTCGACAAGGAATTGGAACCGCTGCAGCTTGTGGGGTTCCCATTGCTGCTGCAGGAGCAATTGGATACATGTATTATGGACAAACTGTTGAAGTAAACCTCCCCTCAGGAGCTGTTGGGTATGTTTTTTGGCCAGCTGTTATATCAATTTCATTAGCTAGTATTTTTACAGCCAAACTAGGAGCTAATATTAGTCACTCTATTTCTGAAAAAGCGCTGAAAGTATCCTTTGGTATATTTCTAATTTTGGTAGGAATTTTGGTAGTAGCAAATTGATCATCGAGTTGTCAGATTTTTTCAATAACCCTAGCTTAATTGAAATTGGCTGGATTAGAATCCAATATTACGCTGTCACATGGGTCTTATCAGCTATTTTCATTTTTCAATATCTAAAAAAGCATCAAATCATTGGAGAATTAAAATTAAGCACCGATCAAGTAAATGATATTGTGTTTTTATATGGGTTAATATTTGGCGCCATGCTTGGCGGCAGATGTGGTTACATGTTTTTTTATGGTTTTGGTCAACTAGCATCAAATCCGTTAAGTTTATTTTTTATATGGGAGGGCGGTTTAAGTTTTCATGGCGGTTTAATGGGCGTGATAGTAAGTCTTTTTATCTACTCCTACCAACATCGAATTTCTTTTCTTAGACTTGCTGACGCTATATGTATGGCTATGCCAATCGGGCTTGGCTTAGTAAGAATTGGAAACTTTTTAAATGGAGAATTGTATGGCAGGCCCACTGATGGGACCTGGGGTTTTATTTTCCCAACAGATCCCTATGGGTTTACAAGACATCCCTCTCAACTCTATGAAGCATTCTTTGAGGGCTTATTTCTCTTTATTCTACTGATATTTATTGGTACAAAAACTAATAAACACGGGGTTATCAGTGGGAGTTTTTTAATAGCATATGGATTAATAAGATTTTTTATTGAATACTTTAGGCAGCCTGATTCTCACATGGGTTTTGTTGCATTACAATTAAGCATGGGCCAACTTCTTAGCATCCCCATGGTTATAATTGGGCTCATACTACTAACAAAATCATTAAGAAGAAATGAAGCAATATCTTGAGCTTTTAGACTATATTTTGCGACATGGCGAGGATCGTGGAGACAGAACTGGCACTGGTGTTATTTCATCTTTTGGCCATCAAATCCGCTTTAATCTTGAAGAAGGCTTCCCTGCCGTTACAACCAAGTCCCTTGCATGGAAAGGAGTGGTGTCTGAGCTGTTGTGGTTTTTAGAAGGATCTGATGATGAGCGCAGGCTGGCAGAAATTCGATTCCAAAAAGATAGATCTGAGCTAACCGATTTAAGTAGGTTTTCAACCATTTGGACAGACAACGCAGATAATCAAGGTGTTGAGCTTGGCTATGAAAATACTTCGACTACTAAAAAACTGGGCCCAGTATATGGCGTCCAATGGAGAAATTGGACAGGTGTTGATCAAATTAAAAAACTGATCAATGATCTTCAATCTAATCCTAATGGCCGAAGACACATATTGAGCGCATGGAATGTTGAAAAAATTGATTCTATGGCGCTCCCTCCCTGCCATGTAATGTCGCAGTTCTATGTTTCAACAAATGGTCGACTGTCCTGTCAGATGTATCAACGGAGTGCAGACATGTTTTTAGGTGTGCCGTTTAATATTGCAAGTTATGCATTGCTTCAATCAATTTTAGCAAATATCCTAAACTTAGTACCAGGTGAATTCGTGCACACCTTCGGCGATGCTCATATATATCACAACAGCATTGATCAGGTTAAAGAGCAGCTCACCAGAGAACCTAAAAAACTTCCAAAATTGATTATGCCCAATCTTGATTCGATAGATGCGCTCAATAATTATTCTGTTGATGATTTTGTGTTAGAGGGATATGAATCACATCCAGCTTTAAAAGCTCCAATGGCAATATAGATTTAT
>JADHNM010000062.1 GCA_016779505.1 SAR86 cluster bacterium
ATTGTTATTCTGGTAGGAACGAATAATGATGGTATAAAAGACTTTCAGCTCATTAGGGGTTAAGTGCCTAATATTGAGATCTTGCTCTAAACCATCGAGCATCGACAGAGCATCGCTAATATTTTTATAAAATTCTTTCATTAGAAATTAAATATATTTATTAATTAAGATTAACTCTAAATGAAAATTTATAAATTGTCATTTAATAAATATTGATTTCAGAGCATTGGCGGAGAGACGGGGATTCGAACCCCGGAACCAGTTGCCCAGTTACTACCTTTCCAAGGTAGCGCAATCGACCACTCTGCCATCTCTCCTGCTTATTGGTAAGGCATTTTACATGAACTAAACCTAAGAATCTCTTAAAGTGATCATGGGTGAAGCATAAATACTTTTCCTGATAGAGAGGACCCCAGCAACAAAAATAAAAGTAATAGCAAGCAAAAAGCTTAGTCCAAGTATTAGTATATTGGGTGAATATATGAGATCTAAGAATTGATAGAAAATAACAGAGGAAAGTAAAGTTGAGAAGATAACGGCCGTAGTCGCAGACAAGATGCCTAAGATAAAAAACTCTGATGCAGCAGATTTAAAGATCATAGCTCGACTGGCTCCAATAGCATGCATGATGGCTGCCTCTTTGGTTCGCTGATCTTTGTTTGCGTAAATGGAAGCAATTAAAGCCAAAACTCCTGCTATCAAAGTTAGCAGAAAAATATATTGAACTGCTAGTGATGCGCTGGAAATTGAGTTTTTGGCTTGGTTGATAATTGCCTCTAAATTAACACTGGTAATGGTTGGAAAAGTTGCTACAAAATTATTCATCAGTTTATTTGAATCTTTCACCTTGATGCTCGTAATATAAGAATTAGGTAGTTCTTTGCCAGCTGCCGGAGAAAGGATAAAAAAGAAATTTGGAGAAAAGCTCTGCCATTCAATTTCTCTAAAACTTGTTACAGATACGCTAAAGGTTTTGCCTCCTGCAGAAAAAGTAAGCTCATCACCAATTTCTAAATCCATGGATGCTGCAATCTCTTGATCAACCGAAACTTCTTTAACTTCATCGCCCTCAGTCCACCATTTCCCTGCAACCAACTTATTACTTACTGGTAAAAGATTTTGCCAAGTTAAATTTGCCTCTCGATCCATCAAATTATCAAAATTTACATCAGATCCTGGACGCTTTGCAGATAGAAGTCTGCCACGAATCAATGGAGTAAAGTCAGGAGTGATCTGTGCCTGATCCTCAAAATAATTTGAAATAGGTTTTAGATTGTATTCTTGAATATTGAATAAGAAGTAATTAGGAGTATCCTCATCCAAGGTTTCGCTCCATGAATCCACTAAATCAGTTCTAGTTTCCGCAAGCACAACAAGAAACAATAATGATAGGCCAAATATTATCACTTGTAAGATGCTTTCATTGCCACGCTGAACTAAATTCTTTAAACCCAGCTTCCAGCCCGTTCCGTTGGAAAACTGCATAAAAGAAAGCGCATAAAGCAATAATCTTCCTATGGAATACAATGCAAAAGTTACTACAACCAAAGTAATAACAATATATAAAATTAATTTGAGGTCTTGAAATAAAATACCCAAGAATCCAAACATTGAAAAAAAAGCAACTAAGTAAATAATGAAGTTGCTTGAAAGTTTAATAGTAAAGTCATTTCTAAGAATTCTTATTGGCTGTGTATCACTAAGAATTTTGATATAAGGAGCTGCTGTCGCGAATACAACAAAAGTGGCTGTAATCAAACCAAGAATCACTGGCCTGAATGATGGCGGCGGTAAATCCGCATTGATTATTCCCTGCAAGGTAGATATTAAAAGATATTGCAATGCATAACCAAAGATTAACCCAAAGCTTGATGCAGTGATAATAAGTAAAAAAAGCTGCGTAATTTGATGGCCTAAAATAAATGTTTTTGAGGCACCAAAAACTTTCATCAATGAAGTATGAAGAAGATTTCTGCTAGCATATCTTCTTACTGCCATCATGGCTGCAATGACAGAGATAATGATGGTAAATAAACTGGCTAAATTGAAGAAGGTCGTGGAATTAGCGATATCTTCTCCAAGATTATCGCCAACATCTATTGCATTTTGAAGTCTAATATTAGGCGGTAGAGTGTCAAGTGACTCCACAAAGCGATCCATATTTTTCTGGGTACCTGAAAACAGCTGTCTATAAACCACTCGACTGCCAGTTTGAATGACCCCCATGGCATCAACATCATTAATATTTACAATTGCAACTGGGTAAAAACCGACAAAGCTAGAATTTCTATCTGGATAATCTTGAATAATCCCTTCAACTATAAAATTTTTATTACCAATAATAATGTTGTCTGATTGATTTAATTCCAACGATTCGGATACTTTTTTTTCTATCCAAATAGAACCTTGTGGCGGTGATCCCGAGTGCTGGATAGGAGAATTATCAAAATTAACTACCGTTAATTTACCTCGCAGTGGGTATGATGGGGTGACAGCTTTGATTGAAGTTAGTAAATTGCCCTCATCAGCTATGATCATGCTTAAAAATGTAGCTGTTTCAGCTGATTTAAGATCAAGCGATGAAGCTAAGTTTAAATACTTTGAATCTATCTCAGTTGCTGAACGCAATACAAGATCAGCACCAAGTATGCTCGAGGCTTGCATTTGCATTGAAGATTTCAATCTATCACCCAAAAAACCAACACTTGAAATTGATGTGACAGCCAAAACGATTGAAAAAAATAAAATTAATAGATCGCCACTAAAAATTTCTGACCAAAATTTCTTTAGGCCGTATACAAGACCCCTGCTCACAATAATTGCCCTTCAGAGAGTTCGAAAACTTCATCACATTTTTCTGCTAAAGATAAATCATGAGTAACTAAAACCAAAGTTGTATTGATTAACTCTTTCAATGAAAATAAAAGGTCAGTAATTGAGCCAGAACTTTTTATATCCAAGTTGCCGGTTGGCTCATCTGCAAACAAAATCTTTGGCTTGTTTACTATAGACCTAGCAATAGCGACACGTTGCTTTTCACCCCCGCTGAGCTGAGTTGCAAAATGCTTAGATCTTTTTGACAATCCAACTTGCTCCAAAGCTTCTTGGGCTTTGTCCATGGCATATCTATCTCCTGAAATTTCAAGAGGCAGCATGACATTATCAAGGGCAGTTAACCTCGGCATTAAGTGAAATGATTGAAAAACAAATCCGACATCCTTTCCTCGAATTTGGGCTCTCTTGTCTTCGTCTAGTTTTGTAATATCGGATCCTAACAATGTGACAGATCCAGAAGTAGGCAAATCAAGGCCTGCCATAATGGCTAAAAGAGTAGTTTTACCAGACCCAGACGGGCCAACTAAAGAGATGGGCTTGCCATGCTCAACAGATAAATTAATATCTTTAACTATTGTCAAAAGGCCCTCTGGGCTGTTAACTTCTTTTGTGATGTTCTTAACTTCTAAAATTGAATTTTTCACGAGATACCTGATTTTACTTCTAGGTATTCTACTGTTAGTTGCTTCACCAGTACATTCATCCAATCAATCAATAAAAGAAAAATATATAACTGTTGTTTTGGGTGATAGTTTGAGCGCTGGATATGGGGTTAAAATTGAAGAATCTTGGCCTTCAGTCCTTGAAAGTAATTTAAATGCAAGCGGTATGAATATAGCTATAGTCAACGCTGGTATTAGTGGTGATACAACATCTGGAGGCTTATTTAGACTTCCGAAATTACTTAAAGAGCATGAACCAGATCTAGTAATCTTAGAGCTTGGAGGAAATGATGGTTTAAGAGGAATGTCTGTTAAAAAGGTAATAAGAAAAAATTTAGAAGCAATGATTAAAATGTCTCTTAAAGATGGAGCGGATGTCTTGCTTATAGGGGTTGAGCTTCCTCCTAATTATGGAGAGCAATACACAAATAGTTTTAAGGACATGTATGCTGAATTGGCAATTGAATACAACCTCCCTCTTATTAACGGCTCAATAAAAGAAATGGTTTCGTTGAATCTCATGCAGGCTGATGGAATTCATCCAAATATTAAGGGGCATCTAAAAATAGAAGAAGAAATTAGAAATGCAATATTGACTCTATTGGATTAGAAAATCACTGATTAAAATCTCTAAAATTGTTAAATAACAGCTTTTTTGAAGTTGATCGAATTGGATTGATATCAATACCCCCTCTTCTTAAAAATTTGCCATAAACAGTTAAATCATTAACGACAAAATCCTCAAGCACAGTTACAAAGATTGACTCGATGCAGGCTTCATGGAAATCGCCTCTGTTTCTATAGGATTTAAGAAATTTTATTAGTTTTGTTGAATCCATCGAATGAGAGGTAGAGTGAAGATAGATATTACCCCAGTCTGGTTGGAAGGTTACGGGACATATGGATCTAAAGCCTTGAAAATTAACAACTTTATTTTTTGGAACTTTGTTATTAAATTTTTCAATCGATGTTGATTTGGGAGAAGCATTGAATCGATTTAGTTTTTTAACCGATACAGGGGAATTTAAAAGTTTGCTTAAATCTTTTTCTATTAATTTATATGCTGAGGCAGCATTATTAAATTTCTTATTATAGAAAGATGCTAGATATAACTTCAAAGACTTAGATTCAACCGTAAATTCTGAGTGCATGGAGATTTTAATTTCTAAAGTTTCAATTGTTGGTAAATTTTTTGAATTTAAATATGAGAATTCATAAGCATTCCAATAATCCAATCCAAAAAAATTATTCAAGTGTTGATTGTTGCGAGGAATGCAATCCAGAAAATCTGGAGAGTATGAGTTAAGTGCTGGAGTAGATTGTTGACCTAAATATTTAATTTTCACTGACGAGTTCCAATCCCTCTATGTAAAAGCAATAGGCATGCTGATGCTAGGACAACGATGAAAAAAACGATCATCGCCAATGCAAATGGAATAGACACATCGCTAACCCCTAGCATCCCTTCCCTGAAAGTATTTACAACATAAAGCATTGGGTTGGCCATAGAGATATTTCTCCAAAGATCAGGAAGTATGTTGATCGAATAAAATACACCGCCTAAATAAATCAAAGGTGTGAGAACAAAAGTAGGAATAATAGAAATATCATCAAAGCTATCTGCAAAAATAGCATTTATAAATCCCATCAACGAAAACAATATGGCTGTTAAAAATAAGACTACTACTGTAAGCAATGGATTCACTATTGTAAAAGATGGATAAAAGAAAAGGCTA
>JADHNM010000007.1 GCA_016779505.1 SAR86 cluster bacterium
TTGTTTTTGAGTTCGGAGTATCGGTGACCTAGAGCAATTTTAAAATTGTCTGAAAATCTAAATACATTATATAAATTGTATTCTGTTGCATCGCCAATCTCTGGGTTATCAATTCTATAGGCAATCGAATCGCCTTTTTCTATTTCAAAACTAGTAAAAAAACTTTCCGAGGGATGATACTGGCCTCTGATTTCAAATTCAGTCTGTTTGCCATATTGAATACCATCAAATTTTTCACTTGACTTAACCTGCCATTCAATTTGACCGGTGAAATTAAAATCTGTCTCAAGCTCAACCCTGAATTGATAAAATTCTTGAGTCTTTTGATTTCTGTAGTTTAATCTATTTCTATTATTCCAATTGAAATTTATTCTTCTGATAGTTCCAGTTGATCTATAAGTTCTCCCATACCAATAGTTTCTGCTTTTATAATCATTTCTCCCAACAAAGCCTACATGCGCTCTATAAGTTGGAGACACGTCTTTGAATCTGACTCCCCAATTAGATTGGTCTACAGCTCTTCTTAGCCGAAAATTTTTAGCTACTCCTGAAAAGGACTCACCATCCATTGCATAGGTTCTGCCAGCAAACGTATCTTCGCTTCCAATAAAATCTATCTGGCCTTCCTGTGTATCACTCTTTGCATAATTAAGATCTAATATATAATCATCTAGAAAGTTTATTAAACTATCGAATTCAACCACTGAGCCTGAGCCACCAATCTGATAATCTCTATTTGTTGCTATTAAGCCAATATGTGATTTATTCCCAAGATTTTTTTTAAACCTTCCAATTGTTACCTTGCTTTTACCAGCATTACCAAGGAATGATCTGTATTGTCCTGCAGCCAAGTAGGGTGAATCAGTATCAGTTGCCTGTAAAAAATAGATAGAATTATTTTCACCTTGGTTGGTGTATTTTATAGCCCCCAAGGGATTGGTGATTGATCTAGTATAGACAGTTTGAGTATCTGATTTAAGTAATTCAGAGCCTTCAAGAAAGAATGTTCTTTTTTCTGGGTATGACAAAGCAAATGTCTGATTTTCCATAATTACAGGAGCATCTGACTCGATTTGAGAAAAATCGGGATTGATGGTGTACTCAATTGATGAGGATCGAGTTAAATCATATAAACCCGTGATCCCAATTTCGTAATCTGGATTTTGAACTTTAAATTTTTTTACGGGCCTGTTTCCAAATTGATTAATAAATATATATGGATATAAATAGCTTCTGTAAATTTCATCAGGCGACCCTAATAATACCTCTTCATCAGCCTGGCATGCATAACAAGTTTCGGCTGGAAGATTTTTAAATGATGCAAAGACAGTTTGAACTCCCGCCTGATAAGATTTTCTAATAAATCCAATTTTCCATTGTTGAATTTCTGTATCGGGTAATTGCAGTTCTGAAAAAGGGATCATGAATTCAGCAGAATATCCATCATCTTGAAAAGCTGTTGCAGATTGGAAAAGGATATTCCATGAATCATCTGGACCAGCACTACTTATATGTTTTTCATCGAGTTGAACGCCTAAAGCGTTGACACCAATCAAAACGCCATATCTTCCATCTCTAAATGGGTCTGCCATCAGTGCAACATAGTCTTCATTCCATGTTTGATCCCTGTTTTTTAAGGTTGCTCTAATTTTATTTGGATCTCCAAATGCTTTAATCCCAATATATAAATACTTTTTATCATATTTCATATAAGCAGTTGTCTTCAGAGCTGCAGGAGTATTGCGAGATGGCATAACTTCATACTCTAGATCATATGAAGATGCCTGGTTCCATTCCTCAGGAGATAAAGTGCCATCAAGCATTATGTTGTTACCCATAATATCCGGAACAAGCAAGCAAGATGCAATCAGCACATAAGTAACGGGTGTCATTATCGAGGTTTTCAAAATGCTTGGAAGCTTTTTTAACATACTTGACCCTAAAGGTTAATCATTCTAAGCGATAAGCCTGATGAAGAATATAGTTATTTCTTAATATTTTTTTAAAAATTACATGGGAAATTGAATTAAATTCAGTATAATCACCAACATTATGGCAGATAGCAAAAAGAAGCAAACTAAGGTTTATTTAATTCCTGAGAGTGAATCAAGGGATAGTCATACCTATCACTACCTAGCAGTTAAGACTAAAAAATTAGTTATAGAGAATCAAAAGCTTAGGCTAAAAAAGTTTAATCCTGCCAAGCAAATCCATGAGTGGTTTGTTGAAGCAAAATTACCTCCCCACAGCAAATAATACTTTTATTTCTTTTGTTGCTCGGTTTCATCCCGATGCTTTTTTAAATATGTCATAAATGGAGTGCCACCAGTACCCGTTATTGTGGAACCACCCCTGCCAAATGGATTTTCAATTTGTGATTGTTTATGGATATATGTCCCCGCATATTCAAGATGCATAGCTCTAAACGCTCTGATTTCTTCAAGGCAATCATTGTATTTACTTACAAGCTTGTTTGAATCACTAAGCAGTTTGATTAACATTGAGTTTTTTTCAATAGTGCTAATAAATTCTCTGTGTTTTGGCGGCATATAATCTCTCATTTCATTTAGATAATGCCTTAAATGATCTTTGGTGTGAGAGATTTGAAGTGCCCCATCAAGAGATGGAATAATGCTGCTCTGAGCACCAGTTTCACCTCTAAAGAATTGAGGTTTATTCTCAAATTGACCTTCATATATAAGACCTTCTTTAAGATCTGGATTATCCTTTGTTCCAAAGATAAAAGGACGTACTCGATGATAGTAAATATATGGATCGCATTTTTCAGGCATTCTAGCAAAGATCGAATTTACCTTTTTCATTGACTCAACTATCTGATTGAGCAAACTTAGGATCTCTTTTTCTGATGAACTTTCGTCACATTGAGCTATTTTTTGGCAGGCTTCAATAGCTCCAGAAGCTGCATCTTCAATACAAACATGAATGGTAACAAACCAATCTTCATCAACTCCGCCTAAAAAGTTATTTATTAAACCAATATTTTCTAATGAGATTTCTTCATCTTGATTAATTAAGAACCAGTTATCTAAGCAATAACTCGCATAACTCAAAATAGGGGGTCTGCCTTGATGTTTTGCAACCTCAACCCATGGTTTTGCAAGAGCTTCAGGTAATTTGCCATGAGGCTTTGCGTCGCCCCATATGTAGGCATGAGCAATAAAACTTAGCTGCGACATAGCAAGTTTAAGATCTTGACCCATTTGATTGACTAGAAGATGCTTGATAGATAAGTCTTTCTTTGAAAGACCATCAATAGTTGACTGCACCTTTCCTGTTAATAATAATTTTGGCAGGTTGCTACATATCTCTTCTATTCTCGCACAAGAGTTAGAATCAATTGAGTATGATCGTGCTGGCACTTTTTTTGGTAAAAAACCTTTCATAAAAACCCCCAGTTTTAAAAAGAACCTAACTAAAAATAGTATACCGATTTTTTATATAGTTTATTCTCGTTCTTTTCTAATTAAAGTTGAAGAGATATCATCTCTGAATATCTCCTCATCAAATCCAGAAAATCTTTTAGCTATGTGGTCTGGAATACTAACTGAGTCGAGGCTAATAAATTTATTATTAATTTTTCGACCAAAGACTAAAAAATTAATATTGTGACTGTTAAATAAATCTAGTTGATCAAGCATGTCTTTTCGATTGAGATAAAACTTTTCATCGAGAATTCTTGTTAAAGTATCCGCTCCAATGATAAATACAGAGTTAGGAAAGAGGGCTGCTTTATCAGTAAATTTTCCAGCTTTGGTCAATACCCATTCGTGCCCATAATCAAACTGCTTCAATGTTTGCTCAATTTCATGATATGAAAGAGGAGGTTTATCTGCATTCTGAATACATATTTCATAGGCAAGGCCTAATCCAGTTCTCTTCTCTGCCAGTTCACTCATTGAGTTATGCCCTGAATGAAATGGATTAAATGATCCAGGAAAAATTAGTTCTGGGATACGGTTTGACGAAGATACAAAATCAATTTTACTATCCACTAATTGCACCCAGCTCTTTTCAGCCTCAACGGTCTTAATTTTCAGAGATGAATTTTCGGAAATTATTTTCTTTTGCACGCAACATGATTGTGCAATGGCTTGAATGATATGGTCAGTTACAATCTGTTCTTCTTGTTCTCTGGTTAGTTCTCCCTTTATAAATGAATACGACAAACTTGAGGAATATTTGTAAGTTTGTATAGCAATAAAAAATTTATGTTCTCCTTTCTTTGAATAATTTGTTGCAAGAGAGGCAGTAACTGCAATGCCTAATAAATTTTTTGGATTTGTCTGAGGATCAATTTTTTTTGCTGCACTGTAAGCCTTTGCAGCCATGCTCAGGGTGGTACCTAGGCTGCAGTAGTGATCAGGCTGTTTGAGTAGATAATAATCTAAAGATTCCTTTGCATAAGGAACATATGCTTCTAAAACAGATTTGCTTGCTCCAGGAACTTTTAAGATTTCCGAGATTGCATTTGTACCACCGCCACTAGAAACTAAAACAAATCTAAATGGAGAACTGTGAATCTTTTGAATTAAGTCTAAATACTGAGACATTTTAAATTTTCTGGATAAATCTTAATGTTTTTGAGTGCATAATTAAATAAAGTGAATATTAGTAAGCAAACTCTAGAAAGAGCATTAGATTCCGCCAGTTTTCCTGTAATTGCAGCATTATTAGTTCATTTTACAGGAGATATTTCAATATTAGATAAATTACCCAAGCCAAATCAAGTCGTGCTTGGTGAAACTCAAGGATTTCTAACGCACAAAGATAAACAAATAATTAAAAACATAGCTCTTAAAGAGATAGGAAGATTTTATTCTAACTCCGCGGCTGATGACATATATATTCCATCCAGTGAAGAGCTTAATGCAATGATGAATTTTATAGTTGGTGAGGAAGTATCATCAGATTATGTTCCGATGATGTTAGGAGATTTAAATATCACAACTCATACATCAGAGCCAAATTTTCTAGCTGCAAAATTAAACTTGGAAGTATTAATTATTGGTGCTGGGATGTCTGGAATTCTTGCTGCCATTAAATTAGCTGAAATAGGTATTAAATATAAAATCTACGAAAAGAATGATGATCTTGGTGGTACTTGGTATGAAAACCAATATCCAGGATCTCGAGTTGATATTGCAAATCATTTTTATTCTTATTCATTTGAAGAAAATCATCAGTGGTCAGAACATTTCTCTAGGCAACCAGAGTTATTAGATTATTTTAAGAAATGTTTTCATAAATATGATATTCAAAAGAATACATATTTTGAAACGCAGGTAACAGATATGAAATTTGATGAATTAAATCAAGAGTGGTCTGTAAATTCAATATGTCATGGAGAAAAAAAGACAGAGTGCATAAGCATTGTAATTTCTTGTGTTGGTCAACTTAACCAACCAAAAGTACCTGAAATTAATGGTTTAAAAAAATTTCAAGGGAATATGTTTCATTCTTCTCAATGGCCAAATTTTGATGTTATTTCTGGAAAAAAAGTTGCCGTAGTTGGAACTGGTGCAAGCGCATTTCAGATAGTCCCCAGCATTGCTAAATCTTGCAAGGAACTGACAATTTTTCAACGCTCACCTCCATGGATGTTTCCAAATCCCCAATATCATGAGGAGGTTGATGACGGAAAAAAATGGTTATTAAAAAATTTACCTTTTTATTCACGGTGGTATAGATTTTTGCTTTTTTATCCAGGATCAGACCAGCTTCTTGATTCATTATTTATTGATCCTGCTTGGAAAGTCAGAAGCGATTCTATCAATCAAAAAAATGATGCCATGAGGGAGCTTTTTACTGCTGCTATGTTAGCACAAATCTCTGATCAATCTCTTGTAGATAAGGTCATTCCAGACTATCCACCATTTGGCAAGCGGATGCTGCAAGATAATGGTGCGTGGTTACAGGCACTTCATCTACCAAATGTTACTTTACTTTCTGAGGGAGTTGAATGCATCAGCTCTAAAGGAGTTGTGAGTTCCGGTAAGGAACTTGAATTTGATACAATTATTTTTGCTACAGGCTTTAGAGCGCAAGATTTTTTCTCTCCTATAAATATAGATGGGGGTTCAGGTAGCTATGACAAGATTTACGGAGACTCGCCTAGGTCTTATCTGGGAATCACATTCTCTTCAATGCCAAATTTTTTTGCTATGTATGGTCCAGGAACCAATTTAGCTCATGCAGGAAGCATCATCTTCAATTCAGAGTGTCAAATAAATTATATTTGTTCAGCAATTAAATATATGCTTAGTAACAACTTTAAAGTTATAAGAGTTAAGCCAGAAATAGAAAAGCAATACCAAGATAGATTTGATAAAAGGCACGAGAAAATGGTTTGGCAGCACTCAAAGGTTTCAAGCTGGTATCAAAACTCTAAAGGTAAGGTTGTGACCACATCTCCATGGAGATTGGTAGAATACTGGAATTGGACAAATAAATTTAATCAGGATGATTATGAATTTTAAATTTTTTTTAATAGGGTTGATTGCCTTTAGCGCCATAGCCAATGCCGAGGATAAAAGACCAAATGTCATTATATTTCTCGTAGATGATCTTGGTTGGGCTGATATTTCCTTAAGAGGTGCACCCATAGACACCCCTGCAATTGATTCAATATTTTCTGAAGGGTTAACGTTAGATAGATTTTATGCAACACCAATATGTAGCCCAACCAGAGCAGCTTTGATGACAGGGCGTGATCCTTTAAGGCTGGGAATTTCATACTCTGTAGTGATGCCATGGATGAACAATGGAGTTCATCCCGATGAGCATTTTATGCCAGAATCATTTAAAGCAGCTGGATATCAAACCGCCATGGTGGGCAAGTGGCATCTAGGGCATTCTCAAGAAATTTTCCATCCAAATGCCAGAGGCTTCGATGATTTTTATGGGCACATGCATACTGAAGTAGGGTACTTTCCCCCATTTGCAAATCAGGGTGGAGTTGACTTTCAACGAAATGGAGTAACTATCACAGATGAGGGTTATGAAACATTTCTATTAGCAGATGAAGCATCACGATGGATCAAAGCAAGAGATAAGGAAAAACCTTTTTTTCTATATATGCCATTCATTGCACCTCATAGCCCTTTAGAGGCTCCAGATGATCTTGTGCAAAAATATAAAAATTTAGAGGATACAAGAGAGCTCACAAGAAGTACTGCAATTGATCGTACCAGAACATTAAATGGATTTTCACCAAGCGCAAGACCTATGTATGCAGCTGTTGTAGATGGATTAGACCAAGCTATAGGTCAAGTTCTAGATACTCTTGCCAATGAGGGCATTGAAGAGGAGACCATTATATTATTTAGCAGTGATAATGGAGGAGCTGCATATGCTGGAGGAGGCGCTGACAACTTTCCACTGCGTGGAGGTAAAGGGGACACTTATGAGGGAGGGATTAGAGTTATTGCTGCCATGAAATGGAAAGGCAAGTTAGATCCAGGAAAAAACTTTGAATCAATAATGACTGTAATGGATGTCTTCCCAACTCTCGCCAGCGCTTCTAGAGTTCCAATGTTGAATACAAAAGAAATTTGGGGAAGAGATATGTGGCCCGCAATAAAGAGCGGAAAAGATATTAAGCTCAATAAGGAAGTGTATTTTGCATCTGAGACTCCCAATTATGGAGAATTTCATACAACAGTTTTTAATGATCAGTGGAAGCTTGTTCAGGTTATAACAAGCTCTTTATTAGAAATTAATGTAGAAAACAAATTGTTTGATATCAGCAACGATCCGAATGAATATAATAACTTAGCAGAGGAATACCCAAAGCTGGTTGAAGTCATGGCAAACAAGATCAGAGAATGGCGCGCTCTTCATCCAATATCAGGGATTAGAGCTCAATTGGTTCCTCCGCCAGGATGGAGAGCCCCAAAAGATTGGACAAGTTACACCATACCCTTTGAAGAACTTCAGGAAGATGCATCATTGGGTTTTGGAGCCCATGCTCACCAGATTTTGGATTATTTAATTAAAGATCATGGAAGAATTATCTATGATTGTAAGCCAGGCGACTGGGAACGAGGGAAATGCGAGTCACCAGAAAAACCTTTAAATCATCAACACTAATGAGACATCTTTTTTTATATTCCCTTGTTTTATTTAGCTTTCAATTATTTGCTCGACAAATAGATGAAGCTACTTTTTCCTATTGGAATAAACCGGACTCAAAAATTTATTATTCTTTACCAGAATCTATAGATGAAAACACAAAAATTATTTTTATCATGCATGGCGCTTCAAGAACAGCTAAAAAATATATCAATGATTGGTTGCCTATGGCTCATAACAGAAATGTTGTGCTTATAGCACCAGAATTCTCTAAAGAGTCTTTTCCTGAATATGTTTATTTAATGATGAGCACGCAAAGAGGCAGGTTACTAAAAGATGAATCGCTTTATCTGACAGATTCTTTGGGGCTTCTTTTTGATTTTTTTAAAGCCAAGTTAAAACTCTCAACAACAACTTTTAGACTTTATGGCCACTCAGGTGGGTCTCAATTTGTTCATAGATATCTATTACTGAGCAATGAAACAAGAATTGAAAAAGCTGCTATGGCAAATGCAGGATTTTATACTTTTGTTGATCGTGAAATCCCTTATCCGTTTGGCATTAAAAATATGAATGTTCCAGACGAAAGAATTGAATGGTTAATGAGGCTCAAAGGAGGAGTCTTTTTAGGCGATGCTGATAATGATCCCAATCATCGCTCGTTGCCTTCTATGCGTAAAGCAAAAAAACAGGGAAGACATCGATTTGAAAGAGGAACAAATTTTTTCAATGATTTGATTGCGCTGGGGGTAGAAAAGAATCTACCTTTCAGATGGAGATATCAGACCGTCCCAGGTGTTGCGCACGACAATGCTGGTATGAGCTTAGCTGCATCTGAGTTTTTGTTAGAAGATCTTTAAATAGTATTCTTGGTAATAAATTCCTCGGCTGCACTAAATATTTTAATTTTTCTAGTCTCATCCATTTTGTCCAAAGACTTGGGCATTAATGACAGTCTGGGGGTCGTAGCGAAAAATTCTCTATTATTTTCTATAAATCTCCAATAAAGTCCATCAACAGCATCACACCATTCTCCTTTTTTATAATTTGACATTCTAAGCATATAACTTGATCCACAGATGTATGGTTTTGTTGAAAAGATACCTCCGTCGGCATAGGTACCCATTCCAAATACATTTGGGACCATGACCCAGTCAGCCGAATCAACATACATCTCCATAAACCATTGATAAATCTCAGTTGGTTTAATATTAGATAAATTCATTAGATTAGAAATAACCATTAACCTGTTTATGTGATGAGTGTAGCCAGTAGCAAGAGATTCCTTGATTGCATCATCGAGCGGAGGGATACCTGTCTCTCCTGAATACCAATTTTCATTCAAACTTTTATCATGGGACCAGAAGTTCATTTCTTTGTATTGAGGCATGTTCTCCCAATACACCCCTCTAATAAATTCTCTCCATCCTAAAATTTGTCTTACAAAACCCTCAACAGCATTAATAGGAATTTCATGATCAGCTTTGTTGAAATAACTTATAGCATCCACTATGCATTCCATAGGATCTAACAAACCAGAATTAATATATGGCGATAAGAGTGAGTGAAATAAAGTTGTGTTCTCTTTGTCTATTGCATCTTGGAAATCTCCAAAAAATTTAAAATAAGTGTTTAAAAAATTCTTTAATTGTTTTCTAGCTTCAGAATGCGTGACGGCCCAATTAAAATTTTCTAAATTTCCCATCGAATCAGGAAAACAATTTTCAACATCAACCATGGCTGTAATTGTTAATTCATCTGTTTTTAGACTCGCCCTAACTTTGGGGGGATCCTTAAGTTTGGAAATGCTTTTTTGATTATCTTTATCATAATTCCATTTGCCGCCTAATGGTTTGTCTCCATCCATTAGAAGACTATATTTTTTTCTTAACCAGCGATAATAGTATTCCTGGACTAGAGATTTTTTATCTTTAGACCAATCTGAAAAACCTTCAATCGAATCAATAAACTTAGTATCTGGATGAATTTTTAATTCAACATTATGCTTAGATCCAAAGAACATAAGTTGAGTTAAAATTCCATGATCACTTGGCTGAGTAACATGCAGCACATTAAAGCTGTTCTTTTTATATAAAGCCTCTAACTCGTGCATCAGATCGATATTCCTATCTTTAGTAATTTTTATATGAATAATATTTTTAAACTCAATTTCTAATTCTTTTTTCCAATGTCTTAGAGCGGATATTAGTAAAACTAATTTATGCTTGTGATGATTAATTTGATAAAAAGTGTCACATGGTTCGTATATCAATAATGGATCAGAGCTTTTAATAGATAAGAGAACTTTATTATTGGTTGATAAATTATCTGGAAGAATTAATCCAATTTGTTTCATAGCTTAGTCCCAGTTAAATATTCACCCAATGCAACTCCAGAAATATAGGCAGATTCAACGCGGGGTGAAATATTCCAATCACCAATTGCAAAAGAATCATCTGTAATAGATGTAAATTTACTTTTAAGATTTGATCTGTTGCATAAAGCATATTTCCAGCGAAAGATTCCTGAATATGTAATTTCATAATTACCATTAAAAATATTTCTCACAGAAATTTCAGCACTCACTTGAATTCTGGAATCAGAATCATTCATCATTGCCAAGCTAGTTTTTGGTGAAAATTGCAAAACCCAGGTCTCTTTATTTTTGCTATTGTAAAAACTACTTGATCCAAGCCATGCTGCATCTTTGTTAATATTTTTATATGCATTGTGCTCATAATAAGGATTCCCATCAATGGACATTCCTACAGCCAAACAAGGACTAAACGTTGCATCATGATTTATTTCGGTTTGAAAAATTTCTCTTGTCTGAGGAAGAGGTAGGCTAGAAATTATTATGTCGTAAGAGACCTTCTGACCTGAATCAAAACTTATTAGCTTTCTTTTTTCATCTATATCTATTGCTTTGTGATTGTAATGTATATTTAAAACTTCATTATATTTTTTAAGCAGGCTATGCATGCCATCCCTTGCCACAAAACAGTCTTTGGTTTCGATAATGGAGCCGGTATTCACATCAAAAGAAGAGCCCAGAAAATTTATAGCATCACTATCTCTCAAAAAGTTTTGAAAAGCCATTGTGTGAGCTGTACAGAATTGTGCGCCAAAGTGAAATAAACCTTGGGGCAATCTTTTTGCACAAAGCCTTCCACCGATACCTCGAGATTTTTCATAAATCTGCACATCAAAATCTTTATAAAGGCTAAGAGCACATGCTATCCCACTCATGCCGGCTCCCAAGATAATAATCTTAGGTTTGCTAGACATTTTTATGGGGTTTGCTTGAAGACGATCCCATCTTTCATCACAAAGCTTACATTTTCAACAGTTGATATGTCTTCAATAGGATTTTTTTGAAAAGCTATTATGTCAGCCAGCATCCCAGGCTTTATTTGACCTAATACATCTTCGACCCTAAGGAGCTTTGCAGTTTCAATGGTTGCACTTTTTAATGCATCTATATTAGACATTCCTGCTTTTGTCATGAGTATGAACTCTTGCCAATTATCGCCATGCGCAGATACACCTGAATCAGTTCCAAAGGCTATTTTTACTCCAGCTTTATAAGCTTGAGAAAAAGTTGATTGGATTTGGGGGCCAATTTTTTCTGCTTTAGGTTTTACAAGTGCTGGAAAAAAATTAGGAATCTTAGCTTTTTCTGCTACCCAATCTCCAGCCATGATAGTGGGCACATAATAAGTTCCTCTTTCTTTCATCAAAGTCATTACTTCTTGATCCATGTAGGTTCCATGCTCTATAGAATTAATGCCTGCCAAGACAGCTCTTTTCATGCCTTGTTTTCCATGAGCATGCGCAGCTGTCCATAAACCATAATCATTTGCAGTGCTTACAATGGCAAATAGCTCAGCGTCTGTGAATTGTGGATTTTCACCAGATTTAGCAACGCTTAAAACTCCACCAGTAGCAGTAATTTTGATTCCATCTGTGCCGTCTTTGTATCTTTGTCTAACAGCCTTTATGGCATCTTCAGCGCTATCAATTACTCCTTCTTCAGGAGTAGGCGGTGAATAATTATCTTTTGGCATTCCATTGGTTGGATCTCCATGACCGCCAGTAGTAGCGATGGTTTTGCCTGATGTAAAAATTCTTGGCCCAATTACTAACCCTTTCTCGATTGCCTTTTTTAGAGAAATAGTTTCCATTCCTCCATCGCCAAGATTTCTCACCGATGTAAATCCAGCCATCAGTGTTTTTGATGCAGCATTTGCAGCAAATAATGTTCTGTATTCAGGTTCAATCTTGGACTCCCGTTCTGCTTTTGGGACATATTCTTGCGCAAGATGGACATGCATATCCATAAACCCAGGCAGAACATAAGATTCTTTCAGGTTAATAACTTCATCATTTTTTTTTGGTGCCGCATAACCTTTGGTGATCTCAAATATTGTATTATCCTTAACTCTAATAGTTACAGCTTTAGAGATTTCTCCATTTTCAGTATCTAATAAGTTACCAACATGAAGCAGAATATCCGCACTTATAAAATTTGGGATTAACAGAGCAAACAATAAAGCAATTTTTTTCATATTTCTTTTGGACTACATATTTTGTTTATTAACGATACTATCTTTTAAAAGAACTTAAAAGATTAGTAAAAATAACAATTTACTAATAAAGATTGATAATTTTAGAGTTTAACTTAAATCCATTTTGATCATGAATAGAGAGAGTGATCCTTTTATTGCTTGGCTGGATATCTAAAGTGCCAAAATTTTTTATGGGATATGTTTCTCCAAGCAGCAAAGGATCTGTTTCTATATTCTTTGATGCAGGTTTATTTAAGGATGAAGCTGTAATTTCAACAAAATGATCGCTTTCATAGATACCAGATCTATGTCTATCACCAGAAACAGCAAGAATTATTTTATTTTGTGATGCATTAGCAATTAATTTTAGCAATCTTTCTCTCTCTAAAGGGAAGTTATCCCATTTTTCATAGGGGTGATTTGTAGCTAATATTTGAATAGATGAAAGAATCACAATAACGTCTGCAGTTGAATTGTAGATAGATCTCTCTAACCATATCCATTGATCTGCGCCTAGAATGGTTGCTTCAGAATCCATATTTTGTTGATATGGATTTTTTTTACCTTTGAGCTGAGATCGAAAGTACCTAGTATCTAAGCCAATTATCTCTACTTCAATATCCTCAATTTGTTTAGTTTGTTTGAAATAAATCCCTTCTCTGTTGCTTCTTGGATCAAGGTCAGAAATCTTCCAAAAGTCTAAAAATAATTTTTGCGCTTCTTTCTTATAAGGGTAGTCTCCACCACCATCATTAATACCAAAATCATGATCGTCCCATATGGCTAGTATTTCTTTCTCATTCATTAGCCATTTAGGCAATTTACTTTGCTGAATTTTATATGCAGTTTTCATTTTTGAGAGGTTTCCACTTGGCGTGTCACCATAGACGTTATCTCCTAGAAAAATAAATCCATCAATATTTTCTTTTTGAATAGATGACCAAATATCTTGTCGAATACTCTGGTCTAAACAAGAACCTAGACCATATTTGTAAGCAAAAACCTCTGTCGAAAAGATCAAATTTAAGAATAAAGATATAACTGGTATGCATATATAATTTTTCATCATATTATTATCTCACTGTTTATATATTTTTTACCTAAATTGAAATCCTTTATTGTTTTAATTATTTTTGCATCTTTAGCTAGCTGTAGCAGCGATACTAATGACTCTAATTTTGATCTTAGTAATTTTATTAAACCGGAATATACGTTTAAAAAATCTTCGCTAAGATGCGCTTTAGTTTCTGGTGAAACGCTTAATTCCGTTGAGAGATTTATACCCAAACTTGTCAATAGCTATACGCAAACCGGAGATAGCACAGATGAATTATATTTTTTGTTTCCAGTGATAGAGAATGCAATAGAAACCCAAACTTTTGAGCTATTATTAAAGCATGCAGATGAGACATCCTTAGAAAAATTTTCTCTTACGCTGGATGCCTTAAGTTTTGATAATATTGTTGATTGTAATGTGTCTTCAGTCTCAAGTAGATCGCTAAGAATTACAAATCAAATGATTAATCTATCTCCTGTTATTGCAGAGATTTTAGAATGTGAATATAGGGACAACTATAGTTACGCAACAATGAAGCTTGTCATTGAACAATTTAATGATGCATTAATAAAAAACAATTTCATCATTGATATTCTTTATTCTGAGAATGAAAATTCAAAGGGTAACTTTCAATGGACTAATATTTTTTCATCTCTAGAGTCCAGAGTTGATTTTGTAGAATTGTGGCAAGAATTAGAGATTAGCAAGGAGATTCAAGAGCTGTTGTTAGAGCAGTCTGCATGCAAGTCATCGCGTGTTTACCGTCAATATCAAGTGTTATAGTTTAAAAATGAGACATTTCGTCTGCAATTTTCTTGACTCGATTACTTACGGTCTCAACAAAAACAAAAGGAAGCAGGCCATGGATTATACCTATGATGCCAAGTGAAATTAGAATTAGGGACACCTTAATGACCCTGATTCCATGAGAGAAGTAATTGATATTAGCTGTTTTGAGATGCTGAAAATCGAATATCATAATTAATTTTAAACCAATTGAATAAAAATGTTGATGAAAATTTAAAAGAGCCTTCAATTCTCTTAAGATTAATACAAAGATAGTGTAATATACGATTTCTCTAAAGAGCGGCATTAGTATAATGGCTAGTATATCTGCCTTCCAAGCAGATGGTCCGAGTTCGAATCTCGGATGCCGCACCATCAAGCATTTTTTATCTAAATTTTTAAAATACCAATGCTAAAATAACCATTATGTTCATTAAAAGCATCTCTTCACCAATTGGTTCTTTTGATGCTATCTATAATGATGTAGGGCTTGTAGAACTATCTTTTATTGGTCAAAGTCAATCGAAACATTCAAAAGATGATAACTTGCAAAAGAGTGTTGATCTATTTTTTTCTAACAGGGGCTTGCAATCTCTGCCAACTATGGATCTTCAGGGAACAGATTTTCAATTGTCAGTTTGGAATGCATTGTGTTCTATACCAAGAGGAACTACATCATCCTATAAAGCTATTGCAGAGCAAATTGGCTCTCCAAAGGCCTATAGAGCGGTTGGAACTGCATGTAAGCTGAACCCAATCCCTTTATTCGTTCCATGTCATAGAGCAGTCAA
Source organism: SAR86 cluster bacterium (assembly GCA_016779505.1). GTDB lineage: Bacteria > Pseudomonadota > Gammaproteobacteria > Magnimaribacterales > D2472 > D2472. The sequence continues at coordinate 15,294 of JADHNM010000007.1, forward strand.
GCAAGATCAATCAATTGGTCAATTTGCACTAGGTACCGAGAATAAAAAATATTTATTAAGTATGGAGGCTAAATAGAATGAGCATTCATGAAGCAATTATTGAAGATCTCAATATGGCATTTTCAGTCGAGCACCTATATTTAGAGAATGAGAGCTCTATGCATAAAGTTCCCCCTAATTCAGAATCTCATTTTAAGCTGGTAATTGTCTCTAACGATTTTAATCATTTGTCCAAGGTGAAGAGGCATCAAAATATATACTCTGCTTTGAATGCAGTCATGAAGAAAATCCACGCATTATCAATTCAAGCATTTACAATTGATGAATATGATAAAAATCCAGTGATATTAAAATCACCTGACTGTTCTAAAAAATAATCATTCAATATGCAGAATTTTTTCAAGCTCATACTTTCAAGACCATCGTTGGTTCTGGGCTTCCTGGCAATCATTTTTTTATTCACTTCAATTGGTCTGAAAAATTTTAAATTAGATGCCTCGTCTGATGCCCTGGTTATAGAAGGGGATGAAGCTTTCAAGATATATAGAGAAACAGGTGAGACATTTGGGAATTCAGATTTCTTAATTATCACATTTACCCCTAACTCTGATTTATTTTCCATTGAGGCATTGGCTACTATAAAAAGTCTTGATGAATCCTTAGAGAAACTTCAAAACGTGGATTCAGTTCTTACGCTACTTGATGCACCGATATTCTTTCAACCAAAAGTACCTTTGGCTGATTTAATGGATAACCTTAAAACATTAGAAACGCCGGGCATTGACTTGGTTGCTGCAAAAGATGAGATTATTAATAATCCAGTTTATTCGGAGCTTATTATCAGCCCATCTGGAGGCACAACCGCTATGCAGGTTACTCTTAAAGAGAATCCAGAATATAGAAATCTAATTCGAACCAGATATGAATTATTGGAGATTGAAAATCCGACTGTGAATGATAAAAAGCAGTTGCAAAATATCAATATGCAAATTTCTAAGATCAATGATTCTGAATCAGTTGATCGTGCCAAGTTAATATCTGAGATTAGGGCTCTTCTCTCTGAGCATGCTGGAGCAGGAACATTATTTCTTGGTGGAGCCTCTATGATAGCAACAGATATGATGAGTTTTATTAAATCAGATCTAATTGTGTTTGGTACAGGAGTGGCATTAGTTTTTTGCTTAATGCTATATCTCTTTTTTCAAAACCTTTGGTTTGTAGCTCTTCCCCTAAGCAATGCATTAGTAACAACTGTTTTCACAGCAAGTATTCTGGGTTTGATGGATTGGAAGATAAGCGTTATCTCTTCAAATTTTATTGCGCTGCTGTTGATATTAACTATCTCATTGACTGTTCACGTCCTGGTTAGATTTATAGAGGTTTGTAAAAGCGAAGAATCAATAGATCGAGCTATATATATAACTTTAAATCAAATGGTTATGCCCTGTTTATTTGCTGCGTTGACTACAGCAATTGCCTTTTTATCTTTGATGATGGGAGATATTAAACCGGTTATAGAGTTTGGAAAGATGATGTCAGTAGGAATGCTTTTTGCTTTTATTTTTACATTCACGTTTTTGCCAGCTGCCATGAAGCTATTGATTAGATCTAACAGTACCTCTTCATTAAATTTTATAACAAAGATCCCCTCAAAGTTAGCTTTTTTAACTATCAAGAATGGGAATCAGATTGCAATTTTTTTTATACTCATTTCAGTTTCGATGTTCTATGGAATCTCTAAATTAGAGGTAGAAAATAGATTTATTGATTATTTTTCTCCAGAGACTGAAATATACCAGGGAATGTTATTGCTGGATCAGGAACTTGGTGGAACAGCAACCCTAGAAATTTTAATCGATCAGCCAGTGCAGGAGGTTTTTGAAAGCTCATTGTTTGAGGGCGATGATTTATTTGAAGATGATTTATTTGAAGATGATTCTAGTGAAGCATCTGGATACTGGTGGAATGCCAGCTCTTTATCAAAACTTGAATCTATTCATGACTACCTTGATAGCATTCCAGAAATGGGTAAGGTTCTGAGTGTAGCCAGTGGTATTAAATTAGCTAGATTGATTAATAACAACAATGATTTAAATGACTTGGAGTTAGCATTATTGAGATCTGTGCTGCCTGAGGATATCAAAGAAACTCTTTTATATTCTTATATCAATGAAGATGACTCCAAAGTTAGAATCTCAGCTAGAGTCCTTGAGTCTGCCAAAAACCTCAATAGAAAAGAATTGCTTGAAAAAATACATTTTGATTTGGAGAATAAATTTCAGCTAGAACCTGATCAATTTGAGGTTACGGGTCTAGCAGTTCTATATAACAACATGTTGCAGTCTTTATTTTCATCGCAAATTAAATCTCTTGGATTAGTTTTTGGGGCTATAGGTTTAATGTTATTAATCCTCTTTAGATCAATAAAAATTACATTAATAGCCTTAGCGCCTAATTTGATTACCGCTGGTTCAGTCTTGGGGATGCTTGGAATCCTTGGAATTCCTCTTGACATGATGACTATCACTGTTGCTGCAATCAGTGTTGGAATGGCTGTTGATAATACTATCCATTATTTGTACCGATATAAAACCGAAGCTCAGGTTCAAGGTTCTGTATCTGGTGAGAGAATTATAAATTCTCATAATTCTGTTGGTAGGGCAGTGTTTTATACAGCCACAACAATAGCCGCAGGTTTCTCTGTTTTTGCTTTATCAAATTTTACTCCAACAGTCTTATTTGGTGCTTTCACTGCCTTTGCCCTGTTAGTTTCTTTTTTTGCATCGTTAACTTTGCTACCATTTTTACTGAATTTTTTTAAAGCGTTTGAAACTGCGGAGGCATGATGTCTGGTCCATTAAAAGGTATTACACTTGTTGAATTTGTTGGTATAGGTCCGGGTCCATTTTGTGGAATGATTCTTGCAGACCTCGGAGCGGAGATCATTCGAATAGATAGGTCTTCTCAACATGGTCGAGGTAATACGATTGATTTTCAACATCGCTCTAAATTATCTCTATCTGCTGATTTAAAGAATCCTAACACCGTAAATGAAATTAAAAAATTATTAAAAAATGTTGATGGCTTAATTGAAGGTTTTAGACCTGGAGTAATGGAGCGGCTTGGTTTGAGTCCTGATGATTGCTTTGAAGTAAACTCAAATTTAGTTTACGGGAGGATGACTGGCTGGGGTCAAGATGGCCCTTTGGCAAAAACCGCTGGTCATGATATTAATTATATTGCCCTGACTGGAGCCTTGGAAGCGATGGGTAGAAAAAATGAGACGCCGCCACCTCCGTTGAATTTAGTGGGTGATTTTGGAGGGGGAGGCATGTTTTTGGCTTTGGGCATAGTTTCTGCTTTACTGAATATTAAGAACGGAGGCAAAGGTCAAGTTGTTGATGCGGCAATGGTTGATGGAGCCTCAGTGCTGATGTCTATGTTTTATGCCTTTAAAGCTGCTGGATTTTGGCGCGATGAGAGAGAATCAAACATGTTAGATGGCGCAGCACATTTTTACGACTCTTATGAATGTGCAGATAATAAATTTCTAGCTGTTGGATCTATAGAGCCTCAGTTTTATTCAGTTTTGTTGGAAAAATTGGAAATTTCAGATCCGAAGTTTCAAGATCAAATGAACCGAGATAAGTGGCCAGAACTTAAAGCAGTAATGCAAGAGACGATAAAACAGAAAACTCGAGATGAGTGGGCGGATATTTTTGATGGGTCTGATGCGTGCGTTGCTCCAATTTTAAGTTTATCAGAAGCTCCAGAGCACCATCACATGAAAGCGAGAAAATCATTTGTTGAGATTGATGGAGTGATTCAGCCTGCACCTGCTCCTCGATTCTCTGATACAACCACTGAAATAAAGCATTCTTCAGTCAAAGCCGGCCAAAACAATGATGAAATTTGTGAGAAGTTTGACTTAGATCGGTCTTGTTTTAGTTAAAGAATCTCATTGCATTTTCGTATGTTGATGAGCGAAGTTCCTCGATATCCACTTCAATGAGCTCGCTGATTTCATTTGCTATATGAGGTAAATATTTTGGTTCGTTAATATTTTTAGCAGGCTTTTCTGGAAGATTTTTAGGGATTAAATACGGACAGTCAGTTTCTAGCATCAATCTATCAAGAGGTATATTCTTAATTGATTTACGAAGCTCAACATTGCGTTTTGCATCACAAATCCATCCAGTTAAACCTATGTATGCTCCTAGATTTAGATAATCATTAAGCTCTGCTTGAGTGCCTGTAAAGCAATGAACAACAAATGGTGGAAAGTTATTAAAATTTTCTTTAATAATTTTTATAAAATCCTGGTGCGATTCTCGTTGATGCAAATAAAGGGGAAGATTTAGTTCTTTTGCAATATCAATATGCAATTTAAATGAATCTCTTTGTATATCGGGAGGGGAGATATTTCTATAATAATCTAAACCAGTTTCTCCAATTGCATTCGGAGAAATCGATGCTAGTTTATTTAGAAGTTCTTGATAATCTATATCAATGACTTCAATGGCATGATGAGGGTGAATCCCAGCTGAGATAAAAAATTTTTGTGGTGCTGATTTCTGAATTTTTTTTATAGGCTCTAGATCTTTTAAACTAGCGCATAACAGTACAAACTTTTCAACTTTCTCAATTTCTGCATTTAAAATTACAGTCTCTAAATTATCTTTAAAAGAGTCATGAGTAAAATTACAAGCAATGTCTATAAATCCAGCCATTTTTAATTTCTATCTATTACAATAATGATGTAATTATCTCTTAATATGAACCAATTTGAACAATTTCAATCAGCTTTAGAATTAACAAAAGTATCAGACACTGTTTTTTCTTTTACTCCTGACTCAAGATATTTTGTTGGTAATACACCTCATGGAGGATATCTATTGGCATTGATGAATAAAGCTTTAACATCAGTGCTCCCTCATCCAAGCGCTATTAATTCAAATGTATATTACCTTGATAGAACTGAACCTGAGCCTGCTGAATTGCATGTGGAAATTATTAGAACCTCGAGAGGCTCTTCAATGGGACAAGTAAAATTAATTCAGAACGCAAAGATAACATGCTTGTACTCATCTTTATCCTCTGATTTTCAATACATGAAAGGCTATTCAGGTCTTGCAACACCTTTACCTGAAATCATGAATTCTGTTTCACAGGATAATTTTAAAGTTATGAATTATGAGAATTTTAAATTAGGCTCAACTCCTTCATTTATTCAGCAATTAGATATGTCCGTTCATCCTGATCATGCATGGTGGGATAGAGAACTTTCTGCTAATAATGCTGAAGCCAGATGTTCTGCTTACATAGAACTGCAAGGCGGAGTTGCTGACACATTTGTTCTTTCATATTTATCAGATATTTTGCCTCCTGTTGTTCAAAATAAATATGGCCCTTTGGGTTGGGTCCCCACGCTTGCATTGACCTGTAATATCCGCCAACTACCCCAAACAAACCAATTATTTATTGATGGTCTTGCAAAAGACATCAGTAACGGATATTTTGAGCAAGATTGTAATATATGGGATATGGATGGAAACCTTGTAGCTACTAGTAGGCAGCTTGCAAAAATCTTAAAATCAGAAGAAAAAATTTCTTCATAATCAAAAAAGGAAATCAAATGAAATTTACTGGTACAAAAAATTATGTGTCAACTGAAGATCTCAGCATGGCTGTTAACGCAACAATAGCCTTGGAGAGACCTTTAATTATTAAAGGAGAGCCAGGAACTGGAAAAACATTATTAGCAATTGAAGTTGCTGAATCACTTGGAATGGAATTAATTGAGTGGCATATAAAGTCAACCACAAAAGCTTCTCAGGGACTTTATGAATACGATGCTGTAACTAGGCTTAGGGATTCTCAACTAGGCGATGAAAGAGTAAAAGATATCAAGAATTACATCAAAAAGGGTAAGCTATGGGAAGCTTTTGAATCGGACAAACAAGTTGTCTTGCTTATTGATGAAATAGATAAAGCAGATATTGAGTTTCCAAATGACTTGTTGCAAGAGCTCGATCGCATGGAGTTTTATTGTTATGAAACTGGAGAGACAATTAAAGCCAAGAAAAGACCGCTAATTATCATCACATCTAATAACGAAAAAGAACTTCCTGATGCATTTTTAAGAAGATGTTTTTTTCATTATATCCAATTTCCAGATCGCTCAACAATGGAAGGAATTGTTAAAGTTCACTATCCTAAAATTAAAAAGACTCTTGTTAAAGATGCCTTAGATTTATTTTTTGATGTTAGAAAAATACCAGGCATGAAGAAAAAACCCTCTACCTCTGAATTAATTGATTGGTTGAAGCTACTAATGTCTGATGAGCTTCCAGATGAAATCTTAAAGAATGCCGATACATCAAAGGCAATACCACCTTTGTATGGTGCTTTACTTAAAAATGAACAAGATGTTCAGTTGTTAGAAAGGCTTGCGTTCATGTCTAGGAGAGATCAAACAAAATAAATGCTCATTAATTTATTTCATACAGTTCGATCATCTGGTGTTCCATGCACGTTAAGAGAACTTCTTGACTTATTAGGCGCTCTAGAAAAAAATCTAGCGTTTGCTGATATGGAAGATTTTTATTTTCTTTCAAGAACTGTTCTTGTAAAGGATGAGAAAAATTATGACAAGTTTGATAGGGCATTTGAGATCTATTTCAAGGGCATAGAGACTTTAGAGGATATTTTTGAAGCTTTAATTCCTGAGGACTGGCTGCGAAAAGCATTTGAAAAAGAATTAGATCCCGAAGAATTAAAAAAAATTCAATCTTTAGGAGGTTTAGAAAAGCTGCTTGAGGAATTTAAAAAAAGGCTTGAAGAACAAAAAGAAAGACACGAAGGTGGTAATAAGTGGATAGGAACCAATGGAACCTCGCCATTTGGAAATAATGGAAATAATCCTGAGGGCGTAAGAGTAGGTGGAGAAGGAGGCAATAAAAAGGCCGTAAAAGTTTGGGAACAAAGACAGTTTCAAAATTTAGATGATTCTGTTGAGATTGGAACCCGAAATATCAAAGTTGCTTTAAGAAGATTAAGAAAGTTTGCACGCCAAAGCACTGAACTTGAGTTAGATATGGATGGCACAATAAAGTCAACAGCTAGAAATGCAGGAATTCTAGATATTAATATGATTCCTGAGAGATCTAATCATGTGAAGGTTTTAATTTTCTTTGATGTTGGAGGATCGATGGATCCTTATATAAAATTGTGTGAAGAGCTTTTTTCAGCCCTTAAAACTGAATTCAAGCATTTAAAGTATTTTTATTTTCATAATTGCGTTTATGAATCTGTGTGGGAAGACAACAGAAGAAGAACTCAAGAAAGGTTCTTAGTTCAAGATATTATCAATAAATACAGCTCTGATTATAAAGTTATCTTTGTTGGTGATGCCACAATGGCTCCATATGAAATTACGAATGCAGGAGGCAGCATTGAGCACTGGAATGAGGAGCCCGGTGGAGCAACCATCAAACGTTTATGTGGGCATTTTGATAGGGTGGCTTGGTTAAATCCTGTGCCCGATGATCATTGGGACTATACTTCGTCTTTATGTATTATTAGAGAACTGATGGATAACAGAATGTTTCCATTAACATTAAAAGGACTAGAAGAGGGGATGTCAGAACTATCAAAATGAATACAATTAATACTTCGCAAAATAATGGAATTAAGTGGGGCCCATTCACTCTAAGAATTCCTTTCATTCATATTAAATTTAGAGCTCCTGAATTTCTTCAAGGTCTTGTAATTTCTGGCGCCACGGCTTTTGCAGCCGCTCCATTAGCTATGAAACTTGGCTTGACTTTTGAAGAAGCTGTAGCTTTGAGCATGGTTGCAGGTACTTTTATTTCAGCTGGACCATTAATTTTTGGTGAGCCAATGGCACCTGGCTGGGTTACTCCTGCAGTTCCTATTGTAATGGGTGCTTTAGCGGCAGCAGGCTATTATGGAGTTCCGACCGAAGGTTCAGATGTTTGCGTTGATGGAGTTTGCAGATACAACCCGGAAGCTTTTCAATTTATGGCCGCAATGTGTTTTGAATTTACAGCTTTGATTTTAATTCTTGGTTTAACCGGCTGGGGTAAGTTATTGGTTGAACGAATTCCCAATGGATTAAAAGCGGGAATCATCTTAGGAGCTGCTTTAGCTGCTTTTTACCAAGTATTTTATGAGGACTTTGATGCCTATCTTATGCAGCCTGTATCTATGACAGTAGCAATAGCCTTATGCGTTATAACTACTTTTTCCAATCCATTTAAACGTATTGCTGCTAAGAATAAATTTTTTGAAGTTGTTGGATCCTTGGGGTTATTGCCAGGATTTTTAATTGCTGGTTTGGTTGCTTTCTTCCTGGGTGAAGTCACTTTTAATATTGAGTGGGGTTTTAAGATTCCAGCAGTTATGAGTTTAATTGAAAAAACTTCTCCACTTTACATTGGATTGCCGACATTGCAGATGTTCATCGATGCTTTACCGCTTGTAATCATTGGTTATATGCTCCTTTTTGGTGATCTTGTTACTGCTACAGAAGTTCTAAAAGATGCTCAAAAACATCGTGATGATGAGCAATTACCCATTGATCTCAATAGATCACATCTTTCTGTTGGAATTAGAAATTTATTGGCTTCATTAATCAATCCTTTCTTTCCTACTCAAGGTGCTTTGTGGACAGGCGTCCATGTGGTTGTTGCTGAGCAATGGAAAAAGGGGCATAAACACATGCCCTCAATCTTCGATGGAATTGGTTCTTATTATTTAATGGGTATCCCTTTCTTGTATTTCACCTTGCCTTTTGTGACTCTCATGCAGCCACTAATGGTGATGGCTCTTACTTTGACACTTATTCTTACTGGCTTCGCTTGCGCCTATGTCGCCATGTCGATTCCAAAAAAGAATTCTGAAATGGCAACAGCTCTTCTGATTGCATTCTTTATAACTTTTTATAGTGCCTGGGTCGGTCTTCTAATAGGTTTATTATTGACAGTTTTTGTTGATGGATTTGAAGAAGAAAGCGCATGAATCAATTTGCTCTTGAGATCACTGATCTTAAAAAAACATATAATTCAGATGTCGTTGCTTTGAAGGGCATCAACCTTGCAGTCAAAGAGGGTGATTTTTTTGCCTTGCTGGGTCCCAATGGTGCTGGCAAATCTTCTACGATTGGAATCATTGCCTCCTTAGTTACCAAGACTGCTGGCAAAGTAAAGATCTTTGACATTGACACAGATGAAAATTTTCCTGAAGCCAAGCGTTTACTGGGTGTTGTATCTCAAGAGATAAATTTTAATAATTTTGAGAAAGTCATTGATATTGTTACCACTCAAGCTGGCTTCTACGGCATCCCGCTAAAAGAATCATTGTTAAAAACTGAAATTACTCTTAAACGTCTAGGTCTTTGGGAAAAGCGCAATGATCAGGCTAGGACATTATCAGGTGGATTTAAACGAAGGTTGATGATTGCAAAAGCACTTATTCATGAGCCAAAGCTTTTAATACTTGATGAGCCTACAGCAGGAGTTGACATTGAGCTTAGAAGAGAGATGTGGGAGTTTTTAAAAGAGATTAATGCTCAAGGAACTACCATCATATTAACAACCCACTATCTTGAAGAGGCTGAGCAGCTATGCAAAAACATAGCCATCATTGATCATGGTGAATTAGTTGAAAATACCTCAATGAAAGATCTTCTAAGCCGACTTGATGTTCAAGGATTTGTTTTAGATATTAATCAATCACTAGACCAGCCTCCCTCTATACCGAATTTTCCAATGACTCTCGAAGACTCAACCACATTAAATGTTGTGATTAAAAAGGATCAATCTATTAACGATCTGTTCGATCAATTATCAGAGCTGGGTATAAAGGTTTCATCCATGCGCAATGAATCAAATAGGCTAGAAGAAATGTTTATCGAGATGGTTAAGAAGAATTAAATATGAAAAGAAGAAATGAAATATTGGTTTCTTTGATTACCCTTATTAGAAAAGAAATTAAACGTTTTTTAAGAATTTGGGTGCAAACATTAGTACCACCAGCAGTTACCATGTC
>JADHNM010000008.1 GCA_016779505.1 SAR86 cluster bacterium
TAGAGAGTGGATGTAACATGGTTTTGGTTTGCAATGATAGACCTGCAGCTATAGAGGCTATAAACTTTCTAGAGAAAGAAAAAATTTCTCAGTCACAAAAAGTCATTAGATTAAAAGCTTCGCAATCGATTTCCTGGGTAGACTTGGAAAAAGATGCAAGAAGAATAGATATAATAGATAAACTAAACACCATAGAAAAACTAAATTTATGACCTCTTTGCCAGATATGTCTGATCAATATTCCGAGCAAATCCAAATTGGTAAACTTGCATTGCAATCCTTTGGAAGCAGGCATTCAATCTCAGGAGAGATATATACAGTTTCTTGCTCAGACGATAACTCTGTGGTGAAAGAAGTTCTCTCTCGAGAAGGAAAAAATAAAGTTTTGGTTGTTGATGCCTCTGGTGTAACTCATGCCTCCATGATTGGAGACCAAATTGCAGAATCTGCAGTAAAAAATAATTGGGCAGGTATTGTTGTTAATGGCTGCGTTAGAGATGTGGAGGAGCTGAAGAATCTTCCCATAGGTATCTTTGCTAAAGGGGCGGTTGCGCAGAAAACAAATAAAAAAAACCATGGTTTTGAAAATGTTTTAATTTCCTTTGGAAGCGTGGTTATGACTTCAGGTAAATGGATTTACATTGACCAAAACGGCTGGTTAGTTGCAGATAAAAAGCTATAACTCTAAATCTTTTATTGTCTGCTCTTTCTCTAACCAAATTGCATCAACGAATGTTTTGAAGCTTTTTCTGTAATCATCTTCTTCTTCGAAAGATCTATTTTTAAGGTTTTCAGGCAACAAATATGTCTTTGCCACTACCGTTGCTTTGCTCAAGTCTCCGCATAGGAAGTCCCATGTTGATCTTTTTTCAGATGCATAAACCACAGTAAAATCAACCAAGGTATTTACTTGAGGCATTCCTGATAATGCAATAGCAAGAGCTCCCACTTTTGGTTTTAATAGATTAGCGTAGGGAGATTCTTGCTCAGCATGCTTTTGCCCTGTAAATCTAGTTCCTTCAGCGAAGCTGAATGCTGTAGAGGGGTTTCTAGAGAATCTTTTTGCAGCTATTTTTGCATTTTCAAAATCCACTTTTTTTAATTCTGGATTTGCTTGAATTTGAACCCTTGAATGTCTATTCAAAAAAGGCATGTCCACTGTTTTATGAACTAAATAAATAATTGGTATCCACTGTAATTCTTTTTTCATAAAGAACTTTAAAAGTGGGATTTTTTTATGTCCTGCAGCCAATAAAATAAATATATCAGCCCAAGACTGATGATTGCTCATAGCAATGTACCAAGTATCAGTATTCACGTCCTCGGGTATTTGGAAATCCCATTCAAGTTTATGCAATATTCTTAAAGCTGCTGTGATGCTTGCAACAGTGGCACTACCCATCGTATTTGAGAGTGAGCCACATGAAACCTTTAAGTTTTTATTTGGAATAATTCTGGGGATATTTACGATTGTTAAGAGGGTAACCGCAAAACTTAGAATAATTAAAATTGTAAAAAAGGTAAGAATGCCTATAAAAAATCTTCTAATTTCACTCATGAGACTTTATTTTAACCCAAAATTCTTCAAGCTCGTCTGAGGTTAGATTGTCTATTTCCTGATTATCTTTGGAAATCTCTTCTTCCATCAGCCTAAAACGCTTTACAAATTTATGATTGGCTTGATTGATGGCTTCACTTGCGTCTATCTCTAAATGCCGGCTTAAGTTGATAATGGAAAATAACAAATCTCCTAATTCATCTTGAATATTTTCATTATTATTTTGTTGAATCTCAAGCTTGAGCTCTTTTAATTCTTCTTCAACTTTCTCAATAACATCGAAGCTTTCTTTCCAGTCAAAACCTTTTTTGCTAGCTTTTTTTTGTATTTTTTTTGCTTTTAAAATTGGAGGCAGTGAGGAGGGTATATCATCAAAGGTATTGAGGGTATCCTGTGAGTTTTTTTCTTGCGCCTTTATTGCATCCCATGCTTGAGTTTGCTCTTGAGCTGATAGAGGTTTGGGAGCATCTTCAAAGACATGTGGATGTCTTCTAATTAATTTTTTATTTAAGGTATCGACTATCTCATCAAAGTTAAATAACTTTAATTCATTGGCTATTTCTGCATGAAATACCACTTGAAGCAAGACATCTCCAAGCTCTTCTTTAAGATTATTATAATCTTTTCTAGCTATAGCATCTGCGACTTCATAGGCTTCTTCGACCACGCAAGGAGAGAGTGACTCAAGAGTCTGCTCAATATCCCATGGGCATCCGTTATCCTTGTCTCGAAGCATGCGCATTGTCTCGAGCAAGGTTGTTATTGAGGTCATTAGAAACCGCTTATATCTGCATACCTGGCTTGATGAAACTCTGAGGTTCCAAAGATCTGTTCAGCTACTCGTGCTCTTTTCAGATAAAAACCAATATCATACTCATCGGTTACACCTATACCTCCATGCATCTGAATTGCTTCATTGCTTACTAGGTGAAGCGTTTCACCAGCTTGGAACTTTGCCAGGCTTGAAAGTCTTTCTAATTCATTTGAATTTTCATCTGCAGCATGCATGGCAGCAATAACTGCTGATTTTGTTAATTCAATCTCACAAAACATTTTTGCAGCTCTGTGCTGAAGTGCTTGGAAGGAACCAATTTGAACACCAAATTGCTTTCTCTCTTTAAGGTAATTAATCGTTACCTCAAAAGCTTCTTCAGTGTTTCCTAACATCTCTGCTGAAATAGCTATTCGACCTAAGTCTAGAATTTTTTCAATTGTTTCTCCCGCTAAGTCTTTTTCTCCAAGCAATGCATTTTGCTCCAACTTGAGGTCAGACATCTCTATGTTTGCATAATTGCGTGAATCCGCCGTTGAGATCTTAGACACATCTAGTCCAGCGATCTTTTTACTTGCAACAAAAACTGAAATTCCATTAGATTCACCAGATTTACCAGAAGTTCTGGCAACTATTAAAATGGTATCAGCGCTGGAGCCATCAACAACAAACACTTTTTTTCCATTCAGGACCCAGTGATCTCCATCAAGAATAGCGGTAGTTTCTATTGCAAAAGGATCATGATGATTTCCTTCGTCTATTGCTAAAGCTGTTGTTAATTCACCGGCCACTATTTTTGGCAAATAATTCTCTTTTTGATCATCTGAGCCCAGCATATTGATAGCTGAAACTCCAAGAACGGATGTTGATAATATGGGAGAGGGAGTAAGGGTTTTACCTAATTCCTGCATGATTACACTGATACCAGCCATCCCAAATTCAGAGCCACCAAATTTTTCAGGAACAAGAATTCCAGACCAGCCTAGCTCAACCATTTCTTGCCAAACACCATCATCCCAGCATTGGCTGTTATCGCTATCTCGTAACTCTCTAAAATGAGTCACGGGAGTTTTATCTCTGGCAAAACTTTGAGCAGTATCTTTTAAAAACTGTTGTTCTTCTGTAAGTATTAATTTCATATGTTCCTTAGTTAGGGAGATCTAGAACTCTTCTAGAAATAACATTGAGCTGAACTTCAGAGGTTCCCCCCTCAATTGAATTAGCTTTAGTTCTAAGCCAAGCTTTGGTAATAGCTTGCTCATCATCTGAAAAACCTTCATTGGTCCACCCTAAGCCTTTATTTCCCATGGCAGCAATCATAAGCTCATAGCGATCTTTATTATGCTCGGTACCATAGTATTTGAACATTGATGATGCAGCTGAGGCTTTTGCACCCTCATCTCCAGAGCGCTGAAGAGTCAATCCAAATGCGTGCTCTTTCATTTTGTGTAATGTTATATTTTCTCTTTGCGCTGGATTAGCTATTTGCCCGTTAGCCTCGCCTAAATATTTCTTCGCTATGTTTACTACATCTGCTCCAGATCCAGTCCCACCTCCAGCAAGACCAAAGTTGGAAATGAAGTTTCTCTCATGTTGCAAGAGTTTCTTCGCTATAGTCCATCCAGAATTTTCTACTCCCACAAGATTTTCTTTTGGAGCTTTTACATTATCAAAAAAAGTCTCACAAAATGGCGATTTACCACTGATGAGTGTGATGGGCTTGGTGCTGACTCCTTCAGTTGCCATATCGATAAGCAAAAAACTAATTCCGTTATGCTTTGGCTCTTTTGGACCAGTTCTTACAAGGGCAAATATCCAATCTGCTTTGTCAGCATAGGAAGTCCACACTTTCTGACCATTTACTAGATAGTGATCACCCATGTCTTCTGCTTTGGTTGAGAGACTGGCCAAATCAGATCCTGAGCCAGGTTCGGAATAACCTTGACACCATCTAATTTCACCTTTGATAATTTTTGGAAGATGTTCTCTTTTTTGCTCCTCTGAACCAAATTCAATAATGCATGGTGCCAACATCCAAATGCCAAAGCTATTCAACGCAGGTCTTGCTTTAATTCTAAAGAGCTCCTGATGTAAAACTTTAGTTTGGTCTCTGTCTAAGCCTCCGCCACCATATTCTTTTGGTAAATTAGGAGCAGTCCAACCCTTTTCACCCATTCTCTCTAACCATAATTTAGATTCAGGATTCACGTATTTTGCATTTCTGCCACCCCAAACTTCTTCTTCAGGCACCAGAGGAGTTCTCATAGAAGGAGGACAATTTTCCTCTAACCAATCTCTAACCTCTTGCCTAAATTGTTCTAAATGTTCCATATTTTTTGATTGCTTGCGCTTATTTAAAGAGGGGTTATTATAATCAAGTAATTATTTTTTTGGTAATTTAAAATATGAAATCATACCAAGTTCCAGAGCCTGGAAAGCCGCTCGTAGAGGTCGAGTCTCCAACACCTGAGCCAACCGGCAGTCAGGTAATTGTTAAAACCATAGCTTGCGGTGTGTGTCACTCTGATGTACATATTCACTCGGGCGCATTTGATTTGGGCGGAGGCAATGAATTACCTGTTCCTGTACCTAATCCATTCACTTTGGGGCATGAAGTTTTTGGTGAAGTTGTCGCAGTAGGCCCAGAGGCAACCAACGTGACTGTTGGTGATAAAAGAATTGTTTATCCATGGATAGGTTGCAGCAATTGTGAAGTTTGTTCTAGTGGCGATGAGCATTTATGTAATGCAGGTCCTGTTATTGGCGTTATGCAGCCAGGCGGTTTTGGTGATCATGTTGTAGTTCCAGATTCAAAATACTTGCATGATGCAGGAGATACACCTGAACATTTAGCAGGAAGTTATGCTTGCTCAGGTCTTACAGCTTACAGCGCCCTTAAAAAAGCTGCTCCATATCGTGCTGACAATGATTTAATAATTATTGGTGTTGGAGGTGTTGGCATGATGGGGTTACAGATTGCCAAGGCAGCCTTTAACTGCAATCCAATTGTTGTAGATGTAGATGAGGAAAAACTCAAATTAGCTCTTGAGAACGGTGCTTCTGCAGCTATCAATCCGATGGATGAGGATGCCATGATGAAAATTTTTGAAATTACAGGCGGTAATGCATCCGCTGCTATTGATTTTGTTGGCTCAGAGCAGTCAACTGCTTTCGGAATAAATCTTTTAAGAAAGGGCGGTAAGTACATTATTGTTGGGCTATATGGCGGCGAGCTAAAGCTACCTTTACCATTAATTCCAATCATGGAACGAGGAATTCAGGGATCATACACTGGCAGCCCTGGAGATATGAAAGAGTTAATGGAGTTAGTTAGGTCTGGAAAAGTTGATCCAATCCCTGTAGAAAAGAGACCAGCATGTGAAGCAAATCAAACTTTAGATGATCTAAAAAATGGTAAAATTCTTGGCAGAGCTGCCTTAATGCACGACTAAAGTTCTTGCATTAATCTACCACATATATTTTTCAACTCATCGTTAATGACTATATCCGCCTTTGCGTCATAGCGTGTTTTATCTCTATTTAAAATAATAAGTTTTGACCCCGTCTGCATTGCTAAATTTGGTAGTTTTCCTGCAGGCAATACTTTTAAAGATGATCCCATGACTATCATTAAATCACTGTCCTCGACAATATTTGAGGCACGCATCATATCTATTTCATTCATAGGCTGACCAAATGAGATTGTGGCTACTTTTACAACTCCACCACAATTATTACATTTTGGTAGTGGACTATTGAGCTTAATAGCATCATGAAAATCTAATATATTTTGTTTCGCATCACACTCCAAACATGCAGCATTGATAGCGCTGCCATGAATTTCTATTATTTTATTTTCTGGGATTCCTGATTTTTGATGCAAGCCATCGATATTTTGGGTTATTAAAAAATTGTTTTTTTGCATATTAGTAATTTTTTCAACAAAAGCATGCCCTATATTTGGCAAGATTCTTTCAAGCAACGAATGAAGCTCAATATTTCTTTTCCAAGATAGCCTTTGTTTTTCCTTGCTAAGCAGAAACTCATTAAACTGAATAGGTTTATTTTTAATCCAAAAACCATCTTTGCTTCTAAAATCAGGCAGTCCAGATTCAGTGCTTATACCAGCCCCAGTAAGAATAACTGTCTGTTTGCTAGCTTTGACTAGCTTAATGATCTCAAGAAATGTACTCACAAATTTGCTTTTAAATTGATTTCAAAGAGTATAATTGCTCGCATGTTTAAAAATATAGGCATTGTTTTAAAAAAAAGCCTCTCATCTAACGAATCATCGGTAGTCAATGGGATGTTAAGTGTTCTGCTGAGCAATACTAAATCTATTTATACAACTAATCAGATTGACTTTGAAGGTGTAGAAGTTGTTGATTATAAAAAATTTAATAATTTAGTCGATTTAATTATTGTATTTGGTGGGGATGGAACATTATTAGGAGCTGCAAGAAAATTTATTGAAATTGAGATTCCAATCTTGGGGATCAATATGGGCGCTGTTGGTTTTCTTACTGATGTAAATATTGAAAATTTTGAATCAGTTATAAGCGATGTTTTTAATGGCGATTACATTCTTGAAGAAAGAAGTTTGGTAGAAGCGCAATTCTCAGATCAAGAAATTTTTGGGTTAAATGAGGTGCTAATTCATTCAGGATCTTATGCTCAGCTCATGAGATATAGATTGTTGATTGATGGCAAGACTGTATATGAGCAGCGTTCAGATGGATTGATTGTCGCTACTCCTACTGGATCAACCGCATATGCATTATCTGCTGGGGGATCAATAGTTCATCCAGAATTAAATATCTGGAATATTATTCCGATGATGTCACAGAGCCTTTCATCTAGACCTTTAATAGTTTCCAACAAGAAATCGATGGAGATTCAGTTAATTGAAGGACCTCTAGATCATGCGATGGTTTGTGTTGATGGTCAGAAAGATATTCCTGTTGAATATAATAATTCTATTCATATCTCTAAAAAAAATTCATCTTTAAAAATTATCCATCCTTCTAACAATGATTTTTATGAAGCTTGCAGAGAAAAATTGGGTTGGAGTTTGGACATTACCACCAAGAAAATCCGTTAGTCTTGAATACTCGTTCTTTGTATTTTTACATCATTTTAATTGCCGTATTACTAAGTTTTGTGACAAATTTTGGTTTTAGTAGTTTATTAGAGCCGTTTCTTTTCCTGAAAAATAATGGATCTTCTTTTTATCCATCATTTGAAAATACTTTTCTTGTCTCCATGGAATGGTGGAGACTCATCACTCCAACTTTTCTGCATTTTTCACTTACTCACCTAATATTTAATTGCTTGTGGATATACATCCTTGGTTCAAAAATTGAAATCGTTGATGGCAAAGGAATATTTTTAACCTTATTCTTGTTTGTTGGTCTTTCAAGCAATCTTGGCCAATATTTTTTGACTGGAGATTATCTCTTTGGAGGGTTGAGTGGTGCTGTATATGGTCTTTTGGGTTACTGTTTTATATTAGATTTGGATAACCGAGGTCAAAGATATGACCTACCAAATGCTTTATATATTTTTATGTTTATTTGGCTTTTAATCGGCTTCACGGGAGTATTAAAAGTTTTTGGTTTTGGTAATGTTGCTAACATCGCCCATTTAGTTGGTATGATAGCTGGGTTTTTTCTTGGCATAATAGCTAAATATACTTTGAAGATTTAACTTGAATGAAAACAATTACTAAAGCAGTATTTCCTGTCGCCGGTCTCGGCACTAGATTTTTGCCAGCTACCAAAGCTATCCCAAAAGAAATGCTGCCAATAATTGATAAGCCATTAATAGAATATGCTGTTGAAGAAGCAGTAAATGCTGGTATCACTGAGATTATTTTTATTACCAGTCATACGAAAAGAGCGATAGAAGATCATTTTGATCAAAACTTTGAACTTGAGGAAAAACTAATACATTCTGGTAAAAAAGATTTTGTTAAAAAAATCAATAGAGATATTTTTAAGGATATAAAATTTACTTATGTAAGACAAAAAACTCAAAATGGTCTGGGGGATGCTATTTTGCATGCTGAGCATTTAATCCAAGAAGAGCCCTTTGCAATTATTCTTGCAGACGATTTGATAATAAATAATCCATCTTGCATAAGCCAATTGATTGAAACTTATAAGGAGCATCAATGCTCTGTGATTGGTGTTAATGAAGTGCCAGAAAACGAAATAGAAAAATATGGTGTAATTTCTATCGATAAATCCATTTCGATAAACAATACATTTTTTTTAAAAGACATTGTTGAAAAACCAAAGACCAATGCGCCATCCAATTTAGCAGTTGTTGGTAGATATGTTCTTTCTAGTAAAATCTTTAAATATTTAAATAATCTTGCCCCAAGTGTCGGAGGGGAAGTACAGCTTACGGATGCAATTAAGCTTATGCTTGATGATGAAAAAGTTGTAGGACATATGTATGAGGGCGAACATTTTGATTGCGGATCTAGGCATGGCTATGTAAATGCTATTAAGTATCTCGCCAAAGACATGTTCAATGAGTAACGTGCATACAGAAACTTTTAAATGAAATTGGCATTATTGCTTTTAAGATTACTGCCTCCTGAAATATCTCACTTAGTAGCATTAAATGCTCTAAACTTTTTATATAAACTGAATCTTATTGGTCTGTTTTTTCCATATACAGATTCCTCCGAATCAATTGAATTTAAAGGTTTAACCTTTAGAAATAGGCTGGGGATTGCGGCAGGGCTTGATAAAAATGGAGACTTCATAGACTCTTTGGGCGCATTAGGTTTTGGTTTTATTGAAATAGGAACAATTACTCCCTTGGCTCAACCAGGAAATCCAAAACCGAGAATATTTCGTTTTCCTAGTCAAGGAGCAATTGTCAATAGGCTGGGATTCAATAATAAAGGAGTTGATTATTTGGTTGAAAAAGTAAAGCTGAGAACTTTTGAAGGCGTTCTAGGCATTAACATTGGTGCGAATAAGACATCAGAAGGCCAAAAAAGAATTGATGATTATGTTGAATGCTTTACTAAGGTCTGTCCATTTGCAGATTATATTGCAATTAATATTTCTTCACCCAATACTCCTAACTTAAGATCATTTCATCTAGAAGAAAATTTTTTACCATTATTTGAAGCCTTGAGCCTGGCTCGTAAAAAGATGCAATACGCCAACCCAATATTAATCAAACTCTCTCCTGATGAAGATGAAAAAATTATCTCTGTAATTTTATCTGCAATTCAAAGATTTGAATTTGACGGAGTTATCACCTCTAACACCACAGTTAAAAAAGAGGGATTGAAGCAATCTACAGGTAATAATCTCATTGGAGGATTATCAGGTAAACCCCTATTTACGAAATCTAATGATCTTTTAAAAATAGCCCATTCACATGACCCATGCTTATTTAAAATCGGTGTAGGCGGCGTAGATAATAAAGAGAGCTTTAATTCAAAATTAGACTTAGGAGCTTCCTTGGTGCAAATCTACACCAGCTTTATTTATCAAGGTCCCCAGATTGTAAAGAAATTGCTGGGATAAGATTTTTCATGGAATCCTTAATTATTATATTTGTTATTCTTTTTTTGGTTGGAGCAATTAGTTTTTTGAAACCATCAAAAAAAATGAAAGCCGTCAGTCTTTTGAGAATGAATGCCGCAAAAGAAGGCTTTAAAATTGGATCAACTAATGAGCTACGAAAAAAATTTAAAAATTGGAATCCTCAAGTTGCCATATATCAAATTAAAAATTTATCAGAATATAAAAATTTGCATTATATAAAGCGAGAAAATAATCTTGAGCTGTATGATCCAATTTCAGTAAAATACGAAAAAAACTTTGAAATAATTGAAGAAAAAATATCTCAATTACCATCCTCTATACTTGAAATTATTTTTTATCAGTCCAATATAGCAATCGTCTGGAATGAAATGCTTGGTATTGAAGAGCTTCTAAGAATCAAGGAAGCTATATTGAAAATATGAACTTTTAAAATTATTTAATCCATTTATGTCAAAAACTCTTGTTATAGTCGAATCGCCAGCTAAAGCTAAGACTATTTCTAAATATTTAGGATCAGACTACATAGTTAAATCCAGTGTTGGCCATATCAGAGACCTTCCCAAGGGGAAGTCTAAAAAACCATCTCAGAGGAACACCATTCCTAAAGATCTTCCAGAAGATGAAAAAAGAAGATTAAAAAAGATCAATGAGCGTAAGCGACTCATTAGAAGAATGGGAGTCGATCCTGATAATGGATGGGCTGCAAATTATGAAATCATTCCTGAAAAAGAAAAAGTTATAAAAGAATTAAAAACAGCTGCAAAATCTGTAGAATCAATTTTTCTTGCAACTGACCTTGATAGAGAAGGTGAGGCAATAGCTTGGCATCTTAAAGAGGCCCTGGGCGCAGACAAATTTAATTATTCCAGAGTTAGATTTAATCAAATTACCAAAGACGCAATTTTAGAATCTTTTCAAGATCCCAAAGAGATAGATGAAAGTCTTGTGGAGGCTCAGCAAGCAAGAAGATTTCTTGATAGGGTTGTTGGCTTTGAATTGTCCCCGCTTTTATGGACAAAAAT
Source organism: SAR86 cluster bacterium (assembly GCA_016779505.1). GTDB lineage: Bacteria > Pseudomonadota > Gammaproteobacteria > Magnimaribacterales > D2472 > D2472. The sequence continues at coordinate 10,927 of JADHNM010000008.1, forward strand.
CGCCCGTAATTTATCAGCTGGAAGAGTTCAATCTGTAGCATTAAGGCTATTGGTGGAAAGAGAGCATAGCATTCAAAAGTTTAAGCCAGATGAGTTTTGGGAGATTTCATTTAATGCAGAGAATGATAAAAATGCTGCCATTGAATTTAATCTCAATAGAAGAAAATCTGATCCATTGTTGCAAGCCACGGAGGCTAAAAAAATTGAGGAGCTTATTAAATCTTCAGATTTGCTTGTAAGCGAGGTCACTCAAAAGCCAGTTAAATCAAAACCGAAACCCCCATTTATTACATCTACATTGCAACAAGCAGCAAGCACAAGACTAGGGTTCAATGTAAAAAGAACCATGAGAACAGCGCAAAAGCTTTATGAAAATGGCCTTATCACATACATGCGAACTGATGCACCTGCTTTATCACCCGAATCAATTGCAGATGCAAGAATGTATATTCAAACCAACCTTGGGGACAAGTACATGACAAATGCTCCAAGAATATATTCCTCCAGCGAAAATGCCCAAGAAGCTCATGAGGCAATAAGACCTACGAATGCATCAACCAAATCTGAGGGTTTAATCTCTTCCTCGGATGAAGAAAAAAGATTGTATGAATTAATTTGGCAACAATTTATTGGATCACAGTTACCAGATGCAGAATATTTGGCAACTAATGCAAAAATTCAATTGGAAGAATATATTTTTTCGGCAACCGGAAGAGAAGTTATTTTTGATGGCTTTACAAGAATTGTTAAGACAAAATCTGATGATCAAGATGCCAATATTTTACCTCCCCTTGAAGTCAATCAAACATTAACTCTAAAAGACCTAGAAAATAAACAAAAGTACACCAAGCCCCCAGCAAGGTTTTCGGAAGCTGCATTAGTAAAAGAATTGGAAAAGAGGGGAATTGGAAGGCCTTCAACATATGCGAATATTATTTCTACGATACAAGATCGTGGTTACGTTGAAATTCAAAATAGAAGATTCTTTGTTAAAAAAATAGGGATGATTGTGACAGACAGGTTGGTCAGCAGCTTTGATGACATAATGGATTATAGCTTTACTGCTAATTTTGAAAATGAATTAGATAGAATTGCAAATGGTGAATTAAATTGGAAAGAAGTTTTGAATTCATATTATTCAGCTTTTCAAGACGACCTTATATCTGCAATGGACGAAGATAATGGAATGGTGCCTAACCTTCCCACGAAGACAAATATCAATTGTCCAGAATGTAAAAAAAATAATCTAACTATAAGGAATGCTAGTAATGGAGTTTTTCTTGGATGTGCCGGTTATAGCCTGCCAGGTGATGATCAATGCAAAAAAACCTTGAACCTCATTTCAGGCGATGAAGCAGTTAGCGTTGATGATCAAGAGGAAGCAGAGCATTTGGTTGCAAAACGCCGTTGTCCTAAATGTGATATGAGCATGGACAATTATCTTTTGGATGAAAATCATAAATTGCATGTTTGTTCAAATAATCCTGATTGTGATGGGTTTGAAGTGGAAGAGGGCACATTTAAAATTAAAGGATACGATGGCCCAACACTTTCTTGTCATAAGTGCGGATCTGAGATGCAACTTAAAACAGGTAGATTTGGTAAATATTTTGGCTGCATGAATGATAATTGCGGTGCAACCAGAGCCTTGCAAAGAAATGGAGAGCCTAAACCTATAGTTATGGAGCCAATTACCACAGATATTCCTTGCATGAAGTTCGAAGACAATTATTTACTGAGAGATAGCATGAAGGGGTTGTTTTTAGCAGCTAGCAAATATCCGAAGAACAGAGAAACACGCGCACCATCTGTTGAAGAGTTTAATAAAGTAGTTACCGAAGAAACATTGCTTGATGCCTGCAAATATCTTGAAGATCAAGGCAAGCATACTCATCTCTTAAATGCTCCCAAACATGATATTGATGGAAATCCTTATATTATTAGATATAACAAAGTTGAGGACACGCATTATCTTGCCTCCGAAAAAGATGGTAAAAAAACTGGAAATACTGCTTCCCATAATGGAGATAAGTGGGTTGAAGTTTCCAAGTAATTTTTCCTTGATTAATCTTAATTAGTTCCCATATAAATAATGAACCCTTTCATTTATTACATGAAGGATGTTAAAGTTTAAGAATAAAAAATATGTCTAATTATCTAGAACTAACTCAACTTCCTGACGGCACCATCGTCCTTAGAAGATCCGATGATCATGAAAATCCGATAGTTAAAATTGAGTTCTCAGGTGAATCCAAGGAATTTTTAAATGGAACTGAACTTACTGTTGCCAAAGAAATGATTCGAGCTGGCATAGAAAGTGTTAGTGGCAATTCAATTGATTTTGATGATTTTTTTGATAGTGAGAAAAATAGCCTGAGAAAAAAACCAGTAGTTCTTCATTAGTGAGTTCTAATTAGGCCCACGCTCTTGCCCTCAACAAATGCTTCTTGTTCCCTTAGATCTACTTTAATTGTTGAGAAATCTTTATTTGCTGGAATTAACTCAAGATTGTGATCAGCTTTTTTGAAATATTTTAAAGTTACTTCATCTTCTAGCCTCACCACAACTAGATCACCATTTTTGACATCAGTTGTTTTTTTAATTGCCACCAAATCATCTTCATGAATGCCAGCTTCAATCATGCTCAGGCCCTTAACTTTCAAAAAATAGTCAAAAGTATCGGAAAACATATTTGGATCGCATGGAATTCTTTTTTCTATATTTTCCTCAGCAAGCGTAGGAGAGCCTGCAGCAACCAATCCAATAACGGGCATTTGATCTCCAATTTGTTCAAAAGATTGTTGGCTTTTCACAATAGAGATACCTCTTGAAGATCCACTTTGAATTGAGATGTAGCCTTTCTTTTCAAGGGCTCTTAGATGCATTTCAGCCGCATTAGGCGATTTAAAGCCTAACTCTTTACATATTTCAGCTCGAGTTGGTGGAAAACCAGTTTTATTAAGATAAACTTCAACACAAGCTAAAACTTTTGATTGTTGTTTTGTTAATTCTTTCATATTATTTATTATACTGTATATTTTTACAGTATATAAATTTTAATATATAACTGCAACCCTCTGAAAAATATGAACTCAAAATTAGTAATTGGAATTTCATCGAGAGCACTTTTTGACTTAAGTCAAAGTCATCAGATTTTTGAAAAAAATGGCATTGAGGCCTATCGCGATCATCAAATTCAAAATGAGAATGAAATTCTTGATCCAGGTGAGGCTTTTAATCTCGTGACTAAAATTCTGAAAATTAATGAGCTTTATGAGACAGCAGATAGGATTGAAGTAATTCTGTTATCAAGAAATACAGCCGATACTGGCCTTAGAGTATTTAATTCAATTGAAGCTCATAAACTAAATATAACTCGTGCGGTTTTTTGTGGTGGAGAGAGTCCATATAAATATGTAAAGGCATTTGGAGTAGATTTATTTTTGTCTAGTAGCAAAGATGACGTCAAGATGGCCATTGAAAATAATGTTCCGTCTGCAAGAATTATTCCCTCAAAAACAAAGAAAAAAGTTAAAGGCGGTGATCTCCTTAAGATAGCTTTTGATGGAGATTCAGTTATTTTTTCTGATGAATCTGAGAAAGTTTTTGAAGAAGAGGGTCTTAAAGCGTTCTTAGATAACGAGCGTAAGAAAAAATCAATGCTAAAGGCTGGGCCATTCAAGTCATTTTTAGTCGAGCTGAATAAACTTCAATCCGAACTAGATTCCGGAGCTAACCCAATTAGAACAGCGCTTGTCACTGCAAGATCAGCTCCATCTCACAAACGAGTCATTAAGACGCTTAGGAAATGGGGAGTTAGGATTGATGAGTCTCTTTTTTTAGGAGGCATGAATAAGTCAGAATTTTTAAAATCATTTGAAGCAGATATCTTCTTTGATGATCAGCAACAAAATATTACAGATGCATCTGCCAAAGTTACTTCAGCTCATGTACCATTCGGCATTAAAAATAAAAATTAATCATGGATATAGTTTGTTTTGACATGGAAGGCACCCTCACTCCTGAGATATGGGAACAGGTTGCTATAGATTCGGGCATCTCTGAGTTAAGCAAAACTACTAGAGACATACCATCATACTCAGATCTCATGGACTACAGAATTGAAATCATGAATCAGCACAATCTAAAGCTTGCTGACATAATCAATGCAACAAAGAAATTAGATTTACTTGATGGAGCTCTAGATTTCTTGAATCAGGTAAGGCAAGAATTTCAAGTGGTTATTTTGTCTGATACTTTTCATGAGATTGCATATCCATTAATGGAAAAGCTTGGTTATCCTCTTCTGCTTTGTCACACCCTTGATGTAGATGCTGAGGATAATATTCTTGGCTATAAATTAAGAGATCTACAGGCAAAAAAACAAGCCATCTTAGGATTTCAATCCATGGGTTACAGGTGCTTGGCTGCTGGAGATTCATTTAATGATTTGCAGATGTTTGAAGTTGCAGACCAGGGCTTCTTTATCAATGCGCCAGAGGCTATTGCTAATTCAATGCCTGACATACCTTCTTTTAATACATATCATGATCTATTAGACGCTTTAAAGAAATTTGATTAACAATTATGGATAATCCTTTTTCACTAAATAATTTTTCCAGACCGAAACTGGAGATGCCCGGAGATGAAAAAAAACTTTTGCTGCATAGTTGTTGTGCACCATGCGCTGGAGAGATTATGGAGGCTGTTGCAGCATCCGATATTCAGACAACCGTTTATTTTTATAATCCCAACATTCATCCACAAGAAGAATACGAGATTCGAAAAGATGAAAACAAACGATTTTGTGACAAGCTTGGATTTGATTTTGTAGATGCAGATTATGATAAAGAAAACTGGTTCGAGAGAATAAAGGGTCTAGAGAATGAACCTGAAAGGGGTAAAAGATGTACTCAATGTTTTGACATGAGATTTGAGAGGTCTGCTCTTTACGCTCATGAAAATGGTTTCAAGGTATATGGGACTACCCTTGGTATTTCTCGTTGGAAAAATATGGATCAAATCAATGAATCTGGCAATAGAGCTGCACAAAGATATGCAGATATTGATTATTGGGATTTTAATTGGCGAAAAAAAGGAGGCTCTTCCCGAATGATTGAAATTTCTAAGAGAGAAGAGTTTTATCAACAAGAATACTGTGGATGTGTCTACAGCTTAAGGGATACCAATAAATGGCGCCAAGAAAATAACAAAGATCGAATTATTAGAGGTATTAAATTCTACAATTAATTTGGGAATCATACCCTTGGCAAAGTACAATACAAACCAATGAATACTCCGGGGAAAAAATTCAGACAAGCCATAGCTGATAACAATCCTTTAATGGTTGTTGGTGCAGTCAATGCTTATTGTGCAAAAATGGCTGAAAATGCAGGTCATAAAGCACTTTATCTTTCTGGGGCTGGAGTTGCAAATGCATCTTTTGGATTGCCTGATTTAGCTATCACAACATTAAATGATGTTGCCGAAGACTCAAGAAGAATCACCCAAGCAACAAGCCTACCTCTTTTAATCGACATTGATACTGGCTTTGGGGGCGCATTTAGTATAAGCAGAACCATAAAAGAAATGATTGCCGCAGATGTTGCTGCTGTTCATATTGAAGATCAAGTTACTCAGAAAAGATGTGGCCACAGACCAAATAAAAGTCTTGTTGATAAGATTGAAATGAGTGATCGAATTAAAGCGGCTGTTGATGGCCGAACAGATGAAAGTTTTTTTATCATGGCAAGAACAGATTCTTATGCAACTGAGGGAATGGAGGGCGCGATTGACCGATGTAAGGAATATATTGAAGCTGGAGCAGATGGATTATTTTTAGAGGCAGTATCTAGCTTGGAGGATTACAAGCTATTAAAAGATGCATTAGAAGTTCCAGTTTTAGCAAATATTACCGAGTTTGGGAAAACACCTCTTTTTACTGCGAAGGAGCTTGCATCAGTTGGAGTTGATATAATGCTATTTCCATTATCGGCTTTTAGAGCAATGAATAAAGCTGCAGAGTCTGTTTATCAAGATATTGCTGAAAATGGATCACAAGCAAATTCAGTTGAGATGATGCAGACAAGAGATGAACTGTATAAGTATTTAAACTATCATTCATTTGAGCAAAAATTAGATGAATTATTTAAAAGGAAGGAGAATAAGTAAATGGTTAAGAAGTTAGAAGGCGCTGGACTTCGTGGTCAAGTTGCGGGTGAAACATCACTTTGCACTGTTGGCCAAGAAGAAGGTTTGGCTTACAGGGGACATAAAATTGAAACATTGGCTGAAAAAGGTACATTTGAGGAAGTTGCTTACCTTCTTCTGTATGGCAAATTACCCAATACATCAGAATTATCAGATTACAAATCCTTATTAAAAAGTTTAAGAGATCTTCCTGATTCATTGAAGAAGGTTCTTAGAGAAATACCAGCATCGGCTCATCCAATGGCAGTCATGGCAACTGGATGCTCTATGTTAGGAAACCTAGAGCCTGAAGAGTCAATGGATGCACAAATGGATTCTATCAATCGAATGGTTGCAACCATGCCCTCAATTGTTACCTATTGGTATAAATTTTCTCATGATGGTGAAGATATTAGTCTTGTTAATGATGAAGAAACAATGGCAGGTCATTTCTTACATATCCTTCATGGCAAGACTCCGTCAGATCTTCATAGACGCGTAATGGATGCATCCTTAGTCTTGTATGCTGAGCATGAATTTAATGCTTCTACTTTCACTGCTAGGGTTTGCGCTTCGACAATGTCAGATATTTTTTCATGTGTTGTTGCTGCAATAGGTTCTCTGAAGGGTCCTTTGCATGGAGGCGCCAATGAGGCTGCGATGGAGATGATTGAGAATTGGAAGACACGCGAAGAAGCAAAAACAAATATTTTGGATATGCTTGCTAATAAAGGCAAGATTATGGGCTTTGGCCATGCAATTTACTCGGAAAGAGATCCAAGAAATGCTGTGATAAAAGAATTTTCTAAAGAATTATCTCAAGAATATGGTGATGACTCTCTGTATCAGGTTTCTGAGGAGGTTGAGCAGGTGATGTGGGATGAGAAGAGATTATTTCCTAATGCAGATTTTTTTCATGCTTCAGCATACTTTTATTTAGGAATCCCAACAAAACTATTTACTCCAATTTTTGTAATGTCACGAGTTACAGGCTGGACTGCTCATTGCATGGAGCAAAGAGCTAATAATAGAATTATTAGACCTAGCGCAGAATATACTGGTCCTGAGACCGCTGTATGGGTTGATCTCGAAGATAGGGAGTAAATCATGTCAAATAATGTTGAGCTGAATATAAGGTCAGGTCCTGACTCTTTGCTTGTAGAAATTGCAGAGTATGTTTCAAAGCAGGACATAAACTCTGAGCTTGCACTTTCAACTGCAAGAAATTGTCTTATAGATACTATTGGATGTGGTTTATTGGCATTAACTTTTCCTGCATGCACAAAAATGCTAGGACCTATTATTCCAGGCACTACTGTACCAAGAGGAGTGAGGGTTCCCGGAACCAACTTTCTTCTTGATCCCGTAAAAGGGGCTTTTGATATTGGTTGTATTATCAGATGGCTTGATTACAACGATACCTGGTTAGCTGCTGAATGGGGTCATCCCTCAGACAATCTTGGTGCAATTCTTGCAGTAGCAGATTATGTCTCCCAAGAAAAGGTTGCAGCTGGTAAAGATCCTCTAACAATGAGAGATGTTTTAGAGTGCATGATAATGGCTCACGAAATCCAAGGAGTTTTAGCTCTTACAAATAGTTTTAATAGAGTTGGTTTGGATCATGTTGTGCTTGTAAAAGTTGCATCAACAGCTGTTGTCACGAAATTGCTTGGTGGGAACACTGATCAAATCATGGATGCCGTAAGTCAAGCTTGGGTAGATGGTCAAAGTCTTAGGACATATCGTCATGCACCTAATGCTGGTTCTAGAAAAAGCTGGGCTGCCGGCGATGCAACCAGTAGAGCAGTTAGACTTGCTCTTATAACTCTTTCTGGTGAAATGGGTTATCCAAGCGTTTTATCAGCTCCAACATGGGGCTTTGAAAATGTTTCATTCAAAGGAGAAAAATTGTCTCTCAGCCAACCTTTTGGTTCATATGTGATGGAAAATGTTCTTTTTAAAATTAGCTTTCCTGCAGAATTTCATGCACAAACAGCCGTAGAGGCCGCAGTTACATTGCATCCTCAAATCAAAGACAGGCTTGATGAAATAGCTAATATAGAGGTTACAACTCATGAATCTGCAATCAGAATCATCTCTAAATCTGGGCAACTCAATAATCCAGCTGATAGAGATCACTGTTTGCAATACATGATTGCAATAGGGTTAATCCATGGAGATCTTATTGCTGAACATTATGAAGATGATGTTGCTAGCGACCCAAGAGTTGATGAGCTTAGAGAGAAGATGATAATTAAAGAAGATAAGCGATATACAGACGAGTACTTGGAAGCTGACAAAAGATCAATCGCAAATAAAATACAAATATTCTTTCATGATGGGTCTTCAACAGATGCTATTGAGGTCGAGTATCCCATAGGACACAAGCGTCGAAGAGAGGAGGGAATTCCTGTTTTAGAAAAGAAATTTGAGAATAATCTGGGTAAGATTTTTGATAATAAAAAAGTTAACGCTATTTTAGCTAAATGCCTTGATCAAGATGCACTTGAATCTATGAGTGTCTTAGATTTCCAAGAGTTATTTACTGTTGAAGAAAATTCTTTTTAAAGGCTTGTTGGAATAAACCTAAGAGCTTCTTGGCTGAATAAGAACGTTTGGTCAGAATAATGGACAGAAGACTCATTTCTAGATGATCCATAGTTGTGCATGCCGTAAATTGTTTTGCCATTGTCGTCTTCGGCGATAATAAAAAACAAACCATCACCTCCGGACATATTTAAACTCTTAGTTTTTGAATTAGGTGATCCATATACAGCTCTTAAGGTATCAACCGAGCCTTGAATTGGGTAAGTTCTTGACCCTCTAGAAATGGTATTGATTAAACCCCACTGATCAGAGGAGCTTCTTTGAATTTTCTGAAAAAGGTTATCGCATTCTTGTTTTGCTGATTTGTATGAGGGGGTAGGTTTGCTATTCATTTCCGAAATCCACTCTTGCGCCATAAAGCACATTCCTAAAGCAGCATTGGTATTCTTGATATCAGTTTTTCTATTCCAATTTTTCAATGCCAGTTCAAGGTTTGCGTCATATTGAGCAATTGATTCCAGATATTTATATTGCCTTGAATTCTTTGAGTATGAGTTATCAAATTTAATTTGAATAAATCGATCCAAATCAATGGTTTCGTTTGAGGAAAGAAGTTCATTCGCTACAAAGGATCTATTTGTCAGTCTCTGTTCAAAATGAACATTTTTTTTCATTGATTTCATTTTCAACGAATGATTTCCCATCACAGAAAATGGATTTTGATTGGTGCTTTGAATCCATCCATTAGAGGGATTGATAAACTTAGGTAGGTTATGAACCAATTTGTCGTCATCCCAAATATCATTTGAACTCGAGCTTCTTAAAATTTGTCTTGCTTTTGGAGCGTCAGCTCTGATGGGAATTCTTCCATTGTAAAAATATCCAATATTCCTATTAGAATCCATAGTTACAAAGTTAAAGCTAGGTATTTTTCTTTTTGCAAGTTGTTTTTCAAATTCATATACATTGGTTGAGTTGCCTATTTCATACCATCCCTCGATTTCATTAAAAGAATTCTGGTTTATGTGCCTAAGAGCAAAATAGCTTCCCTTCATTTCTAAGACAGGACCAAACTTTGAGTATCTAAATTTTTGCTTTGTACGTAATTTTAAAAAACCAAATAGTTTAAATGCTAAATAATCCTCTTCAACCTCAAAAGATTCCCATTTATCATCCAGCAGATATTGATTTGAATTCTCTGGATTAATTGTGAGTTCAAATATATCCATTACATCAGGGCGATTAACAGTCGCACCCCAACCAATATCTTTATTAAAGCCAACATTAATTAAAAAAGATCCAGGAAAGTTACCACCATGCCCATGCCATCCTGATTTACTTTCGATATTTAATTCATACCAACCAACTGGCCCGGACAAGGGTTGATGTGAATTAATTAGAAGGTAAGCAGCATTTGCATCTGCTTTGATTGAGTTAATGGCTATAGCATTCGAGCCGGTTGGAATTGATGTTTTATCTCTTGCAGCCATCTGCGCTAAGTCTCTATCTAAACCTGCAAAAAAAAGATGCTGAATGTATGATCCGGCAAGCACATCCTCTTGAGTAATTGGATGAAGCGAAGGGTTAACTTTTTCTGGATGTTTATTTGCATACATGTTTACACCATCTGCATATGCTTGAGCCATGGAAAGTATATTTTGAGAAAGTTGCTTCTTCCCAATATTTCTTACCTTTGAATGAACTTTTAATAACCTAACTAGGTAGTCAGTATCAATGCTATCAAGACCGTTATAAATTGCATTTTGACCTCGATATAAAGGCATCAACTCCACAAGATCCTCGTATGCATCTTCTGCATGAACCAACCCTATTCCATATGCAACATCTTGATCAGTCTGACCTTTGATATATGGAACACCCCAAAAATCTCTATTAATGTCAACATTGTATTGATTGCTAATTTCAAAAGTTGAATTCTTTTCAAGTATTGAGCAAGAACTCAGGAGCATGCTTAAGATAGCAAAGAGCAAACTAGCACTTGAAATTTTTTTTATCATCACAAATATATTGTAATAGCTTCTAGTAAAAATATTTCTTAATCATGCAAAAAAATATCTTAGTAATAGGTGGCAATTCTCTCATTGGTCAGGAAGTTATTAAGCTATCCAATGCAAAAGGTGATAACGTTATTGCAACTTCGAGATCGACAATAGATCTGCCTTTAGAGAACTTCATTCAATTAGATCCAAATGAAGATTTGTCAGGACTAGATACTTTGCCAGACTCGATTGATGCATTGCTTTATTGTCCAGGCTCTATTTCGCTTAAATCAATTCAAAGAATGGATATTTCTGATATTAGGGAAGATTTTAGAATTAATGTTGAGGGTGCTTTTAATATCATAAAAAAAGTCTTACCCAATCTAAAAAAAGATGATGGAGCCTCGGTTGTTTTTATCTCTTCTGTGGCTGCCAAGAGTGGAATGACATTTCATTCTTCCATTTCAGCATCCAAGGCTGCCCTAGAAGGCTTTGCTAGAAGTCTTGCTTCTGAGCTTGCGCCCAGAGTAGCTATAAATTGTGTGGCCCCATCCTTAACCAATACTCCATTGGCTGAACACCTTCTTAATAATGAAAAAAAATTACAATCCTCCGAAGCAAGGCATCCACTCAATACCATTGGAGATCCAGTTAAGATTGCTAAGATTATATATAACCTTTTCTCTGCCAAAGAAGATTGGATTACCGGTCAAACAATTAGCATTGATGGCGGACTATCAAGCCTTAGATAGGCTCTATTAAACTTTTTAGTCTATAATTCTGCGTATGTCAGGGAATACATTTGGAAAATTATTTCAAGTTACAACTTATGGAGAAAGCCATGGGAAGGCACTTGGGTGCATTATAGATGGTTGTCCGCCCCAATTAGAAATTTCAACTGATGACATTCAATCTGAACTAAATCTCAGAAAACCTGGTCAGTCTGATGTAACAACACAAAGAAAAGAAGATGATGTCGTGGAAATTTTGTCAGGCGTATTTGAGGGTAAGACTTTAGGAACTCCAATTAGTTTAATTATTTACAATCAAGATCAAAGATCAAAAGATTACTCGAACATCAAAGATGTTTTTCGCCCTAATCATGCTGATATAACCTATCAAGCTAAATATGGTCATCGAGACTATAGAGGCGGCGGTCGATCAAGTGCCAGGGAAACGGCAATGAGAGTAGCAGCTGGCTCAATAGCTAAAAAATATCTTAATTTACATGATATTCATGTTGATGGTTATGTTAGTCAAATAGGTTCTATATCAGCAGATGATATTAATTTATTAAATGCGAAATCTAACAAGTATTTTTTTGCAGACAAGTCTAAATTAGAAGATTTGGATGTTATGTTTGCTAAGTTGATTGAAGAGGGTGATTCAGTGGGAGCAAAACTTGGTATAAGAGTAACTAATTGTCCGATTGGTCTTGGTGAGCCTGTTTTTGACAAGTTTGACGCAGATTTAGCAAAAGCCATTATGAGTATTAATGCCGTGAAATCTGTCAGTATTGGAAATACTCATAATATGCTTGATCTTAAAGGTTCTGAGGTCCGAGATGAAATGACATCAGATGGCTTTAAATCAAATAATGCTGGAGGTATTTTGGGCGGAATCACAAATGGTGACTTGATAGAGCTTGAATTTATTATTAAGCCAACATCTAGCATCAAACCAAAAGGTCAAACAATTAATGCCGCCGGCAAAGAAGTCGAGGTTGAAGTAACTGGCAGACATGATCCTTGTGTTGGAATTAGAGCGGTTCCTATAGCCGAAGCAATGGTCAATTTAGTTGTCATGGATCATTTATTAAGAAATGAAGCACAGTGCGGAATGATTGATCAATCTTCTCCATTTAAGAAATAGCATGCCTTTTACTTTATATGACAAGCTTTGGAATGAGCATCTAGTCCAGACTGATGATGCTGATGAGTCATTAATTTATATTGATAGACACTACCTCCATGAGGTTACTTCACCACAAGCTTTCGAGGGCCTTAGGCATAAAAAGTTAAAACCATGGCGATTGGATGCAAATGTTGCTACTCCTGACCATAATGTTCCAACTGATCGAGGTAATGGTTTTGATGCTGCATCAATTAAAGATGAGGTGGCTAAAATTCAAGTAGTTGAACTTGATAAAAATTGTAACAGTTTTGGCATCCATCAATTTGATATAACCTCAAACAAACAAGGTATTGTTCATGTAATGGGTCCAGAGTTAGGTTACACATTGCCAGGAATGACAATTGTGTGTGGCGACTCTCACACTTCAACTCACGGAGCATTTGGGTGTTTAGCTATGGGAATAGGGACTTCTGAGGTTGAGCATGTTTTAGCTACTCAATGTTTGAAAATTACTAAGTTAAAAAACATGCAAGTTAATTTTAATGGCCTCCCTCAAAGAGGAGTTACCTCAAAAGACATTGTTTTACATTTAATTAAGCTAATCGGAACTGCCGGAGGAACTGGGCACGCTATAGAGTTTTCTGGCTCATATATCTCATCTGTATCAATGGAATCAAGAATGACAATTTGTAATATGGCTATTGAGGCTGGAGCAAAGGTTGGTCTCACTGAGGTTGATTCAACCACTGTTGATTATGTGAAGAAACACGCCAATCTATCAGATTCAATGTTCAATAAAGCCAGCGAATATTGGAAGACTTTAAAATCAGATCCAGATGCAAATTTTGATAAAACAATAAATATTGATGTTTCTGAGATTAAACCTCAAGTTACTTGGGGCACTTCACCTGAAATGACCATAGATTTTGATGCAGCTATCCCCACCGAAGAGGATGTTGATGATAGAAGCCATGAAAATTTATCACTTGCAAAAACTTACATGGGTCTGAATGATTCAAAAACTCTTCAAGATTTAAGTTTTGATAGGATTTTTATTGGTTCTTGCACTAATTCAAGAATTGAAGATC